>CAIMWD010000092.1 GCA_903845085.1 uncultured Acidimicrobiaceae bacterium
AAGGCCCGAGCTGTTACCCGAGAAGTAGGCGCCACCGGTGGTGAGAATTACCTGTGCGTTCTCGTTGCCAGAGACTGAGCTCTGATGGCCAACGGTCTTGTTGGCATCAACCTTCATCGTCTCACTGGCGCGCGGTGCGATCTGCACGGCGTTGATGACGAGATGAACACTTGACTGCGTGCTGATGGCGCTCTTCATCTCTGCGATGAGCGTCTTGGCACTTGGCAGAGCACTCTGTGCCGGTGAGAGTGCGGCGAAAGGGCCTACCAAGAGCGCGAGTGCGCCAAGTGGTGCCGCAATTTGGCGAACCCGACGCCCGGTCGAGCGGTTGGAGCGATCATTGATGGAGACGTTGGTCACGTTATCCTCTTTCATTTTTGATCGGACCTGGGAGAGATGCCGTTCGCTCAGGAGCTGGTAATCCCGGTAAAGGAGCTGCCGGTTGTCAATTGGACCTCGCCGGCCGGCACTGAGGACGATGCTTCGAGCGTAGCCCCACCACCGACATATCCGGCCAGCGTCTGGGCCGCCGCGAGCAAACCAGGAGCGTACGAGATCACGCTGGAGGTGTAGCTATAGGAGGGGGCATCTGCCGTTCCATTGACCTTGAATCCTGCAGCTTGCAGCGCGGTGGCGGCCTGACTCGCCTGACCGGTCGCTCCTGAACCGTTAACAACCTCAACCAAGATTGAGGAGGGGGGCAGGGCGGGAGTGGTCGTCGTCGCGATCGTGGTATTTGGCTCTACCCTTGCCGTCGCAGGTGGGCTCACCGTCCCGAGAGAGGTTCCAGAGCCTCCGCTTACCCCAGAGCCTCCGCTTACTCCAGAGTTACCACTGGCACCGGAGGATCCGCTCGCACCGGAGGCACCAGAACTCCCAGAGACCCCCGAGTTAGCTATATAGGGGGCTGACGAGGGCAATTTCGCCGGATTGTGGTGCAAGAGCGTGACGCTGATTCCTGCCACCACGAGCGCGAGGGCGAACCCAATCGCTACCTGCAGCGAACGCGATCGTGAGCGTCGATGTCGGTGCTTTGGGGGCGCAAAGCCGAAATAGTCCCATAGTGTTTGTCGTGGCACTGCGCAAGGATACCTTCTCGGCCTATCCTACGGAGGTGATACTCGACGAAGATCTTTTTCAACTTCCCTTCGCTGATATCTCTCTTGATCGGCGTGCTGAGCTGCGAAAAGACACGAAGTTACTCGAGAGGGAGTGGCGTGACAGCGCGAGTCTCCTGCTCTTGGTCGCGGGAAAAAATAACGTCTTGGTTCGCCCCGAAGGTGGTCTGCACTGGCGTTCTCCGACCGAGCTATCTTCCGAGCTTCCCGAGGATGCGATCTTTCTCGGCGTTACCGAGAGTGAGGAATCACTCTTTGCTCTCGCTGATGTCGATCCGTCGCTGATGGGTTCTCACGAGGAGGCGGTCTTCTGCTCTCTCCGTGATATCGCGCTCTCGTTGGATGCTTTCGAACAGAGCGCCGCAGCGCTCGCGGTTGCGCTCGCGACATGGCACCAGCAGGCGCCGTACTGCCCCCACTGTGGACAGCTGACACGTCCGAGCGAGGCCGGACACGTGCGCCGCTGTGCCGGTTGTGATGCAACGATATTTCCCCGTAGTGATGCCGCGGTCATCATGTTGGTCTCCGACGGCGACCGCTGTGTCCTTGGACGTCGGATCGGCTCCGCTAATGGTCGCTGGTCCACGCTCGCGGGATTTGTCGAGGCCGGAGAGTCACCCGAGGCCGCGCTTTGTCGCGAGGTCTTTGAGGAGGTTGGACTCCGCGTAGATGGGCTTCGCTATCGAGGAAGTCAGCCCTGGCCATTTCCCTCATCACTGATGTTGGCCTACGAGGCGCATGCGCCATACGGCGATCTTCGCGGAAATGAGGAGCATCATGAGGTCCGCTGGTTTACCCGCGAGGAGCTCCGTCGCGGTTATGCAGATGGATCACTGGGAGTTCCCTCCACGCTCTCCGCCGGAGGGCATCTCATCCGCGATTGGTTGGAGCGCGGTGTCGATAATTGACAGACCACGTGGCGCTCGTTGGATCAAATTGACCGTCGAACGCACTGTAAAGGGAGAGAGAATTGTCGGAGATCTTGGATCACGCACGCCGCGAGGTAACACTGAGTCATGGTCGGACACGATATTTCGATCTCGGAGAGGGCACACCGACGATCCTGCTGCATGGTGTGGGGTATAGCGCGGGCGGAACGAGCTGGTACCGCAACCTCGAGCAGCTCTCGGAGGGTATGCGAGTAATTGCACCGGACTTCGTCGGTTGGGGAACCGGTGATCGTCTTGAACAGGGCTACTCCTTCGCCTACCTCGTCGATTTTGTGCGCGAATTCCAAGATGCGCTCGGCCTCGATTCCTCAAATATCGTGGGTCATTCAATGGGGGGTTGGATCGCCTCACTCTTTTCCTACGAGAGTCCGTCGCGCGTGCAGCGGTTGGTATTGACCGCGAGTGGAGGAGTAGCGACAAGAACACTTGCGCAGATGACGGAATTTGTTCCGCCCTCAGAGGAGGAGACGCTTGCGCGTATCAGGGCGCTGCCGGGTATCACCGAGGCGGAGGCAGCGGATTGGACCCTATATGACTGGGAGAACATCACCACGCCGGGTGCGCTTGAGGCCTATCGCAAAATATTGGCCAGTATGAACAACGGCGAGACGCGTGCCCGTTACAACACGCAACGGCGCCTGCCGAAGATCGGTGCAGAGACGCTCGTCCTTTGGGGAAGCGCGGATGAGGTGAATGCGCTGGAATTGGGAGAGCTCACCGCCTCCCTGATACCGCGAGCCGAGCTGCGTGTTTTCTCCTGTGGACACATGGTGCCACACGAGGCACCGCATGAGATGAACTCGGCGCTCCTGGACTTTTTGGGACGTTAATCGTGCATCGATGAGCGAGCAGGGACTCCTGAACCGCACGATCCAGTCGCAGTACTCGGCCCAACTGAGGAGATCCGGCTAAAAGCAGTACTTGGCCCTATTGAGTTACTAGGGCTGACCGCCATAGGCTGCGGCCTTCGCCTCCGCATTGAGCCAGATCTCGCCTCCCGCGCCGGCACGGGTCGGTGGACCGAGTGCAAGGCGGAACCAGCGGGCGATCTCTCCTGAGTCAAGTAAACCGAGATCTACCACGACATCGTTGACCCTATTCGCAAGGATGTAGGTGCGTAGATGCGCAACCGAGACTGCGTTGATCGTTCCCTGGTTCTCGGTTCCAGTGATTACGACATGGTCGAGAGGACGGAGTCCGAGGAGACCAACCTTGGTTCGCGAACCCAGATTGAATGTCGTCGTTGGGGTGATGTCGATGGTGACGGGATTCAACCGCTTCACCCACACGATCATCGTGTTTGCCGTGGGATCCACTGAGTAGATCGTTGCTGAAATTCGCTGAGTGTTCATCGCCTGATGAAAGTGTGATCGACCGGAGACCAGCGAAACGGTATTCGCGGCATAGGCGACCGCAGTCGCGTATCGATCGAGCACCCCGGGCGGCGGCACCGGTGAGACGCTGTCCTCCAGCATCGCCTGAACATCGACGGGATTGTTCGTGGCCGGAATAAGTGAGGCCGAACCGGTGGCGGAGGGAATGAGTGCGTAGCCGCCGAGAAGGTTGAATCGCATTCCACTGAGCGCCTGCCAAAGCATCGGCGTGTCGGCAAAGACAGAGGGGTAGGGATAGGTAAGGACTCGATCGCCGGTGGGGATAATCGCAAGGCCCTTTGGACTCTCTGACCAATTAAGGCGGAGGCGATAGGCGTGGTAGGGAAAATTCGGTAACAGCGTGATCACGCAGGCGAGAGCGATCACCCAACCGAGTAGCTGGTGGGCGATGTCGTTGGCTCCTCGGGCACGGACAAAGATGCCGCTATTACCGTCAGCGACCCGTTCCTGATGAATCTGCTCGAGTCCGTAGACGAGGAGCGCAGCGATGAAAAAGACCACATAGAGCGAGAAACGCACGGGAAGCAAGTTCTCCACGAGCGGAAGGTGGTTGATCTTTGCAAAGGGAAGCGGAAAGGGCAGTGGATGTATTCGGCCGTCGATGATAAGTCGCGGCCCAAGTGAGAGTACAAATGTCGCGAGTGTCACGAGTCCGAGATAGATAGGCCACCGTCGGCGCCAGAAGCGCACCACCATATACAGGGAGGCCAAGATCAGTGGAATGCCGATGTAACTGCCATTCTCACTGAGGTCACCGGGACCAGCCACAAAATGTGAACCGATCTCCGCCAGATGTCGTGGTGCAACGATCTGTGCAAGCGTCGGTACAACGGGACCGAGCAGATCGGCATTGAAGGGATTGTAAAAGCCCTGTGCCGGTCCGGTGTAGTGCGCGAGACCGTGTTGAAGGTACCAGATCGGGTACCCGAGAAAGAGCGCGATGAGGAGCAATGTAAAGAGCAGCGCCTTTGCAAGAAAGCCAAGATGGCCGAGGATTTCGCGTGGACGAGATATCGCGAGAAGAACCACCGCAATGATTGCAACAATGGCTGTTGTTGCGAGAATTTCAGCGGAGATGAAGTACTGCGCGACGATGAGCCATCCCAGCATCAATCCGTAGTGGCGCGGTGTTCGTTGACGAAGTACAAAGAGTTCGAAGAGCACATAAAAGATGAGCGGAGGAAGCGGTACAAAGGTCAGGTTGAGGTGCAATGACCCCTGCGTGACCATGTAGGGGGAGAAACCATAGAGAAGACCACCGACGAATGCGGCAAAGTTCCAGCTGGTGACGCGGCGGAAGACCCAGTAGGCGGAGTAGGCCGAGAGAGTAAAGGCGAGCCAGCGAAGCAGATTCAGACTCGCAACAGGGCTTGCGAGCAGAGTGACCGGTGCGGTGATGAGGCCGAGCAGTGGCATCCCGGTGTTCTGGGAGAGATTGACGCCCACCGGGTTGTTGATGAGGTCGGTATAGAAAAGATTGTGGCCGTGCAGTAGCGCATAGGGCGTGTAGGCAAGAAACCAAGTGGTCTGCACAATGTCGTAGCTGGTGTAGGAGTTGAGGTGTGTCGTGTCACCAGGAAATACCGGAAAATTGGCCAATAGGGCAACTATGGCGTAGAAGATTGCCACGGCTGTTTTGGGATGAAAGATGAACCAGCTCGTGATTCGCCGGGCGAATACGCGTGGTCCTGTCCCCGTATCAATTGCGTGCATATCAGTCGGAAACGCTAGTTCATGGTGCCGCTATTCCCACATCAACCCGTGCCCACTCGAATTAACGCTCAGGCACCGTATTTCCCTTGGCAAGTAAGGCTCTGCCTTGGGCAAAAGCCGCCTTTGCCCGTGTCGGGTCGACCCTCTTTGCCTCTGCCAGGCGGGCTAATTCCTCGCCGAGTGCAGTCAGGTAGGGCGATGCATCCCGCTTTACCGATCGTCTTCCGAAGCTCCTCATCGTGCACCAAGAGCAGTGCAATTCCGAGGAGGCGCGACTCAAGGCAACATAGAGAAGACGTTGCTCCTCAGCGAGTTGCGCACGCGTCTTCGCCTGATTGATCGGTATGTAACCCTCCTCCATGCCAATGATGAAGACGCTCTTCCACTCAAGTCCCTTGGCGCGGTGGAAGGAGAGGAGATCTACCGCAGGTGTGGACCGAGGAAGAAGGTCGTTTCGTAGCGCCTGCTCGAGGTAGCGGCGAAAACCATCGGGGGAGGGAAGAGGCTCTAGATCGCCATAATCCTCTGCAAGAAGGAGCAGGGTTGCGAGGTCGTCTGATTCCTCGTTCGTGAGTCGATCGTTCTCCTCGTGAAAGTCGTTGAGCGAGAGGTCGGTGAGCCATGTCTTGAATCGCTGTGTGGCCGATCGGCGATGATCTCCCTCGTCGATCAGATTGCCTAACGCCCGCTGAATCTCCGGACGGGAGAGGAAGTGATCCGTACCCGTCTGTCGGAGCGCGATTCCCGCCTGACTGAGCGCCCGTTCGATCACTATGAGCTGAGCGTTTGTCCTTGCAAGTACGGCGATCTCATTGACGCGAGTTCCCTGATGGATCTGGCGCCGAATGGCGTCAGCGACGCCGATCGCCTCCTCCTCGGCCGAGGCGTATTGCGTAATTGTTGGCAGAGGACCCTCCTCCCTCGTCACACGGGGAGGCGGACCACTTCGAGCGAGAATCGAGTGCGCAAAGCGGACGACCTGCTCGGTGGAGCGATAGTTAGTGGAGAGCTCCATCACCCGCGATCCCACATAGCGCGAGGCGAAATTTTCCATCGCCGAAGGGTCTGCTCCGTTCCATCCATAGATGGATTGACGAGCGTCACCGACGCAAAAGAGATCTCGGCGCCCCCCAAGCCATGCATCGAGAAGGCGTAGTTGTGCGGCGTTCGCGTCTTGGAATTCATCAACGTACAGATGGCGAAAATTCCAGCGCTGTGTTGCAGCAAAGTCCGGATCCCGCTCGATGAGCTCTGCGAGTGTCGTCAAGAGATCGTCGAAGTCGTACATACGACGGCGTTTCCGTTCGGTCTCATACGCCTGGTAGTTTTCCGCGACCGCATCGACGTCGATCGGTGGCGTGCGGCCGGCAACCTGCGCCTCCCGGGAATATCGCTCCGGGGTGATGAGGCGCGCCTTCGCCCACTCGATCTCGCCCGCGACGCCACCGATGAGGTCGCGTCGATCGAGTGGGGCTCGTCCGGATCTACGGTTGGCCAGATCGGGAAGAATCGTGGAGAGGATACGTGCCTTGGATTCCACAAGGACGGGGAGCGGACGATCACGATCGAGTGCGCGTTGACGGAGCTGTGCGAGTGCCACACCGTGAAAAGTTCCCGAGGTGACCGGAAGGGGCAGACCGAGCTCGCGTAGTCGGAGTCGGAGTTCGCTCGCTGCCTTTCGGGTGAAGGTAAGCGCCAAAGAGGTGGAGGGAGATGCGACCCCCGTGGCCACTCGCCACGCGATCCGTCGGGTGAGGATGCGGGTCTTGCCCGATCCGGCGCCCGCGATCACCAGCAACGGAGACTCCTCACTCATAATCGCCGCGCGTTGCGAGTCGTCACAGCCCCGCAGCAGATGGTCGGTCGATTCGAGGGAAACCATAGATGGAACCGTACACAACGGGGCTGTCAGTCCGACGCAGCGGGGGGTTGGTATCGTCTCTCTCGTGCTTCAGGCCTTTGGATCCGGCAGACTCTTCGGCGAGCCAAGGGGCGTACCCCCCTTTCGCATCCTCTGTCTTCACGGATGGGCACATGATCATCGTGACTTTCTCGTCCTCGCGGAAGAGCTACCCGCGGACGAACCGGCGCTACTTCTCGATCTTCCGGGATTTGGCGCCTCGCCAGAGCCAGTTGAGGCGACGAACTCCGAAGGTTACGCTGCGTTGCTCGATGAGATCCTCCCCTACCTCGCGAGCGATTGCATCGTGGTCGGACACTCCTTTGGCGGGGGGGTGGCGCTGGAGTTCGCACGCCGCAACCCGGGACGTCTCGGCGGGCTGGTGCTCGCCGGTGTACCTCGATTGCTCAGTCGTGCGCAAGGGTCTCCTTCGCTGCGCTATCGAGTAGTGCGCCATCTCACTCGACATGCGTTTTTACCCGACCGCTTTCTCGAGCGGATGCGACAGCGCAATGGATCTTTCGATTACAACGCGGTAACCGGCGTAATGCGAGAGATCTTTGTGCGGCTGGTGAATGAGGACTACGCAGAGACAATTCGCGAGATCGATGCGCCGGTACAGCTCGTTTGGGGGGCTAATGACACCGCCGCTCCCGTTGCGATGGTGGAACGCGCGTTGCCCCTCTTTGCCTCCGCTGCACTTGTGGTGCTTCCAGGGGTGGGTCATCAGACCCCTCTCGATGCGCCCGCGAGCATCGTGGCGGCGATTGAACGGCTGCGTTGATGCGATATCTCGTAATGAGCGGATTGGTCATCGGTGGTTTTGTTGGCCTGAGCCGTTGGCTCCGTATCGCACAGCGCGAGCATTACCTGTCGGGTTCCGTCACGCGATTTGCCCTGCGTTGGTGGCGATCGAGCGGGTGGAACCGTCTGATCTTGGTCGTAGGCATATCGCTCGTCGTCGGTAGCTGGTGGGACGCGCTGACGGGGTTGGGAGTTGCCGTAATTCTTGTGGGAGCGCCCGTCGGTTTAGGTCTGCGGGGGCGCACCTCGTCCTTAGCGCTCACGCGTCGACTCCGGTCGCTCGCGGCCTTGACTGGCGCGCTGCTGCTACTTGGCGTCGTGATCCCCGTCCTTTTCCTTCCGCACGCCGGCGCCCTACCGTTCGCTGGCGCGGTGGCACTGGCCTCTCCACTTTTGGTAGACCTTGCACTCTGGATAATGGCGCCTCTGGAGCGGCGCCTTGGCGCACGTTACGTCCATCAGGCCACACAGCGTCTTGCCCGCGTACAACCGGTGATCGTCGCGATTACCGGTTCCTATGGGAAAACCTCGACCAAGGGATATCTTGCGCACCTTCTGGAGGGGCGTCGAGTGGTTCTGGCGAGTCCGCGGAGCTATAACAATCAGGCCGGTCTCGCCCGGACGGTCAATGAACATCTGGTATCTGGTACTGAACTCCTCATCGCAGAGATGGGAACGTACGGTCCGGGAGAGATCCGTGCGATGTGCGCATGGATGACTCCCTCCGTCGCAGTAATTACTGCCATCGGCCCTGTCCATCTTGAGCGCTTTCGACGCCTTGACGTCACGCTCGCGGCGAAGGCAGAGATAGCCGAACGGGCCTCGAGTGTGGTCCTCAATGGAGAGGATCCGCTCCTCCTGACACTGGTGACACCCCTTCGTTCTGTAGGCAAACGCGTGATCGTCTGTTCGCTCACAGATCAAAATGCCGATCTCGCCATTATCGCCAGTGAGACGCAGCTCGATCTGTACGTCGCAGGTGTGCCTGCGGGATCGGTCGACATACCATCGGAGAGCGCGGCCATCGCTCTCTCGAATGTGGCGTGTGCGCTTGGCGCGGCACTCGCAATTGGCGAGGACCCCGCTGAACTCCTGCCGTTGTTCACCACGTTGCCCCAGCCACCGAATCGTCTCGTCGCCACGGTAGGCGAGCGTGGCATGGTTATCTTGGATGACACCTTTAACTCGAACCCTGTAGGTGCACGCCACGCCATCTCGCTTCTCGCACAAACGGGAGGTGAGGGTCATCGTCGAGTACTTGTTACCCCTGGAATGGTGGAGCTGGGACCGCTGCAATTTGCGGAGAACCGCCAATTCGCTGCGGAGGCCGCAGAGATCTGCGACATCATCGCAGTTGTTGGTCGGACGAACCGCCGCGCCCTTCTCGCTGGAGCGTATGGATATGCAGAGGTTCGCACCTTTCCCAATCGTGAGACAGCCGTCGCATGGATCCGCACGACGCTCAGCGAAGGCGATGCGGTGCTCTACGAGAACGACCTCCCCGACCACTACGCCTAGATCGACGGTGTGAGAGCGATCGAGATCCGCGGTTTCACCGGTAGTGCGGGAGTCGATTGCCTAGCATTGCGCCATGGCAAATCTCCCCTCGCGTATCGCTGTCCTCTTTGGAGGTCCCTCACCTGAGCACGACGTTTCGATCCTGACCGCGTTGCAAGCGGTGCATGCGCTCGAATTGTCTGGACGTTTTTCGGTTGTCGAACGTATCTATTGGGCAAAGACAGGCGAATTCTTCCGGACTCCTACAGCACGAGAGGCAAAAGATTTTGCCGAGGGACCGCCACGAGAGGCGGAGCCACTGTCGCTCCTCATCGGTGCCGAGGGTGGCTTTGTCGCCCGACGTGGCCGAATATCCACAAAATTTGAGGCGTTGGCGCTCGAGGCGATCGTTATCTGCGCACATGGTGGCCCGGGCGAGGATGGTTCGTTGCAGGGAGCCCTGGATCTGGCCGGTGTCGCCTACACCGGGCCCTCTGTGGCCTCGGCCTCGCTTGGCATGGATAAGTTCGCAACCGGAGAGGTAGTCCGTGGTGTGGGAATTCCCACTCTCTCGCGTCACGTTTTGACTGGGTCCCTGTCCGAGTTCGAGGGCGACGGGCCCTATATCGTTAAGCCACGCTTTGGTGGCTCTTCCATCGGAATCGACGTCGTTGCTGACCTCGCAACCGCCAAAGCTCGTCTCTCGACCAACGTGCATCTGCGGCGTGGCGCAGTGATCGAACCCTATCGAGCTGATCTCTTCGATCTTCAAATTGGCATTATGAGTTATCCAGAGCTCACGCTCTCCGCGATAGAGCGTCCGATTCGTTCCTCACGGGCGACCGAGATCTTGGATTATCGGGATAAGTACGTTGGGGGGAGTGGGATGGATGCTGCAGCTCGCGAGCTTCCTGCAAAGATTGATGCTGGACTCGAAGAGCGGATCCGGGAGGACGCTCGAAGAGCGGCAATCGCGCTGGGTGTGCGGGGGGTTGCGAGAATCGACTTTCTCTCTGACGGCGAATACCTGGTGCTCAATGAGATCAACACGATTCCCGGATCGCTCTCTCGGCACCTCTTTGTCGAGCCGGTGATTGCCTTTGAAGAGATTCTCCTTCGGCTCCTTCGCGAGGCCGTCGAGTTTCCCGCCGCGCGCTACAACGCACAGGGAGCAGACGGCGTGCTCCTCCGGGATGCGAAGAGCATCGCCGCAAAGCTCGGCTGAGATTCTGCCGGGGATGCGTCAGATCGCGAGTTCGCCCTTGGATACCTCGCCTCAACAGCTCCGTGTGTTGGCTCTCCAAGCGAGGCGGCGATGACCCTCCCGCGGCGCCTTCTACTCAGTGACGAGGAGATCGTTCTTGAGCGCGGGCTCCATCTCTTCCTGCTGTTACCCACGATCGTGAGCTCACTATTGATCCTCGCGGGAGTCGGTGCAGGTTTCTTTCTCTGGCACGGAGCCCCGCTTTGGTTTGGCGCCATAATCGGCTTCGTCTTTCTCCTGGTTGTCTCGAATCTGGCGATTACCGCTATGCGCTTTCGTTCGACCACGTTGGTGCTCACTACGAGCCGTCTTATCTATCGCACCGGTCTCCTGCGCCATCGCACACGTGAGGCGATGCTCACCTCAATCGTGGAGATTCATGTCGACCAGCGCCTCCGCGACCGACTTTTCGGGAGAGGAACGCTCGTTGTGGATGTTGGCGCGGCAGGGGGGACACTCACCTTTCGGCACCTCTCTCGTCCGCGGGAGATGTTGGCAAGGTTGCAGGAGCTGCGCGATCGACCAGATCTCCTAAAGGTGAGTCATATCGGTGAGACGCTATCCGAGCAAAGCGCAAGGACCTCGAGGGCGCACCTCGATCAACTGCACGAGCGTGGAATTATTACCGGCGACGAGCATGAGCACCATGCGCGGAATCTCGAGATCGAAGAGACCGAGGGAGAGAGCTAAGAGATCGGCCTCTCGCGGGATGGTTGCGATAGTCCTCCGAATTCCGACATTTTTAGGGCGCCGAGGGAGTTCGGGGTTGCACTTGGTACGCTGGCCGTGTGGCTGAGCACTATTGGATCGAAACCCTAGGCTGCCCAAAGAATCAGGTCGACTCGGAGAAGATCGCCGGCTCGCTGCTCGCCGAGGGAATGCGTCCAGCCGATAGCCCAGAGTCCGCAGATCTCGTCGTTGTAAACACCTGCGCTTTTATCGACGCCGCACGTCAGGAGTCCCGTGAGGTCGTCGAGGGGATGATCTCACGTCGACGGGTCGGCGCTCGCCTCGTCGTCACTGGCTGTTTAGCTGCCCGCTCAGGCGAGGAGCTCGCCGACGGATATCCCGAGATCGATCTGGTGGCTGATGTCGGCGTCCCGGTAACGCTCTCGAGAGGGCCACGCTGGCGTCCAGGAGTCGAGCGTACGGAGAGCCACCACCTGATGGATCTACCGCGTTCGCCGGTCACTGCGCCGTGGGCCTATGTGAAGATCGCGGAGGGCTGTGACCGCAATTGTGGGTTTTGCGCCATTCCGAGTTTTCGTGGACCTCAATCCTCGCGCTCTCGCGAGTCGATTCTTGCGGAGGTCCGCGCTCTCTCGGTCGCTGAGGTAGTTCTTGTTGCGCAGGACCTTGCCTCCTATGGAAACGACATCGACCAACGCGGAGAACTCAACGCTCTGGTGCGAGCCGTGCGAAAGGAGACCGAGCGAGTTCGTCTCCTCTACCTCTACCCCTCCTCGCTGACCGATGAACTGATCGATACCGTGATTTCGAGCGGGCTCTCCTATTTCGATCTTTCGCTACAGCATGTGTCGGCACCTCTGCTGCGTAAGATGCGCCGATTCGGTTCAAGTGAGCGTTTCTTTGAGCGTATTCATCGGATCCGCCACCTTGACCCTGAGGCAACTTTCCGCTCCTCCTTCATTCTTGGCTATCCGGGTGAGACTGAGGAGGATCACGACGCGCTGCTCGATTTCCTCGAAGAGGCAGATCTTGATTGGGTAGGTTTCTTTCCCTACTCACGCGAAGAGGGTACATACGCTGCTGCCCTTGGTGATCAGGTACCACGAGAGCTGGCGATGGAGCGGTTACGCGAAGCCAGCGAAATTCAAGACGCCATCACTGCTCGTAAGCGGCGGGAGTTGGTTGGGACAGTCACCAGAGTATTGATCGATCGACCTGGAGTCGCACGATCGCACCGAGAGGCCCCCGAGATCGACGGAATTATTGAGATCGATGACCGACTTGTCCCCGGCAGTTTCGTGGATGCGACCATTGTCGATGCGGTGGGCCCGGATCTCATCGCTCGGCCCATCACACAAGGTGCTGCCGAGGACGGCGGGAACTGATGAATATGGCCGAACAACGTGAGCACATCTTTGGTCCCTCCGCGATCGCAACACCCGCAAATGCGCTGACGTTCTCGCGGCTGCTCGCCGCTCCCGCATTTGCCTTTGGTATTCATGAGATTGGACCGCGATCTTGGTGGCTCTGGATTATCTGGATCGGACTCGCATTCTCCGACGGACTCGACGGACATCTCGCACGTCGATTTGGAACCACTAGCTCCGGTGCGTTTCTCGATCCGCTTGCGGATAAGTTCCTGGTGCTTGCCGCACTAGTTGTCCTCGCCGAAGTGCATCTTTTTAGTTGGATTCCGGTACTTTTGATCGCGTTTCGTGAGGTTGCGATGAGTCTGTTCCGTACTCGAGTGAGCCGCTTTGAGATCTCGATTCCTGCGAGTTATCTCGCGAAATGGAAGACCCTTGTACAGGACTTTGCCATTGGTTGTGCGTTCTTTCCACCCTTTACTGGCGCGTGGGTAAATGTCCCAAGATCGCTCCTATGGGTTGCGGTGGCGCTCACTCTCTACACCGGTGCGGAGTACCTGCTCGATGGCCGACGCCTCTTGGCTGCGCGCGCGGAACGAGGTTAATCATGCAGGTGGAGATTGTCGCAATTGGCACGGAGCTGCTTTTGGGTCAGATAGTCGATACAAATTCGACCTGGATCGCGGAGCAGCTTGCGTTACATGGACACGATTGTCTCTATCAATCACGCGTTGGAGACAACCTTGATCGGATGGTCGGAGTTCTTCGACACGCATTAACCCGTGCCGATGTGGTCATCACCTGTGGAGGGCTCGGACCCACGCAAGATGACATCACTCGCGAGGCAGTCGCTCGAGTCATGGACGTACCACTCATAAATGAGCCTCGGGCAGAGGAGATGGTTCGGGAGATGTTTCGCTCACGGGGACGCGAGATGAGCGAGAACAATCTTCGTCAAGCGGAGGTTCCTCAAGGCGCGGCAATTATCGAACAGCGCCTCGGCTCTGCACCGGGACTCATCTGCCCCGTTGTCGATCGCGTTATCTACTGCCTCCCGGGCGTTCCTCATGAGATGCGCGAGATGATGGAGCGATCCGTTTTGGTTGATCTTGGGTTACGTGCAGGAGTAACAGCGACTATCAAGAGTAGGACCCTTCGTACCTTCGGAATCGCAGAGTCGCGTATCGCAGAGATGGTGGCCCCCCGGGTAGATGCGCTTGAGAACGATCCATCTGGAGCAACCATCGCATTTCTTGCTAGTGGAATTGAGGGGGTCAAGGTTCGCCTCACGGTGAAGGCCCCCGATAGTGCGCGCGCCAACGAGATTCTCGACCGTGAGGAGATTGCGTTGCGCGAGATCCTTGGATCGAGCGTCTTTGGGCTGGACGGCGAGACGATGGAGCACGCGGTCGGTGAGGTACTGCGTGCCTCAGGTCTTACGCTGGGACTTGCAGAGTCATTCACCGGTGGGCTTATCTCCTCACGGATTGTGGCGGTACCCGGGGCAAGTGAATGGTTCACGGGTGCGGTAGTCGCCTATAACTCCAAGGTTAAGTTCCAGCTTCTTGCGGTTCCTGAGGGGCCGGTTGTCACACGTGAGTGTGCGATCGCGATGGCACTCGGTGCACGGCGAGCACTTGGCAGCGATGTGGCGATTGCAACCACTGGCGTCGCGGGGCCCACCTCTCAGGAGGGGCTACCACCGGGCACCTGTTTTGTTGGAATTGCCCTCAGCGATACCGAGGTGGCAGCGATCTCTCTCCAGCTCACTGGCGATCGACAGCGTGTGCGTGAACTCGCCACGATCGCCGCACTCGGAAATCTTCGCGAGCGCCTACTCGCGCGTTGACGAGGGGCTGTACTCGGGCGTGAACTCGTCACCATCTCATCTCGATAAGAAGTTTTATCGATGATGACAACACGAACACCTGTTCGTGAACTACAGTGATGTGAGTAGACAAGGTAACCATCTAGCTGGTCTTTTAGTGACCTAATCGCTGAGTGACGCAGCCAAACACTACGTTGCCGGAGCAGATACCAGCGATAGAACCGTCGAAACGAAAGTGAGTGAGGGATGGAAAAGGACAAGGCGCTCGACGCAGCACTAGGACAGATCGAGAAGCAATTCGGCAAGGGCTCCGTGATGAAGATGGGGGAGAACCTTCACCTTCAGATTGAGTCGATCTCTACCGGTGCGATGTCGCTCGACCTTGCACTTGGAATCGGGGGGCTTCCCCGTGGTCGCATCGTTGAGCTTTATGGTCCTGAATCCTCCGGTAAGTCCACGCTTGCGTTGCACGTCGTCGCCGAGGCACAACGAAACGGCGGTACCTGCGCCTACATCGATGCGGAACATGCACTCGATCCGGTATACGCGAAGGCGATCGGTGTGGATATCGATGAGCTCTTGATCTCTCAGCCCGATACCGGTGAACAGGCGCTGGAGATCGCCGACATGCTGATCCGATCCGGTGCGATCGATGTGATCGTTATCGACTCCGTTGCGGCGCTTACTCCGCGAGCAGAGATCGAGGGCGAGATGGGTGACAGCCATGTTGGGTTGCAGGCTCGCCTTATGTCGCAGGCACTTCGGAAGCTCACGGGTACGTTGAGCCGCTCCTCAACGATCGCGCTCTTTATTAACCAACTTCGCGAGAAGATCGGCGTAATTTATGGCTCGCCGGAGGTCACCCCAGGTGGTCGTGCGCTCAAGTTCTATTCCTCTGTGCGTCTTGATATCCGTCGTGTCGAACAGATCAAAGATGGCGCGGAGATCGTAGGAAACCGCACTCGAGTGAAGGTCGTGAAGTACCAGTGTGCTCCTCCCTTTAGGACCGCCGAATTCGACATCATGTATGGAACCGGCATTAGCCGTGAGGGATCCATCCTCGATGTCGCGGTCGATCTCGCGATCGTCAAGAAGTCCGGCGCGTGGTACACCTATGAGGGTGAGCAGCTTGGGCAGGGACGCGAGAACGCAAAGCAGTTTCTTCGTGATAATCCAGAGCTGGTAATTGAGATCGACGAGCGGGTACGCCAGGCGACGATGACGCCTCCGGTAGACGTTCCCCTGGGTCTCGGCGTCGGAGATGATGAGCCGATCTCCCTTGCAGAGGACCTTCCCATCGTGAACTAGACGCTGGCGCTCTTAGGGCGTTGGTGCGGGTGATAGAGAGAGGAGGCGACCTACTGGTCGCCTCCTCTCGCGATCACCGGGACGAAGGAAGGGGCTAATACGGCACCGTTGTGTGTTTGAATTCATTGATCTCTGGATGGTTCTCGAGCAGATTGACTACTTGACCCAACGTTCGGTGCGCAAGATCCACATCGCCCTGTGCGCGATTCATGAGGCGGACAAACACTGCCTCTGAACCAGCGATAAAGGTCGGCACGCCAAATGCATGGTGCTCGTTAACGGCAAATTCATGTTCTTCGCGTAACGTGTCGATCGGCCAACCTCGTTCGATCTCCGCGAAGACTTGATCGGCGTCGACATCGACGCGAAGGAGCGCGCGCCGGATGACCTCGGAGTCACGAAGATCTGCCCCTTCGCCATGTCGGATCTCAAACAGTGAGCGATGAGCCAGAAGGAACTTCTCCGGCATCGTTTCGCGAACGACTATGCCTGCCGCGACGGCGATCAGCTCACTGTGACAGGTGGGGTCGGTGAAGGCAGAGGGAGCTCCCTCCTCGCGACTGCTCTGTGTCAGCGAGAAGCCGAGGAATTGCACCTCATAGTCGGCTCCGTCAAGGAGTGCCGTGACGAGATGGTCGTGCGCATTGCGCGCGAATGGGCAGCGATAGTC
>CAIMWD010000093.1 GCA_903845085.1 uncultured Acidimicrobiaceae bacterium
AACGTGAAAATATGCTCATCGCTGTCGGTCCATTTACGCCTCCCTACGATGGTGAGGCTGTCTTTGACGCAACCATTCGTTATCGCACGGTGGGAGATATGACCTGTACGGCAGCGGTGAAGTCCGATGCGATCAACCCGGAGATGGTGATCGCTGAGACCTCCGTTGCGCGTTTGAGCGAACGAGGGGCCACACGCTCAGATGACAGAGTCTCTGAGGCGGCGATGGAGGATCGAAAGCGTGAGGGGTACTTCTAATGGAACTCCTCCGTTTTGCCACCTCGGGATCGGTCGATGACGGAAAGTCGACGCTGATCGGTCGTCTGCTCTATGACTCAAAGCAGATATTCGAAGATCAGCTCGACTCGGTACAACGAACCTCCAACGCTCGCGGTGACGAGTACGTTGACCTCGCACTTTTGACCGACGGGCTCCGGGCTGAGCGTGAGCAGGGCATCACGATCGACGTCGCCTACCGCTACTTTTCCACCCCGAAGCGCAAGTTCATCATCGCGGACACGCCTGGTCATATTCAGCACACGCGAAACATGGTGACCGGTGCCTCAACGGCAGATCTTGTGCTCGTTTTGGTAGATGCGCGTAACGGCGTCACCGAGCAGACACGGCGACATGCCTCTATCGCATCGTTGCTTCGGATTCCCCACTTGGTGGTCTGTATTAACAAGATGGACCTCGTCGGTTACCGGGAGGATCGCTTTTTGGAGCTCTGTGATGAGGTTGGTGAGTTCGCCAAGGATCTTGAGGTCGACGAGCTGACCTACATTCCGATCTCTGCGCTCGTCGGGGACAACGTCGTCGATCGGTCGACTGCGATGCCGTGGTATCGGGGACCCTCTCTGCTCGAGCATCTCGAGGAGGTAGATGTCGACTCTGGTCACAACTACGTCGACGTGCGGTTTCCAGTGCAGCGGGTCGTTCGTCCTCATGCAGCGGAGCTGCACGATTACCGCGGCTATGCCGGCCAAGTAGCGGGCGGAGTGTTGCATGTCGGTGACGAGATCACCGTGTTGCCCTCGGGAAAGACCACGACGATCACGGCCATTGAAACAATGGACGGTTCCCTTGAAGAGGCTTTCGCTCCAATGTCGGTCATCGTGCGCATCGCCGACAACCTCGATATCTCCCGAGGCGATCTCTTCTGCGTGGCGGGGAATCAACCAGAGGTCAGCCAGGAGCTCACAGCAGTGATCTGCTGGATGGCGGAGTCACCGATGCGAGTCGGACAGAAACTCGCCATCAAACACACCTCACGGTGGGCGCGCGCCTTAGTACAGTCGATCGATTTCCGTCGTGACGTGAATACGCTTGATCACGACGAAGCGGCGACTGAGCTCGAATTGAACGACATTGGCGGTATCACCCTGAAGACCACTGAACCGCTCTATTTGGATAGCTACGCGCGAAACCGTCTGACTGGAAGCTTCATTTTGGTTGATGAGGTGAGCAATGTGACGGTAGCGGCCGGGATGATAGTTGGGGAGGGTCAACCCAGCTAAGCCAGCCAGCGGTGGTGACTGGCCCTACAGAATTTGAAATGACAAAAAAGTCCCAAACTGTTCACACGCTGACTTGGTAAGGCATGGTTTGGGGTGGTTAGTGTAGAGCGGTAACTCAGCACGGCAGGTGGGGTCGGCGTTGGGTAAAAGGACGTTCGTTGCGCCCATTGTCGCGACGAACCTAACGTTGGAGGTGGTCCCTACGCCGGACGAGGCCGTGGTGAACGAGGAATATGACGTCGTCATCATTGGCGGTGGACCTGGTGGTTATGCAGCTGCGCTCTATGGCGCTGCCGCCGGGTTGTCCGTTGCCATGGTGGAGAAGGACAAGGTCGGTGGGACCTGCCTTCACCGAGGGTGCATCCCTGCAAAGGAGTTTCTCGAGACCGCGAGTGTCTATCGCGCGGTAAAGCACGCCGCGGAGTTTGGCATCATCACTGCCGACCCGACGATCGACTTCGCAACGAGCCTCGATCGCAAGGGAAAGATCGTTGAACAGCTCTTTCGCGGTCTCTCTGGCGCACTCAAGGGTCGCAAGGTCACCACAATTCCCGGCACGGGAAAGATGCTGAGTGACCGCAGTGTGCAGGTCACCGACGCCGATGGCAATCTCTCGCTGCTCCACGGTGAGTTCGTGATTCTTGCCTCTGGCTCAGCTCCGCGCATCATTCCCGCCTTCCAACCAGACGGAAAGGTCATTCTCACCTCCGATGAGGTGTTGGACCTGGACAAGATTCCCGCAACCGCTGTCGTCATCGGTGGTGGCGCAATCGGCTGCGAATTCGCCTCCATGATGGCCGATCTCGGGTCGAAGGTCACCCTTCTCGAGGCGATGCCAGCGATACTTCCAGGATGCGACAAAGACGTCGCAAATGTCGTCGTCAAGTCCTTTGAGAAGCGCGGCATTACGGTTCGCACCGGCGTTGCCGTGCAGGGACATGAGCCGCGCGCTGATGGCACCACGGTGATATTTGGTGAGAACGAGCGGATCGATGTCGACGCGGTCATCGTCTCCGTTGGTCGCCGGCCATTCTCCGATGACCTGCTGGGCGAGGGAACTGGCGTTGAGGTAGACGACCGTGGGTTCGTTCGGGTTGACGAGTGGATGCGCACTGGGGTCGATGGTGTGTTTGCCGTTGGCGACCTTGTGGCGACCCCTCAGCTCGCACATGTCGCCTTCGCTGAGGCTGTGCTCGTGATCAAAGAGATCATGCAAGAGCCAGCGGTGCCAGTTGATTATTCGAAGGTTCCGTGGTGCATCTACTGTCACCCTGAGGTCGCCTTCTGTGGCATGACTGAGGAGGGTGCGAAGGCAGCCGGATACGAGGTCATCGTCAAGAAAGACCCCTTTGGCGGAAACGGTCGAGCCCGTATCGTTGGCGAGACAGATGGCATGGTTAAGGTCATTGCGGAGAAGACCTCTGACGGCCGTGCAGGTCGTCTGCTCGGTGTGCACATGGTCGGTCCGTGGGTTACCGAGCAGCTTGGTCAGGCATATCTTTCGATTAACTGGGAGGCAACTCCTGACGAGATCGCACAGTTCATTCAACCGCACCCGTCGTTCTCCGAAACTTTCGGCGAGACGGTCATAGCGCTCACAGGAAGGGGTCTCCACGTTGGCTGACATCACCATGCCGCAGCTTGGCGAGACGGTAACTGAAGGCACAATTGTCAGATGGCTGAAGAAGGTCGGCGACAACGTTGCACAGGACGAGCCTCTGTTCGAGGTATCGACCGACAAAGTTGACTCGGAGGTGCCCTCCTCGGAGTCCGGAGTGCTCGTCGAGATTTTGGTACAAGAGGGTGCGACGGTTGACGTCGGTGCTCGCCTTGCCGTGATCGGTGAAGCTGGCGCTGCAACTGCAACTGCAACTGCAACTGCAACTGCAACTGCCGCTGCTCCAGCAGCGCCGGCTCCTGCTCCTGCTCCGACACCGGCGCCTGCAGCTCCAGCCGCGGCGCCAGCAGCGGCTCCTGCACCAGCACCAGCTCCTGCTCCCGTGCCAGCGTCTGCAGCAAGCAACGGCACTCGTGGTGCACTGCTTTCCCCGGTGGTCCGAAAGCTCATCGCAGAGAACAGCCTCGATGTAGCTGCTATCCCTGGAACTGGAATGGGCGGACGTATTACCCGTGACGATGTTCTCAACTTCATCGACACTCGCTCAGTGAATCCAGCTCCAGCCGCGGCGCCAGCACCAGCAGCGGCTCCTGCACCTGCAGCTGCACCAGCACCGGCTCCTGCAGCTACGCCATCAGTTGGGTTGACCACACCGCCGGCACCACTTGGTGTGCGCGACGAGGTCATTCAATTCACCGCGATCCGTCGTGTAACGGCGGAGCACATGGTCCGTTCAAAGGCCACCAGCGCGCACACGCTGGTAGCTCGTGAGGTTGATTTTGAGAATATTGACCGTGTCCGTGCCAAGAATCGCGACCGTTTCAAGGCGGAGGAGGGTGTCAGCCTTACCTACCTTCCCTTTATCTCGCGCGCAGTTGTGGACGTCCTCCGCGACTACCCCCATCTCAACTCCTCCGTTGGGGACAATGCGCTCATCGTTCATCGTGACATTCACATCGGTTACGCGGTCGACCTTGGGACCGAAGGTCTCATAGTTCCTGTCGTACATAACGCCGATGGACAGTCGCTCCGCGGAATTGCGCGTTCGATTGCAGATCTTGCGGCGCGCGCGCGTTCGCGGAAGCTCGGTGCTGATGACATCACCGGTGGTACCTTCACAATCACGAACCCTGGACCCTATGGCACCTTCATCACGATTCCGATCATCGCCCAACCTCAGGTTGCGATCCTCTCTACCGATGGCGTCAAGCGTCGTCCGGTAGTGGTGACCCAGTCCGACGGCTCTGAGTCGATCGCGATTCATTCAGTTGGTGTGCTCGCACTCTCGTTCGATCACCGTGCGGTCGATGGTGGCTACGCAGCGCTCTTTATGCGTGACCTCGCAACCGTCCTTGAGACGCGCGATTGGTCGAGCGAGCTCTAAGCGCGCGATACCTTGCGTGACGATGCCATGAGCCAGCGTCCTCTCCGAGTGCGCTGGCTCGGGCGCGTCCGATATCGAGACGCGCACGCGCTTCAGCGCGCGCTCTTCCAGTCAAGCGAGGATTACCTGCTCTTACTCGAGCATCCGCATGTCTACACACGGGGCGTGCGCGCAAGGCCCGAGAATCTTCTTTCCGATGTTGTCGCACTCGGTGCTGACCTTGTCGATACTGATCGTGGTGGAGATATCACCTATCACGGTCCCGGGCAGCTGGTGGGATATCCGCTGATCTCGTTGGCGCTCCGACCACGTCTCGTTCCTGAGTACATGAGCGCACTGGAGTCGATAATTATCGAGGCGCTCACGGAACTTGGCGTGCACGGCGCCACCCGGATCGCGGATCGTCCAGGTGTATGGATCACACCCGCGGGAGAGGCTCCCCGCAAGATCTGTGCAATCGGTGTGCGAATCTCGCGTGGAAGGACGATGCATGGTTTCGCTCTCAACGTTGCTCCGGACCTCGCAATGTTTGATCACATTGTTCCCTGCGGGATCCCCGATGCCGCCGTGACCTCCATCTCGGCCGAGGGCGTGCAGGTTTCGATGGCCGAGGTTGTCGAGGTCGTCCTCGAACGTGCACGGTGTCACTTGGGTGAGGCTGCCGCGCTGCCGCGCACAATAGAGCTCATGGAGGCGACGTCACCCTCCACGGCAACGGACTCCCTCTCCGCAAACGCGCTGCCACAGGCTGTTCGATTGCAGGAGCGCGTCGGAAAATCGACGTCGGCCGCGACGGCGATAGGGCGTGCTCCTGCCTCTCACCGCCGCCTTGCATCGGCAGGCGTCGACACCTCGACCGCTGTCACGATCTCCGCGCGAAAGCCCGAATGGCTGCGGGTCGAGGCAGAGATGGGCTCCGATTACCTCCGACTTCGCAAGACAATGCGTTCACTAGATCTCGTGACGGTCTGTGAGGAGGCAGGATGTCCAAATATCTACGACTGTTGGTCCGATGGTACGGCGACCTTCATGATCAATGGCGAGCGATGTACCCGTGCCTGTGGATTCTGTCTCGTCGATACGCGACACCCACTTGCACTCGATCCTGAGGAGCCACGTCGAGTCGCGGAGGCAGTGCGAGCGATGGGTCTGAGTTTTGCCGTGGTGACCACGGTGGCTCGCGATGATCTCGACGACGACGGTGCAGGGGCTTTCGCCGAGACGATCGCTGCGATCCGCTCCACCGCCCCCGGTACCCAGATTGAGGTTTTGATCTCCGACTGTCGCGGCAAAGATGAATCACTGGCGACGATCTTTGCCGCTCGTCCCGAGATCTTGAATCACAATCTGGAGACAGTGCTGCGACTCCAGCGCGCGGCGCGTCCCTCTGCCTCCTATGCACGTTCGCTCTCCGTGCTTGCCCGAGCAAAGGAGGCCGGCCTCGTGACAAAATCCGGCATCATTCTGGGCATGGGTGAGGAGCGTGACGAGGTGCTCGCCGCACTGCGCGACCTCGCCTCAGTGGGCGTCGACATTGTGACGATAGGGCAGTATCTGCGGCCCTCGCAGCATCATCTCCCGGTCGCGCGTTACTGGACGCCAGATGAGTTCGAGGAGATCGGCGAGCGAGCGCGCGAGATGGGTTTTTCCCACGTTGAGTCGTCGCCGCTCACTCGATCGAGTTATCACGCACGACAGGCAGCAGCAACCTCCGTAGCGGCATCGGTATCGGCGTGACCTCGGACGATCGCGTCAGTGCTCGGAGGGCGCGTCTCGGTCGGGTGCGAGCAGCGATGGATGACCAAGGAATCGATCTCCTCCTCCTCTCTCTGGGTGCTGATCTTCCCTGGTTGACCGGATATGAAGCGATGCCGCTCGAGCGGCCTACTGTGCTTGTGGTGCCACGAGAGGCACAGGCGACACTTGTTGTTCCGGCTCTTGAGGCGCCACGCGTTGTCGACGAACCCTCGCTCTTTTCCCTTCGCCCCTGGCGTGAGGGGGAAGATGCGGTCGCACTGATAGCGACACTTGCTGGCTCAGCGAGTTCCATTGCTGTCTCCGATCGGATGTGGGCAAGTCTCTTGATTGGGATTCAGAGCGCACTACCCGCGGATCGCTACCTTCCTGCCTCGCGAGTGACCGGGCCGATCCGAGCGATCAAAGATGATCTTGAGATAGCGGCGCTGTGCGCAGCTGGTGCAGCGGCAGATCGCGTCGCCACCGCACTTCTCCGTGGTGAGATTGCGCTGATTGGTCGCCAAGAACGTGAGGTCTCTCAGGAGATCAGCGATCGCCTCCGTCAGGAGGGTCATTCACGGGTGAACTTTGCAATTGTTGGTTCAGGCCCAAACGCTGCAAGCCCTCATCACGAGCCAGCCGAGCGGCGGATCGGTCGCTCGGAGACGGTGGTCTGCGATTTCGGTGGCACGCTATCGCTCGATGGTGATCTCGGGTACTGCTCGGACATCACACGCACCATTGTGACGGGCCCACCCTCTAATGAACTGGTAGAGATGTACGCCGTGCTCGAGCGGGCCCAGGCAGATGCGGTCGAGTCGGTCACCGTCGGGGCGAGCTGCTCCTCGATCGACGCAGCAGGTCGAAGTGTGATCGATGCTGCCGGTTATGGCGCCTACTTCATCCATCGAATTGGTCATGGAATTGGGATCGAAGAGCACGAAGATCCCTACATGGTGGAGGGCAATACGACGAAACTGGTGAGTGGGCACGCCTTCTCTATCGAGCCTGGCATTTACCTCCCCGGTCGTATGGGCGCGCGGCTCGAAGACATCGTCGTTGCGCACCAAGGTGGCACGATCCGATGCAACAACGTGGCCCATGGGCTCAGCGTCGTTGAGGCATAGACGCTTGATCACGCCCCGACAGAGTCGTCTCCTCTCTCGGTGAACCTGTCGCGAGAGGACCTCGGCTTAAAGGACGAAATTGATGAGCTTTGGCGGTCGCGCGATTATGCGCGACGGTGTGGCGCCCTCTAGCGCAGCGGCGATGATCTCGCGTGATAGCGCCAGTTGGGTCGCCTCACTCTCATCGATGGTCGCGTCGACCTCGATACGGTCGCGCACCTTACCGTTTACCTGAATCACCATCACAACTTGGTCATCCTTGGCGAGTGCAAGATCAGCGACCGGCCAAGGCTCCTTATGGATGTGTCGCCCATGGCGCTCCTCAAATGCCTCAGCGGCGATGTGGGGCACCATGGGTGCGAGAAGACGGAGGAGCACATCGATCGCCTCATCGATCGTGCTGCGATCAACGCCGGTCCGCGCCGCACGTGTAATGGCGTTGGTGAGTGCCATACACTCAGCGACCGCAGTATTGAATCCATAGCGAGCGAGGTCATCGGTGACCTTGGCGATGGTCTGGTGCACGTTACGGAGCAAGAGCGCTGTCTCTGCGGCTGGGTCCTTCGCATCGGACACGACGGCATCATCTGTTGACTCAGGATCGACGGCGAGGCGCCAGACTCGACGGAGGTAGCGAGAACACCCATCGATGATCTCGTTCGTCTGGTCGCCCCAGTCGATGTCGTCGATCGGTGGTCCAACGAAGAGGTGGAACAGGCGGAGCGCGTCTGCGCCCACGCTCTTGAAGTAGTCGTTCGGCGAGATGACGTTCCCGCGCGATTTTGACATCGCCTTTCCACCAAGGCGGATCATCCCCTGGCAGAACAGCTGCGAGAAGGGCTCGCGGATCTCACTCGGGCTCAGACCGATGTCGCCCAGTGCCCGAGTGAAAAAGCGAGAGTAGAGAAGATGCATGATGGCATGGGTGATGCCGCCGATATATTGATCGACCGGCATGAAGTGTCGAGCCGCGTCGAAGTTGACTGGTACCACCGTGTTGAATGGATCAGTAAAGCGCAGAAAATACCAGGAGGAATCCACGAAGGTGTCCATGGTGTCGGTCTCGCGCCGCGCTGGTCCGCCACAGGTTGGGCAGGTGGTGTGGAGAAAGTCTGGGTGGTGCTTGAGCGGCGATTCTCCTGTCGGGAGAAACTCCACATCTTGAGGAAGCAGAATCGGCAGCTGCTCCTCCGGGACCGCGACGATACCGTCCCTGTCGCAGTAAACGACAGGGATCGGGCAACCCCAGTAGCGCTGACGACTAATCAGCCAGTCACGCAGTCGATATTGAACCGAGCGCTCGCCAAATCCCTCAGATTCGAGCCAGTCGATCGCCCGTGATTTCGCTTCGGCGATACGCAGACCATCGAGAAAGCCGGAGTTAATGTGCAGGCCATCGCCCGCGTAGGCGCCACCGGCAAACTCCTCTGGCGGCGCCACGGTGCGGATAATTGGCAGGTCATATATCGTCGCGAAGGCAAAGTCGCGGTCGTCCTCAGAGGGGACCGCCATGATGGCGCCCGTGCCATAGCTGGCGAGCACGTAGTCGGCGATATAGATCGGAATCGGACTCTTCGTAAAGGGGTTGATGGCATAGCTGCCGGTGAAGGCGCCGCGCTTTTCGAGTGCGCCCTCGGTCGACTGACGTTCAATGTCTGACTGTTGCGCAGCGAGCGCGCGGAGACGTTCGACCTCGCCCTGTTGCAGAGATGTCGTCACGCGATCCACGAGGGGATGCTCCGGCGCGAGAACGAGGTAGGTCGCGCCAAAACTGGTGTCGGGACGGGTGGTGTACACCTCGATGCTGAGATCCTTGGCACCCTCGACTGGGAAGGTGATTCTCGCGCCCTCGGACCGACCGATCCAGTTGCGCTGCATCGTCTTTACGCGGTCAGGCCAGTCGAGATCATCGAGTGCATCAAGGAGTTCATCGGCGTAATTCGTAATTCGGAGAAACCACTGCTCAAGGCTGCGCCGCTCCACAAGGTCATGCGATCGCTCGCAGGTTCCGTCGGATTCGACCTGCTCATTGGCCAGCACCGTCTGGCACCCAGGACACCAATTAACGATGCCGCCCTTGCGGTAGGCGAGGTCATTCTTGAAAAGGTGAGTGAAGATGATCTGGTTAAATCGGATGTACTCCGGATCGTGACTCCGGATCTCGCGCCGCCAGTCATAGACGGCGCCGAGTCGTAGCACGCTTGCCTTGAGTTCGGCGATCCGTGCCTCGGTGTAGGCGAGCGGATGGTCGCCACCCTTTATTGCGGCGTTCTCTGCGGGAAGCCCGAAGGAGTCAAAGCCGAAGGGGGAGAGGACGCCAAACCCCTGCATCGTGCGAAATCGGACGAGGACATCCCCAAAGGTGTAGTTGCGCACATGACCCTGGTGTGCCTGACCGCTCGGGTAGGGGTACATCGAGAGCACATAGTAGGGAGGGCGCGGATCGTCATTTTCGATCTGGTAGGTGCCCTCGTCGATCCAGCGGGCCTGCCAACGGGTCTCCGCTGCCTGTACGTCATAGTGTTTCGCCACCGTTACACGATAGCGAGTGTCTCGTGCCCACTCGGATGCGTCACGAAGATATTGGTGGAGCGGTGGCGGGTCTCACCTCATCCGACAGTTCGTGGGAGCGTTCGTGCGATTCCGACGGTGTCGCGTTATCAAGTCGCACCATGGCGGGCAAGACGACGATCCCCGCGATCAGGAGTGGTGCACCCGAGAGGTACCAGACCCATCTGGCACCAAGGTGATCGGCGATCAACCCGAGGAGAGGTCCACCGATCGGCGTTGTGCCAACCCAGCAGAGCGTCCAGATCGACATGACTCGGCCACGCATCTCCGAGCTGGATCGCAGCTGGAGCTGTGATTTCGCGATCGAATTGAAAGAGACAACGGTGTAGCCGACGGCGACCATGACCACGTATTCCGTCGTAATTGTTGGCGCAACACCAGCGAGGATGCAGGCGATACCACAGCCGATGGCGGTCCAGGTCAGCCCTCGGTTAGTGGCTGCGGGGCGGGAGGCGACAACAAATCCGCCGATAACCGCCCCAAGACCCTGCAGGGAGAAGAGGTAGCCATAGACCGCGGGACCTCCGTGAAAGGTTCGGCTCGCGATCAGGGGAATGGAGACGGCGAATTCCCAGACGAGGAGGCCAACGATAAAGAGAAGAATGAGTGGAAGATAGAGATCGGCCTGAGAGCGGACGTAGCGAAAACCAGCACGGATCTGCCCCTTCTCCGGTGCCGCCTTGGTGACATTTTGAAATTGGCTTCGCCGCATAAGCAATAGGGAACCGATCACCACAATGTAGGAGGCAGCGTTGAGGGCAAAGCAGGTTCCAAGTCCAAAGAACGCGATAATGCCGCCGGCGATTGCTGGTCCGAGAATCCGTCCCCCGTTGGTCTGCACGGAGTTCAGGGAGACTGCGTTATTTAGCTCGCCTCGCGGAACGAGATCAGAGATGATCACCTGTCGAGCAGGATTATCGATCGCATTGACAATCCCAAGTCCTAACGCGATCGCGTAGATAAAGAATATGGTCGGGTGACCGGCGAGCACATCCCAGGCGAGAATTGAGCTCAGTATTAAATTAGCGGCGTTCGTGAAATAGAGCAGATTGATCCGCTGCACTCGGTCTGTGATAATTCCACCGACAGTGGAGAACAGCATAACCGGTATGTTCTTGATGGCGAGGACGAGTCCAAGATCGACGCCACTGCCCGTAATCTTGAGTACGAGGTAGGACTGCGCAACGGTCTGCATCCACGTGCCGGCAACGGAGATTACCTGACCCAAAAAAAACAGGGTGTAGTTGCGGTGCTTGAATGAAGAGAGCGCAGCGAGGTTGCTGGGTCGAAATCCCTGCACCTTTGCTGGCATCGTCACTCGTGGCATGACATCGCTCCCCCAATTATCCCAAGCCCGACGTCCATACTGTCACGCACGCATAGGCCATGAGGGAGGTGTGTGCATTCGTTTTCACTGAGAGAGCTCCCGCAGTGAAACAGCTAGACTGGTACTCCCAGACGGGGGCGTAGCTCAGTTGGAAGAGCACTTGACTGGCAGTCAAGAGGTCACGGGTTCGAGCCCCGTCGTCTCCACCAAGAAATCGCAGGTAAACAGGCTCCTCGGATTTTGGCGGGGTCTCATGCTTACGTGACCACTTTCGAGCCAAGTACGCGCCAGTTCGGTATGCTCGCTTCGAGCAGCACCCTGATCCGGAAGTTATCGAAATTGCGGAATCCGAAGAGCCGAATCTAGCTCTTCGGAGATGAGCGGGGGCTAGCGCTCGCGAGAGCAAGCACCTATCGCTGAGTGGACTGGCGGAGTGCCCCACCTACCCGGCGAGAAGGTGCGGTGTGGGAGCGTTGAATCTTCTACTCAGTCGTTCGCGGCGCCTGGAGATGAACCGTCTCACCCCGAGCCAACATTTCAACGAACTGGTCGATGCGCCGGGCCCGGGTTTCGGACTTCTTTGCGTTTCCGATCCGGTAGAGGATGGCGTACCGATTCCCCCCGTGTGATTGCATGGTGATTATGTCGAGTTTCCCGGTATAGTAGTGGTATGGCTAAAGGGCGACCGATTGGCAGCGGAGCGAAGGACCTACCTGTATGTGGCGAGCATCCGGGCGGACGTGTGGTGAAGAACGGAACCTACGGGTCGGGCAATGACCGACGCCAGATGTTCCGATGCATACCCACGCAGGGAAAGCCCCACAAGTTCGCCGGAGCTCTACCCAGGCTCGTGAACGAGAGCCATTCCTGTGACCACTGCGAGAACACCGTGGCGAGTCACCAGGGGCCACGTGTGGTGCAGCGATACGAGTTCCCCGTGGCACAGGCCGCAGGCGCGCTGGTCATGATTGGTCAGGGGGTGTCCTACACAGAGGCCGCCGACCGGATGCGGGCACACAGCTTCCGTGGCCGGTTCGACTGCGGTGCCCAGTTGGTGTGCAACTGGGCCGAGATTCTCGGGCCGGTGGTCGCACACGAGTATGCCGAGCCAGAGTGGCCCGAGACAGTCGTGTTGGATGCGACCTGGTTCATGGTGACCAACCGCCGCACCGGAGAGACGACAAGAGCGTTCAGTGTCTTGGGCGTCCACGGTTACCCGGAGGGACACCAGCGGGGACGTTGCTGGATGTTGCGGGCTACACCCACTCGGACAAAGTATGACTGGGAAGAGGTGCTACGAAGTCTGCCGGGCGAGCCCAAGATGGTCGTCTGCGATGAAGACGCCTCCATCATCGCCGCTGTCTCGAAGGTCTGGCCCAATGCGTTCATCAAGAGGTGTGAGCACCACCTGCGTGAGAGCGTCATCAAGAGGATGTCGCCTTACGGCATCACCAAGTTTGGGAGCCCCGAGATGGAGCTGCTGAATGACGCCTTCCACAGCCTCAAAGGTTGGCGGGCATTCAAGAAGGGCGTGAGCGGCATCGGAGTGGAGGACTGGACCGACCGCTACGACGAGGTGGTCAGTGAGCAAGTGCGACGGCGCGCACGTCTTCCCCAACACCACTCGACGGGGGCACTCGATGAGCACTTAGCGAAGGTGCGGGAGTTCATGGAGCCCCGTGCGTTCTGTTACCGCAATGCCGAGAGGACGAACCGACTGTTGGAGTTGGTCCGCCTGCGGCTCAACCGGTGCGACGACCCGTTGATTTACGCCCGAGCCATCCGTGAGCACCTCGACTCCAACGGTGGCAAGCTCGGCAAGCAGGGCGCCATCAGAGACAAGGTGGGTCAGCCGAGTTTGCGGGTGTAGCTACCGGTTGCCCTTGGCCCGGTTGTGTGTCTTGCACAGCATCTGGCAGTTCTTACCAACGGTGGGGCCACCCTTGCTCCACGCCGCCACATGGTCTGCATCCATGTCGGCAAAGGTCCAGAGCTTGTCCTTGCTGGCGTCGTGACCGAGGG
Organism: uncultured Acidimicrobiaceae bacterium; assembly: GCA_903845085.1. Taxonomy (GTDB): domain Bacteria; phylum Actinomycetota; class Acidimicrobiia; order Acidimicrobiales; family Bog-793; genus CAIVND01. The sequence continues at coordinate 13,303 of CAIMWD010000093.1, forward strand.
CGCAGAGCGGGCAGTTTGACTCCCCACTCTTCTTCGCAGCCGCCGTCTGCTTCTCGTAGGTCGAGCGGCTCGTGGCTGCATCGAACACACGGACATCGAGGAGCTTGGTGTCGGTTGAGCCACCCAGGATGTACTCGAAGATGCCCCGGCGGTTCTTCACGTAGGGGTCGCCGTAGAGCTTCTTCACTTCCGCATCGACTACCGCCGGGTCGTAGGGCTTCTTGTGATATAGCTCGTAGAGCCGGCCCCACTCCAAGCCGCACATCTCACTCTCTACGGAGACGAAGAGGCCGGCCACCCAGTCGATGACCGTGTTGAAGTAGGTCTTCACTTCGGTGATGTTGTTGTCGTGGCGATGCTTGCTCATGTAGTCGTCGATGTCGCCCTTGCTCACCCAGTCCAGCGCGCACTCCCAGAACTTCTGGCGGTCTACGGGCCCCCGGACGTAGGCACCCCACTTCTGGACATTTGCGTTCTGGCTGTTGGAGAATTCCGCCTTGCCGGCAGTAACGAACGGCCCCGAATAGACGGCGTTGAGTAGCTCTTGGTCGTTGAGGGGCATGCCGGCGATGTTGATGGTCTTGAACCACAGCTTGATCTCCGACTCGGCACCTTCGCACTCGTAGACCAGGATTTCCGACCCGAGGATTTTCGCCTGCTGGTCCTTGGACAGTCCACCGAAGTATTGCTGCATGCCGTTGGCGTCGGTGATGGCGAACTTGCCAGTCACGAACCTTCCGAAGCTGGTGATTCTCTGCTGGCCGTCGAGCACTTCCAACAGACCTGCGCCGGGTCGGTTGAAGTAGATGAGCCCCAACGGGTAGCCCTTCAACAGTGAGTCGATGACGGCAACGTCATGATGACCGTCGGCGTAGATGTAGTTGCGTTGGTACTCCGGCTGGATGGTCAGCTTGCCGGCGAGGCCGAACAGGCCCTTGCCTTCGAGCTCGTTGTAGACGAAGCCCGCACAGATCTGCTCGACGGTGTAG
>CAIMWD010000094.1 GCA_903845085.1 uncultured Acidimicrobiaceae bacterium
GGGAGGAGCTCGCGCTTGTCGGGGAGCCGAAGATCGACGGACTCTCGCTCTCGCTGCGCTACGAGAGAGGACAACTTGTGCAGGCAGCGACCCGCGGCGATGGGCGGGTCGGTGAGGAGGTCACCGCGAATGCGCGGACCATCATCGACCTACCGGACCACCTCCTTGCACTGCCGGGCGCTGCGCAACAGCTTCCGGAGGTCTTTGAGGTCCGCGGTGAGGTCTATCTCCCGGTCTCGGATTTTGATGAGCTCAATCGCCGCCAGATCGAGCTCGGCCTCCGCACCTTTGCAAATCCGCGCAACTGCGCCGCAGGGTCGCTGCGCCAGAAAGATCCTGCAGTCACCGCGACCCGACCACTGCGCTTTTTCGCCTATCAGCTCGGCGAGGTCATCGGCGGCGATCTACGGTACCGCGTCTCCGGTCAACAGGAGCTTCTTGCGCTGCTTCGCGCCTCCGGATTTTCGGTCAATCCTGAGATCAAGCTTCTCCTTGGACTCGATGCAGTGGTTGATTTCTGCGATCAGCTCCTCACGGAGCGGCACACACTCGATTACGACATCGACGGTGCGGTCATCAAAGTGGATGAACTGGCGCTGCAACAGGCGCTCGGAGCGACCGCACACGCGCCACGGTGGGCGATCGCCTACAAGTTTCCACCGGAGGAGCGCGAGACGCTGCTCGAGGAGATCCTCGTCTCCATCGGACGGACGGGACGGGCCACCCCCTACGCGAAGATGCAGCCAGTGCTCGTTGCCGGATCCACGGTTGAGTTTGCGAGTCTGCACAACGCCGATCAGGTAGCGCTAAAAGATGTGCGGCCGGGTGACACAGTGATCCTTAGGAAGGCGGGAGATGTGATCCCCGAGGTCGTGGGGCCGGTGCTTTCGATGCGACCCGACGGTTCATCTCCCTGGCAGTTCCCCACGCTCTGTCCCACCTGTGGGGCGACACTGATCCGCCTCGAGGGGGAGAGTGATACCTACTGTGTGAACATCGACTGCTCCGCGCAGCAGGTTCAGCGGATCGCTCATTTTGCCTCGCGCACCGCGATGGACATTGAGGGTCTTGGGGAGAGTCGGATCGAACTCTTTATCCGCGAAGGACTCCTACATGATGTTGCGGACATCTTTCTTTTGGCGGAGGACCGACTTGTGAGCCTCGAGGGTTTTGGTCAGCTCTCCGCGACAAATCTGGTGTCATCGATCGCATCGGCACGTGACCAAGGACTGACACGCCTTCTCGTCGGTCTCTCCATCCGCCATGTCGGTCCCACGATTGCGCAATCGCTGGCGCGAGAATTTATTGACCTTGATGCACTGGTGAGTGCTGACGCCACACGGCTTGGCGCCATCGATGGCATCGGCCCCGCGATCGTGGACTCGGTTATTGCCTTCTTTGCTGCTCCGAGCAACCGCGTGGTAATCGAGCGACTCCGTGCCGCGGGGGTATCGTTCCGCTCCGACCGTTATCGAGGCGATCAGATCGGCGAAACTCCCCTCGCGGGTCGATCAATTGTCGTCACCGGCACGCTCGTTGGCTTCAATCGAATCGAGGCCGAGGAGGCGATCACCTCACGCGGTGGCCGCTCACCGGGTTCGGTCTCCGCAAAGACCTTTGCGCTCGTTATCGGTGAGGAGCCGGGGGCAGCAAAGGTCACCAAGGCAGAGGCGCTCGGCGTCGCGATCGTGAACGAGGAGGGCTTCCGCCACCTGCTCGCGACCGGAGAGCTACCGAGCGACGCGGCGGCGGATGCGATCGCTCCCGTTCTAGAGCAATAGACGGGGAGGATTTTGAGGTGGAGGAGGCCCTTGGCGGATCCCACTGCGCACGGAGGCGACGGCGTCCACAAGCGAGTTGATCAGTTAGTGAGCTCTGTCAGCGCACGGAGTTGATCGGCCGCTTCGTCGCTTTTGTGTTTTGAGGAGTAACCCTGCAGGCTGAGGAGCTTTGCAAGGTTGCCCGAGACCCGCATCTTGCCACTCATGAAGGCCCGGACACCGGCACCCTCATCTCCTGCGATGAAGATGGAGCGCGCGACGCGGTAGTCGATGGTGAGGGTTGCATCAGGGTTCTCGAGTTGGCCAAGCTCGATACGAAATGCTCCATCGCGTGAGTCCGCGAAGGCCAGGAGGTCATCTTCTTGGAAGGGGACGGAGGTCACGACCAAGTTCAAGGTGACCTTGGGAACGGGATCGCTCTCGTCCTCGCGATGGCGCTGCGCGGCGACCTCATAGATCTTGCGTGCTCGCTCAATCCACTCTGGGCTGAGAAAGGCGTAGGTTGCCATTCTGTCTCCCCTCTCTCATCATTAAGTGGTGTCTGGTGGTGCCTGCGTTCGCCACAACGGAATGTTCGGAGCGGACGAGGAACGCCTCCAACGACAGGGCAAGGTTAGCGAGCACAGATCCCAATTAGAACGCCGTTCTTATACGGAGTAGCAGGTGAGAGGGTCGTTAGCATGTGAGCGTGCCTCCCCCGCTCCTCCCCGGTGCCGAGCCGCTCGAGATCGAGGGAGACCGACGCGGCGCACTCGTCCTCCACGGGTTCACCGGACAGCCCGCCTCGATGCGCTCGTTGGCCACCGCCTTTGGTAACGACGGATTCACCGTTGCACTTCCGTGTCTCCCCGGGCATGGCACCCTGGCGGAGGAGCTCGCGGCGACGGGCTTTTCCGATTGGGTGACGGCAGCTGACGCGGCCTATCGGGCGCTCACAGCGCGGTGTGATCAGGTAGTGGTCGCGGCGCTCTCGATGGGGGGAACGCTCGCGCTCTGGATCGCCGAACGCCACCCCGAGGTCACCGCCCTCGTGCTTATCAACCCGTTTATCGCTCCACTTCTCCCTGATCAGGAGGAGGCGCTCGCACGGGAATTAGCGGAGGGACGGGAGTACCTTCTAACGCCACACTCTGATGTAAAACGACCGGGAGCGACCGGTGGTGGTTACGACCGTATGCCGATCCGCGCCCTTTTGTCGCTCTCTGCGGGCGCCGCCGAGGTAGCGGCAGAGCTGCACCTCGTGCGATGCCCCATTCTGTTGATGACGAGCCGCGAGGACCACGTGGTGCCGCCGGCGAGCGGTGACACTATCGTTGACAGGGTCCACGGCGAGGTCGAACGACTCTTCCTCGCTGAGAGTTATCACGTGGCGACCGTTGACAACGACGCTTCCCTGATTGAGGAGCGCGCGGTCGCGTTTGCACGAAAGGCAGTGAGGCGCACATGACAGCGGAGTTCACCCCGGAGGAGGTGCGGTATGTTGCCGCCCTCGCCCGACTTGCGCTCACCGAGGAGGAGGTTGCAAGCTACGCAACTCAGCTCACCTCCGTGCTTGGGCACATCGACACGATCCGCGCACTCGATCTCGAGGGTGTCGCGCCTACCTCGCACGCCTTTGCGCTCGAAAATGTATTCCGAGAGGATGAGGTCATCGAGGGCCTCGACCGTGACGAGGTGCTTGCACAGGCCCCTGCCGCCGAGGATGGACGATTCCGCGTACCGAGCATCCTTGGGGAGGCACCGTGACACCGCTCGATCGACCAAGTGCCGCCGAGGTCGCCGCTGCGGTGCGGAGCGGCGAGCGCTCCGCACGCTCGTTCATCGAGGAGTCGCTCACACAGATTGGCCGTGACGAGGCGACGCTGCACTGCTTCAATGAGATCACGGCAGAGCAGGCGTTGGCCCGTGCGGAGGAGATCGACGCAGCCGTGGCCAAGGGCGAGGATCCGGGGCCCCTTGCTGGCGTACCGATCGCGCTCAAGGACAATCTCTGCACCCGCGGCATCGCGACGACCTGCTCCTCAAAGATCCTCGAGGGATGGCTTCCTCCCTACGATGCCACCGTCGTCCAGCGCCTCCACCAGGCGGGTGCCATCTCCGTTGGAAAGACAAATCTCGATGAGTTTGCGATGGGGTCGTCGACCGAGAACTCTGCCTTTGGTCCCTCGCGCAACCCATGGGATACCGGTCGAGTGCCGGGCGGCTCCTCTGGCGGGAGCGCCGCTGCCGTGGCGGCGGGATATGTGCCGCTGTCACTTGGCTCTGATACGGGTGGCTCAATCCGACAGCCCGCTGCGTTCTGTGGCACAGTCGGTCTCAAACCCACCTATGGTCTCGTCAGCCGTTTCGGACTAATCGCCTTTGCCAGCTCGCTCGATCAGATTGGACCGTTCGCCAACACGGTCGCCGATGCGGCGCTGATGCTCGAGAGCATCGCCGGCCATGATCCCCGCGATTCCACCTCGCTTCCAACGCAGCCAAGCGCCTACCTTGCGGCGCTCGGTGAGGGTGTCGAGGGACTCCGTGTCGGCGTGATCTCTGACTTTCTCACCGATGCTGATGCCACCATTGAGGTGGCCGTACGTGGTGCCGCGGAGGCGCTCTGCGCCGGGGGTGCAACGGTCGAGGAGGTGGCGATACCTGAGCTCATGAACGCGTTGGCGGCCTACTATCTCATCGCTCCTGCAGAGGCCTCCTCCAACCTTTCACGCTACGACGGTGTTCGCTATGGCCTCCGGGTCGATGCTCCCGACGTCGCAAAGATGAATGCGGCGACTCGACAGGCAGGATTTGGTCCTGAGGTAAAGCGGCGGATCATGCTCGGCACCTATGTACTCTCCGCTGGTTACTACGACGCCTACTACGCCCAAGCGCAGCGCGTCCGCACCCTCGTCGCCGAGGCCTTCAATCGCGCGTACGCACAATTTGATGTGCTGATCGGCCCGACGACGCCGACCGTCGCCTTCCCCTTTGGCGCGAAGGTGGATGACCCACTCGCGATGTACCTCTCGGATCTCTATACGATTCCCTCAAACCTCGCGGGACATCCAGCGGTCAGCGTGCCCTTTGCTCTCGGCGAGGGAGCGATGCCGATCGGTGTGCAGCTCCTTGGCCCTGCGTTGGGTGAATCGGTGATGCTCCGTGCGGCACAGGTAGTAGAGGCGGCACAGGCTACGGGAGTTCGCGGTCCCGTTGCGATGTCTGAGGGGAGTGCACGTTGACGGAGATCGCACCCGGTTGGGAGTTGACCGTTGGTCTTGAGGTTCACTGCGAGCTCCAGAGTGCGACAAAGCTCTTCTGTGGCTGTGCAAATGCTTTTGGACAGACGCCAAACACGAATGTCTGCCCCGTCTGTCTTGGACTTCCGGGGTCACTTCCGGTACTCAATCGCACTGCGGTCGAATTCGCGATGCGGATCGGACTTGCGCTGAACTGTCACGTGGAGCCGTCGATCTTTCACCGTAAGAATTACTTCTATCCCGATATGCCCAAGGACTATCAGGTGAGTCAGTATGACGAGCCAATTAATTTGGATGGCTACATCGAACTTCCGAGCGGCACGCGAGTTGGAATCGAACGAGCACACCTCGAGGAGGACACGGGAAAGACCTCGCACATGGGAGGAGGTGGCCGTATCCATGATGCGGATTACTCCCTTGTGGATTACAACCGTGCTGGCGTACCGCTCGTAGAGATCGTCTCGCGTCCTGATATCACCTCGCCAGAGGACGCTCGCGCCTATGTGAGCGAGCTCCGCTCAATATTGGTTGCGACCGGTGCCTCCGACGGCCGGATGGAGGAGGGTTCGCTCCGCGTTGATGCAAACGTCTCCGTTCGTCGCTCGGGCACCACTGAGCTCGGTACCCGCTGTGAGGTCAAGAACATGAACTCGCTGCGCAGCCTTGGCCGTGCGATTGAGTACGAGGCAGCGCGCCAGATCGAGCTCTTAGAAGATGGTGGACGTGTTGTGCAAGAGACCCGCCACTGGAATGAGAACACGGGAACGACCTCTTCGATGCGCTCTAAAGAGGAGGCCTTCGACTATCGCTACTTCCCCGAGCCCGATCTTGTTTCGATCGCTCCCTCCGCGGAGTGGGTCACCGCGGTCCGCGAAGCGTTGCCGCCGATGCCAAGTGAGCGTCGAGGCAAGCTCCTCGCCGCGGTACGTTCGGCGAGTCCGGATGTCGATGAGCATGCCATCGCCGATCAGATTGTGACGGTGGTCGACCTTGGAATTGATGCGCTGGTCGTTGCCGCGATAGCCGCTGGCGCAGATGGTCGACTTGCCCTCGCGCGCGGAGCAAATGAGGCAGCGAGTCGTCCAGAGGATGCGCGTGCGTTGAAGGTCGAATCGTTCGTCGAACTTCTCCACCTTGAATCGAGCGGCAAACTCTCGGCCACACAGGCAAAGTCAGTTCTCGCGGCGATCCTCGAGTCGGGCGCCACCCCGGCGGAGGCGATCGCGAAGCTCGGATTCGAGGGGGTCGACGACGCGGCGCTGGCGGTCATCGTCGATGGAATTATCGGAGCCAACCCTCAGGAGTGGCAGCGCTTCGTTGAGGGTGATGAGAAGGTGGCGCAGTTTCTCCTCGGTCAGGTGATGAAACAGACCAAGGGCCAGGCAAATGGCCGCGTCGTTGCGGAACTCTTGGCTCTGCGAAAGGGTGCGTGAGGAGGAGTTCCTCCTGCGTATCGACGAGACCTAGGCTGGAACTATGGCAACGACACCTGATTACAGCTCACCCGAAGGCCTCAAAATTCACTCCCAAGATGTGACCGAGGGTCCACGTCGCGCGGCGGCGCGAGCCATGTTGCGCGCCGTTGGAATGCGCGACGAGGACTTTTCGAAGCCACAGATTGGTATCGCATCGACCTGGAATGAGGTCACCCCCTGCAACATGTCGATCGATCGACTCGCACAGCGTGCAAAGGCGGGTGTGCACGCAGCGGGTGGATACCCACTGGAGTTCTTGACGATCACCGTCTCCGATGGCATCTCGATGGGGCACGAGGGCATGCGCGCCTCACTCGTCAGCCGAGAGGTAATTACTGACTCCGTCGAGACGGTCATGCATGCAGAACGATTCGACGGATTCGTCGGTCTTGCGGGCTGTGACAAGTCCCTTCCCGCGATGCTCATGGCGGCGGCTCGTCTCGACCTTCCCATGGTCTTCGTCTACGCCGGTTCGATCATGCCGGGTCACTATCTCGACAAGACGCTCGATGTCGTCTCGGTCTTTGAGGCCATCGGCGCGCACGCGGCCGGTCAGATCGATGACGAGGAGCTGTATCAGATCGAGCGTCACGCCTGCCCGGGCGAGGGTGCATGCGCTGGAATGTTTACCGCGAACACGATGGCCTCCATCGGTGAGGCGATCGGAATGTCACTTCCCGCGGGAGCGAGCGCTCCGGCGATCGATGGTCGTCGTGACGAGGTTGCCTTTGATTCGGGCCGAGCGGTTATTCGCCAACTCGAGCTTGGCATCCGTCCACGACAGATCATGACCAAGAAGGCCTTTGAGAATGCAATCGCGGTCACGATGGCGCTCGGCGGTTCGACCAACGCCGTGCTGCATCTTCTTGCGATTGCAAACGAGGCACGGGTCGATCTCACCATGGATGACTTCTCGCGGATCGGGAAGCGGGTGCCTCACCTCGCCGACATGAAACCCCATGGGAAGTTCCACATGCTCGACCTCGACAAGGTGGGAGGGGTTCCCGTCGTCATGAAGATGTTGCTCGATGCGGGTCACCTTCACGGTGATGTAATTACCTGCAACGGCTACACCATGGGGGAGAACCTGGAGCGGCTGAATCCACCAGCTCCCGATGGTGTGGTCGTGCATCCGATGGAGTCGCCGATCCACCTCCAGGGCGGGATCGTCATCCTCCGAGGCTCGCTCGCGCCTTCGGGTGCCGTCGTCAAGATCGCCGGAACGGACCTCACCGCCTTTGATGGACCGGCGCGTGTCTTTGACGGCGAGGCGCCAGCGATGGATGCGATCATGGAGGGACGTATCCTTTCCGGCGACGTGATCGTGATCCGCTACGAGGGACCAAAGGGCGGTCCTGGAATGCGCGAGATGTTGGCGATCACCGGTGCGTTGACCGGAGCAGGGCTCGGTGGAAGTTGTGCGCTCGTCACCGACGGTCGTTTCTCGGGAGGCACGCGAGGGTTCTGCATCGGGCACGTTGCCCCCGAGGCAAGTATTGGTGGACCGATCGGGCTGGTCTTCGAGGGCGATCGAATCGTCATCGACGCAACGACTGGCGTGATCGACCTCATGGTCGATGAGGAAGAGCTGGAGCGTCGTCGTGCTGACTGGAAGCCACTAGCGCCCCGTTACACGACCGGTGTGCTTGCAAAATACGCTCGTCTTGCGACCGGAGCCGAACGGGGCGCGATCACAGAGGCATAACTCAGTTCGCGCGCACGCGAGGTGAGATAGGACCACGCAGCAAAGGAGAGCAGCATTGGCGACTACTGAGGTAACCGCGGAGAATTTCAACGATCTCGTTACCGATAACGACTTTGTTGTCTTAGATTTTTGGGCTTCGTGGTGCGGACCCTGCCGAACATTTGGGCCGATCTTTGAGAAGGTCTCCGCCGACTACCCGGATGCCGTCTTTGGGAAGATCGACACCGAGGCTCAGGGTGAACTTGCCGGCGCATTTAACATCCAGTCGATCCCCACGCTGATGGTGATCCGCGAACGAACGGTGCTCTTTTCCCAGCCCGGCGCGCTCCCAGAGGAGGCGCTGGTCGACGTGATCCGTCAGGCGAGAGAGCTGGACATGGACGAGGTGCGACGCGAGATCGAAAGCACCGAGAGTGCGCACGACCATGATCATGGCGACCACGCCGGACACAATCACTGACCCTTAATTTGGTGACCTCGGCACTAAGTTTGGCTCGAGTTAGACCAGAGGAGAACGGTATGTGGAAGTCCTACAGGAGTGGTGCATATCGCACAATCGTCGGTGCGGTACTCGGGCTCGGACTAAGCCCGATGGTCGCCAGTGCCACGACTTCGGCGCGAGCGGTGGCGTCAGTGACACCAATCTGCACGATGGCAAAGCTGGTGATTTGGCTCAATACACAGGGCAGCAGGGCAGCGGGAAGTACCTACTACAACCTTGAATTCACCAATTTTGGCGGGACCTGTGCGCTGCAGGGCTATCCCGGGATCTCGGCAGTAAATCTCTCCGGGCACCAGATTGGTGCTGCAGCGACCCGTGACCGTGTCATCGCTGTGCGGCCGATCACGCTGACTCGCGGAATGAGCGCCAAGGCAATTGTGCAGATCGCCGATACCGCGAATTACCCCGCCTCATTCTGTCGCGTGACGGGCGCCGCAGGCATCCGCGTCTTCGCTCCAGGTGCTGCAACCTCGAAGATTGTGCCCTTCCCATTCAGCGCCTGTCTTGCCTCAGGTGAGACCTACCTCCACATTGAGGCGGCCGAACCCCAGGGCGCCTAGGTCGCAGATTCCTGCGGGTTTTACCCGACAGCTATCGTTTGGGAGGGTTGGACACCGTAATAGTGACGCTCGTGAGCGTGACTCCGTTGGTGCCGTCAACCGGTACTTTCCGGCGCCATAGTTTGCCGCTTGGTCAATATAAAAATTGGCACTAAGATCGAGGACGTGACCACCATCGCACTGGAAGTAGTAGTGAGCTAGCGCACCTCGGCCAACGCCGAAGTGCGCTCGCGACCTCCCCTGTGGGAGGTCGTTTTTATTTCCCCCCTAGGATGGTGTGCCGTGTTGGGGGGCTGACAACATGAGGAAGAGTCGAGGGGAGCCATGAAACTCACCGGAGCACAGGCATTAATCAAGAGTCTCGAGCGCCAGGGCGTCGAGGTACTCTTCGGCCTGCCTGGTGGTGCAATTCTGCCTGTCTACGACCCAATCATCGACTCTTCGATTCGGCACATCCTTGTGCGTCACGAGCAGGGTGCGGGGCACGCAGCTGAGGGTTACGCACAGGTCACAGGACGTCCAGGTGTCGCCATGGTGACAAGTGGTCCTGGTGCCACCAACATCGTCACCGCCCTCGCGGATGCCTACATGGACTCGGTTCCAATCGTCGTGATCACCGGTCAGGTGGCGACGACATCGATGGGCACCGACGCATTCCAAGAGGTCGATATCACTGGTATTACCGCCTCGGTGACAAAGCACAACTGGCTCATCACGGATGCGAATGACATCGCTCGAATTGTGGCTGAGGCGTTTCATGTTGCAACCACCGGTCGTCCAGGACCAGTTTTGATCGACTTTCCAAAAGATGTCGCCACTGCGACGATTGACTACGAGGAGACCGACGCTCACGACCTTCCTGGATATCGCACAGCAGGCGAGCCCGATCCGGCGGCAATCGCCGAGGCGGTCGCCCTAATGAAGAGCGCGGATCGACCTGTGCTCTACGTCGGAGGCGGAGTAATCAAATCTGATGCCGGGCCAGCGCTTGCTCGTCTCGTTGAGCTCACGGGAATTCCTGTGACGACCACGCTTATGGCGCGCGGTGCCTACCCTGATTCTGAGCCGCTACATCTCGGCATGCCGGGTATGCATGGTGCCTATCCCGCGGTGACAGCGATACAGCGCTGTGACCTGCTCATCGCTCTTGGTGCACGTTTTGATGATCGCGTCACTGGCCGGGTGGAAGATTTTGCTCGTGATGCCAAGGTGATCCACGTTGATATAGATCGCGCGGAGATTGGAAAGGTTCGCCGCCCGGATGTTCCGATCGTCGCTGACTGTCGACTGGCCATCGAGGAATTGAATAGTGGTCTCGCCGGTGACCCGGACCTCTCTATCCGCGAGCACATCTCGACATGGGTTGACACCTGTATGGATTGGAAGGCCCGATTCCCGTATACGTACGAGGGCAAGGGCGAGAGCGCTCCCGGTGTGATCGGCCGGATTAAGCCTCAATTTGTGGTGGAGGAGCTGCGTCGTCTCACGCCTCGAGACACCATCCTCGTCTCCGGCGTCGGTCAGCACCAGATGTGGGCAGCGCAGCATTGGTCATTTGAGGAGCCACGAAGTTGGGTCAACTCCGGTGGCCTTGGCACGATGGGCTTCGCCGTTCCCGCTGCACTTGGAGCGAAGGTCGGGTGCCCGGAGAAGATGGTCTGGGCCGTTGACGGCGATGGCTGCTTCCAGATGACGGCGCAGGAGCTGGTTACCGCCGCGGCCGAACAGATCCCCGTCAAGATCGCGATCTTGAACAACGCCTACCTCGGCATGGTGCGCCAGTGGCAGCACATGTTCTACGAGCAGCGTTACTCCGAGGTCTATCTCTCCCCTGACCTTCCCGACTACGTGAAGTGGGCAGAGGCGATGGGATGCGTGGGAATTCGAGTGACGGATCCCAAAGATGTCGCAGCGGCAATTGAAGCCGCCAATGCGATTACCGACCGCCCTGTCGTGATCGATTTCCGCACTGACTCTATGGAGCAGGTCTTTCCCATGGTGCCTGCAGGTGCATCAAATGACGACATCTTGGTTCACCCAAGCCTGGCAGGTGAGCCGCGATGACCTCAGCCTCGCGACATCACCTGGTTACTGCAACGGTAGAGAACAAAGCAGGTGTGCTGCTCCGCATTGCGGGCCTGTTCTCGCGTCGTGGCTACAACATCATCTCGCTCGCGGTGGCACCGACAGATGACGAGCGTTTCTCCCGTGTATCGATCGTTGTGGATGTGGAGTCCAACCTCTTGCAGCAGGTGATCGATCAGCTGGACAAGCTCATCAACGTGGTCGCGATCACCGAGCTCGATCCTGCAGATGCAAACAAGGCAGAGCTTTTGCTTGCCACGGTCTCGGTCGGCGCTGGGGATCAGGAATTTGATGACCTTGTCGCACGCGTTGGCGGGACCATCATCGACCGAGGGAGCGAGACGACCATGGTGCAGCTTGCCGGGGATCCCGCGATTCTGAATGACTTTGAACAAAAGCTAAGGTCGTATGGCATCTCCGAGCTCCAGCGCACGGGCGCCGTCGCGCTCGCGAAGCTGAGTTAGGACAACCTTCCCGCTGGGGGACGTTGTCGCAGTGAATATGACCCCGAACAGGCGGGGAATTTCGATGAACAAGGGAAAGAGGTAGCAAAGGCCATGCCGACGCTCTACTACGAAAAAGATGCTGACCGCTCGCTGATCGCAAACCGTAAGGTCGCCATCATCGGTTATGGCTCACAGGGGCACGCACATGCGCTGAACCTGCGCGACTCAGGAATTGATGTGCGCGTCGGTCTCCGTGCTGGATCGAGTTCGCGCGCCAAGGCTGAGGCAGCCGGTCTTCGGGTGCTGGATATCGCTGACGCTGCGAAGGAGGCAGACATGATCATGTTGCTGCTTCCTGACACCGATCAAGCAGAGGTCTACGAGCGCGACGTGGCGCCGAATCTCGCTCCTGGTGACATGTTGCTCTTCGCTCACGGATTCAACATCCGTTACAAGACCATCGTGCCGCCCGCCGGTGTAGATGTTGCCATGGTGGCGCCGAAGGGACCGGGTCACCTCGTGCGTCGTACCTATGTCGAGGGCGGCGGCGTTCCCTCGCTCATCGCCGTGGAGCAGGACGCGACCGGCAATGCAAAGGCAATCGCACTCGCCTACGCGGATGCAAACGGCGGTACCCGTGCGGGAGTGCTCGAGACCACCTTCACCGAGGAGACCGAGACAGACCTCTTTGGCGAGCAGGTCGTGCTCTGTGGTGGACTTACTGCACTCATCACCGCTGGTTTCGAGACGCTTGTTGCCGCTGGTTACCAGCCTGAGTCGGCCTACTTCGAATGTCTCCACGAGACCAAGCTCATCGTCGACCTCATGTACGAGCAGGGAATCGCGGGAATGCGCTTCTCGATCTCCTCAACCGCTGAGTATGGCGATCTCACCCGTGGACCGCGCATCATCAACGACGCTGTTCGTGCAGAGATGCGAAAGGTGCTCGATGAGATTCAAGATGGTCGTTTTGCCGATGAGTGGATCAAGGAGAACCGCGAGGGTCTTCCCAACTACCGCGCACTCCAGGAGAAGGGCCGCCAGCATCCAATCGAGAAGATTGGTGCGGAACTTCGGTCGATGATGCCCTTTATATCCAAGGGTCGCGAGCGCCTTGAGGACATCTCGGGTGGTCTGGAGTCTTAGTACAAACCCATGATCGGGAGTGAGAAGCCCCCTCCTCCGTTCTGGAGGAGGGGGCTTTGCTCTGTACCCGGTTTCCCTTCCAAGGCGCCCCGTACCGCATCAGGCGCGCGACTCCTCTGCCGCAGCGAGGCTGGGCGCTGCCGCTCAGCCGAGGCGCTCGACCACGTAGTCGATGCAGGTGGTGAGTTTCTCGACATCGCTTGGCTCAATGCCAGGGAACATAGAGATGCGCAACTGGTTACGACCCAGTTTGCGGTAGGGCTCGGTATCGACGATTCCATTTGCGCGCAGTGCCTTTGCGATCGCTGCCGCATCGATACCCTCCGCGAAGTCGATGGTGCCGACAACTCGACTGCGCTCCTCTGGCTTTTCGACGAAGGGGGTCGCGACCGTCGAGGCCTCTGCCCACGCGTAGAGCGTGGAGGAGGAGGCGTCCGAACGCGATGCCGACCACTCAAGGCCACCATTTGTGTTGAACCACTCCAATTGCTCTGCAAAGAGAAGCAGGGTGACCAGCGCGGGGGTGTTGTAGGTCTGATCGAGGCGCGAGTTGTCGATCGCAATATTTAGGTCGAAAAACGGCGGAATGTAGCGCTCAGAGGCACCGATCGCCTTTGCTCGCTCCAGTGCCTTTGGTGACATGATCGCCGTCCAAAGTCCACCATCGGAGCCAAAGCACTTCTGAGGCGCGAAGTAGTAGATGTCGGTCTCGGTGATGTCCACACGGATACCACCGGCGGCTGAGGTCGCGTCGACGCAAACGAGTCCCTCAGCGACGCTGCCATCGGCAAAGCGTGGGCGAGCGATCTCCATCATCACGCCAGTTGAGGTCTCGTTGTGGGTGAGCCCGTAGAGGTCGATATCGCTCTGCGCGATCGCCTCAGGGTGCGTACCCGCTGTCGAGGTAATCACGAAAGGGTCCTCAAGAAAGGGAGCCATCTCCGAGGACTGCGCAAACTTTGAGGAGAACTCTCCGAATGAAAGGTGTTGACTCTTCCGCTCGATAAGACCAAAGGTGGCAATGTCCCAAAAGGCGGTAGAGCCACCGTTGCCGAGAACGACCTCGTAACCCTCGGGAAGCGAGAACAGTTCGCTCACACCCTTACGTACGCGACCGACGACGTCCTTGACCGTCGCCTGTCGGTGAGAGGTTCCCAAGTACGTCGGCGCGACGGCCATGAGAGCTGCCAGCGCCTCGCTGCGCACCTTCGATGGTCCCGCCCCGAATCGGCCGTCTGCGGGAAGGAGCTCCTTGGGTAGTTCAATCGATGCCATGTACCTCTCCAGTGGTGATGACGGGACCCCTTCCCGTGCTCGGTTTTTCCCCTCAAGTTGTCTGTGTAAGCATGTCAGGTATGACCGGTACCTCACAAACGAACCCCATTGACACTACGCCTCGCTCCCGAATTTCCCGACGTGTTGGCGCGGTCGCGCCCTCGGCGACGCTCGCGATAGACGCAAAGGCGAAGGCGATGAAGGCCTCCGGACTTGACATCATTGGGTTCGGAGCTGGTGAGCCTGACTTTCCTACCCCTCAGTCGATCGTCGATTGCGCTATCGCTGCCTGCGCCGATCCGGTGAATCATCGCTACACACCTATTGCGGGGCTTCCGGAACTGCGGGCCGCCATCGCAAAGAAGACGCTCCGTGACTCCAACTATCTCGTCACGCCAGAACAGGTGCTCGTCGCGAACGGTGGCAAGCAGGCGATCGCGAATGCCTTTGCCACGGTGATCGATCCAGGCGATGAGGTGCTGGTCCCGGCCCCCTACTGGACCACCTACCCGGAATCGATCGCACTTGCGGGTGGAATCCCCGTCATAGTGCCGACCGATGAGTCCACCGGTTTTCAGGTCACACCCGAGCTCTTAGACCAGTACCTCACTCAGCGGACGAAGATGGTCGTCTTTGTCAGCCCCTCCAATCCGACCGGCGCGGTCTATGACCGAGCCGGGGTCGAGGCGATCGGGCAGTACTGCGTGGATCGAGGTCTTTGGGTGCTTACTGACGAGATCTACGAACACCTCGTCTACGGAGACAACGAACAGCACTCGCTACCGGTCGTCGTCCCTGAGATCGCTGATCGTTGCATTGTGGTGAACGGCGTTGCAAAGACCTATGCGATGACCGGCTGGCGTGTGGGTTGGATGATTGCGCCCGTTGACGTCATAAACGCGGCAACCAACCTCCAATCGCATGAGACTTCGAACGTCAATAATGTGGCGCAGCGCGCCGCGATCTGTGCCCTGGAGGGTGATCTTTCTGCGGTGGCGATGATGCGCGAGGCCTTTGACCGGCGCCGTCAGACCATTTACACGATGCTGAACGAGATTGAGGGTGTGACCTGCTTTGAGCCCCAGGGTGCGTTCTATGCCTTCCCCTCCTTTGTCGGGGTACTCGGACGGTCGATCAACGGGCGACGACCCACATCGACGCTGGAGCTCGCGGAGATAGTGCTCGAAGAGGCGAAGGTTGCCTTCGTACCCGGCGAGGCCTTCGGCGCACCTGGGTATGGTCGCTTCTCCTATGCGCTGGCGGATGCGGATATGCAGGAGGGCGTCCGCCGTGTCGCTGCACTGCTTGCAACCTCGACCGACTGATCGCAAAGAATTTGGCGCAATGCGCACCCCTCTACCGGCACTTTGACTATCCGGAGGAGTGGGAGGACCCGGACTACTCGGGTAGATTGGAACGGAAGTAATCACTCACCGACGGGGGTCGCGCGCCGCTCTGCGGTCGCGGTGGTGAAGCGAGTTCGCAGGTCCTCCTCGCCGAGGTTGACCGACACAAGGAGAGGTAATGGCAAGGATCCTCGTCACCGAGAAGTTGGCCCAGGCGGGTCTTGACGCGATGGCTGCAGCTGGCCACGAGGTCGTCGAAGCATTGGAGTGGACCCCAGAGAGCCTTCTGGAGATCATCAAGGGCGCGAACGCTCTCGTTGTGCGAAGCGCAACCAAGGTCACCAAAGAGCTCCTCGCCGCAGGCACTGACCTTCAGGTCGTCGGTCGCGCCGGTGTCGGTCTTGACAATGTCGACATCGAGGCCGCAACGCAGCTTGGCGTCATGGTTGTGAACGCCCCGGAGTCAAATATTCTCTCCGCCGCGGAGCATGCCTTTGCGCTCCTGCTCGCGCAGGCACGCAATATCCCACAGGCCCACAGTGCGCTCGTCGCTGGTCGTTGGGAGCGGTCGAAGTGGGAGGGTGTCGAACTTCACGGAAAGATACTTGGAGTTGTGGGCCTCGGACGCATCGGCGCGCTCGTCGCGCAGCGCGCGATGGCCTTTGGCATGCACGTCATCGCCTATGACCCCTATACGACGCAGGAGCGGGCAAAGCGGATGGGCGTCGAGCTCATCTCACTCGATGAGCTCATCTCGCGTGCGGACTTCATCACCATTCACCTTCCCAAGACGAAGGAGACCGCGGGTCTATTCAACGCCGAGCTCCTTGCAAAGACCAAGCGCGGCGTACGCATTGTGAACGCTGCCCGAGGCGGACTCATCGTTGAACAAGATCTTGCCGATGCGATTATCTCCGGCCACGTGGCCGGCGCGGCGCTAGACGTCTTTGACTCTGAGCCCTGCACCGACTCGGTGCTCTTTGGCGTTCCGGGCGTCATCGTGACCCCTCACCTCGGTGCGAGTACCGAGGAGGCACAGGACAAGGCAGGCGAGCAGATCGCTGAGCAGATCGTGCTCGCGCTCAATGGTGATTTCGTTCCCTATGCGGTCAACGTCTCCGCCGGTGCCGCCTCTGAGGCGGTCCGTCCCTACCTCGGTATCGCTGAGCGCCTCGGCCGATTTCTCGCCGAACTCTGTGAGGGTCAGCCAGATGTTTTGGACGTGGAGTTTGAGGGAGTACTCGCCGGTGAGAACACCTCGATCCTGACACTTTCAGTGCTGAAGGGTGTACTTGGCGTCGTGACGGAGGAGCCTGTCTCATACGTGAACGCCCCTCGTATCGCCGATGAGCGCGGTCTCAAGGTTCGCGAGAGCCAGAGCGCAACCTCTGTCGATCGCCACAACGTCATTACGGTTCGCTCCTCTGACCACACCGTCTCGGGAACGCTCCGCGGCGGACTTGCAAATCAGCCAAGCTTTGTCGCAATCGATGGCCATACCCTTGACCTCTCGCCGGCAAACTGCTTGCTCGTTGTTCGCAACGATGACCGACCAGGGATGATCGGCATCGTTGGCACGAAGTTGGGTGCCGCTGGCGTGAGCATCGTGAACATGGCAGTCGCTCAGCAGAGCAGCGCCGACGGTACGGCGCTGATGGCGATCGCTACCGATGGAACGACCGATGAGGCGACGATCGCCGCGCTGCGCGGCGAGGCGGGCATCCTCGATGTCCACCAGGTCCGGGGCATCTAAAACCTTTGCGCAACACCGTGTGGGTTGCCGGTATCGCTTCGCTGGATCGATACCGGCAGCGCTCATGAAGTGTCACAACCATTCTCGGGGGAGGTAGGAGATGGCACTACGAATTGGCATTGTGGGACTCGGTTTTGGTGCGCGAGTCCACATCCCCTCCTTCCAGAGTGAGGGACTCGAAGTCGTCGCCGTCTGCTCCCGTCACCACGACCGCGCCTCCGCGGTGGCAGAGCGTTTCGCCATTCCAGAGGTCTTTACCGATTTCGCGAAGATGCTGGCCATGGACGACCTCGACGCGGTGAGCATCGTGACGCCGCCGCAACTTCACTACTCGATGACGCTCGATACGATCGCGGCGGGAAAGCACCTCATCTGTGAGAAGCCCTTTGCGCTCACCCTCACCGAGGCACGTGAGATGTCATCGAGGGCGATCACCTCGGGACTGACCGCAATGGTGGCGCACGAATTTCGCTTCTCCTCTGGTCGTGCCTTTGTCGCTGATCTCGTGCGTGAGGGTCGGGTAGGAACACCATTGCTCGGCGAGGTGCGCCTCTTCCGTGGACCGACGGCGCCCGCTGGCGAACTGCCGGAATACCGCGCATCGAACGATCGAGCAGCCCTTGGTGGCGGCCTTCTCTTTAGTCCGGGCTCGCACTACCTCGATGCCGTTCGGCATTGGTTCGGTGAGGTTGTCGCTGTAGAGGGGAGCCTTCTCACGATTGCGCCGTTACGTCGCGATGGTGGAGAGACCGTCACCGCAGACGCTGATGACACACTGCACGTGGCGCTCATCTGCGAGAGCGGCGCGACCGTGCTCTTCTCCGGCTCCAAAGCGACGCCCTTTCAGACAGAGTCCTCGATGCGCATCATCGGTGACGATGGCACCATCCTTACGCCGCAGTCGGGTCCGAATCCACCCGCACGAGGAGAGGTTCTGTTTGCACGGCAGGGGGATGAGAGGTTCGTCCCCCTCGAGGTGCCCGCGCGATATGCACCCATCGACGATCCCCGAGACGAACGGATGGCGCCCTTTCGTCTGTTCGTGCGCTCCTTTTTACAGGGAGTTGCCTCGGGGACCTCGCCGGCACCCAACTTTCTCGACGCGTTGCGCTGCCAGGAGATCATGTCGGCGATCCGTCTCGCCAGTCACGAACAACGGCGCGTTGCAATCGCTGAACTGGTCGATACCGTTCTGTAGCGCAACACGCCGCGAGCTAGGTTCGCTCATTCGTTCGGCGCGGCTCCGGTGCTGCCGGCTCCGCTCCGCTGCGGTGACTGGTGTGCGCTGTCAGCTCCCGGAATCGCTGGCATTGGCCGCTCGAGACCACGCCTGTGCCGCGATCTGCACCGCGTCCCATGGGCTGCCGAGCGGTGGGGTGTAGGTGAGGTCGAGCTCGCTCATCTCCTCGACGCGCATCTGGTGAAAGATCGCGGTCGCTGCAATATCAACGCGCTTCGCGATCTCCGCACCGAGGGCGCCGACGATCTGGAGTCCGAGCAGGCGATGTGACTCCCTGTCGCCAGTGATCCGTATCGAAAGCGGCCGCGCACCGGGATAATAGGCCTTATGGTCATCGGCGATACAGGAGACCGAGAGTGGCTTGGCGCCGATACTCACTGCCTCATGGTCGCGAAGTCCCGTGCGTGCGATCACGAGATCAAAGACCTTAAGTACCTGACTTCCGAGGCTTCCGGCGAACTGAGCATGGCCACCGAGCGCGTTCTCTCCGGCGATACGACCCTGTTTATGTGCCGTGGTACCAAGTGGGAGGTAGGTCACGCCAAGCTGTCGGTGGAAGGTCGTCGCGCAGTCACCAGCGGCAAAGATGTGTGGAAGATTGGTTCGCATCTCGCGATCGACGGCGATCGCGCCACCGGCACCAAGTTCGATGCCAGCTGCACTCGCAAGGCTGGTGTCAGGACGCACCCCTGCCACGACGAGGACGAGATCCGCGGTGAGGGTGCGGTTACCGTTACCGGCCGTCGTTGCCGCTACCTCGAGCCTGCCACTCTCGCCACCAATACTTCGGGTGATCGCGTTCACCGTCGTGGCCGTGTGCACCGCGATGCCACGTCCGGCGATCTGTTGGTTGACCAACGCACCGAGCTCATGATCGACACTCGGCAGGACCTCGGGAAGCTGTTCGAGAAGGGCGACCTCGATCCCGCGGGCGTGAAGACCCTCGACCATCTCGAGGCCGATATATCCCGCGCCGATGATGATCGCTCGGGAGATGCCTGACTCAAGTGTCTCGAGCAGAGCGATCGCATCTCCCATGGAGTGAAGAAGGTGGACGCCATCGTTCATGGTGAGCGCTCCCTCACCATGGAGACCCGCGATCGGGGGGGTGAAGGAGGTGGCACCGGTGCCGATAATGAGTTCGTCATAACCGATCGTCTCCGTGTTCCCATCGGCGCGCAGTAGCTGCAGAGAACGGGTGTCGGGATCGATTGTGGTCACGCGCGTGGAGCTCTCAATCTCCATCCCGGTCGCGAGCAGCTCGGCGCGACTCCGATGGGCAAGTCCGCGGACGGTCGGCACCTCACCGGTGACAAGGTAGGGAATGCCACAGATAGAGAAATTGGGAAACTCATCCTCCACGATGACCGTGACGCGCACGGAGGGATCGAGCTCACGCGCTCGGAGCGCGGCAGAGATCCCCGCGTCACTGCCACCGATTGCGACAAGGTGTGTCACCTGAGCGGGTAGGCCCCGATCGCCTCCCGAAGGCACACTCACCGTCCACGCTCCTCGATCGCGCCCTCGTCGCGCCCTTGTCTTTGACCCGATACCGACTGGTTTTGGGGATACAGCACCACGATGATGCCAATTCCTATCAGCGCGCCGATGCATTGGGCGACGATGAAGGTTGGGGCAGAGCTCGGTGCAATTCCGGCAAAGGAGTTGGAGAACATGCGCCCGACGGTGATCGCCGGATTGGCGAAGCTGGTGGAGCTGGTGAAGAAGTAGGCCGCAGCGATGTAGCTTCCGACAGCCGCGGGAATGAGATGGAGTCGATCACCTCTCACCAGCGCGAAGATCACGAGCAGGAGCCCAAGGGTCGCCACGACCTCGGCAAGGGCATGAGGACTCGATGCACGAACCTTGTGCGATAGCTCAAAGGTGGGAAGAGCGAACATCGCATTGGCGAGCCATGCACCACCGATACAGCCAGTGACCTGTGCCGGCAGATAGGCCAGTGCGTCACGCCAGCGCATGCCGCCCAATGCTGCATCGACGAAGGAGACAACCGGATTCATGTGCGCCCCCGAGACGGGGCCGAAGATGAGGATCAGTGCATAAAGACCCGCCGCAGTCGCCGCGGTGTTCTCCAGAAGTTCAAGACCGATCGCCCCTGGAGAGAGCCGTTCGGCTGCGATGCCGGAGCCGATTACGATCGCGGCAAGCAGCGCACTTGCCATGAACTCTGCCAACAGGCGACGTGGCAGCGATATGGGGTGTAGCTCTCCTGGGTGTGGATCGACGACATCTTCGGCAAAGTCAGCGCTCATGAGGCGCAGCAGCTCCCCCCAGCAGCCTCGCGAAGCGCGAGCGCCCCACGACGCGAGGGGTCCATCAGGAGATCGGCTGCCGCGATCGCCGTGGGCGCGCAGCAGGCGCCGCCCTCGACCGGTTGCGTCGACTCGGGTGCGTCATCGGTCACGGTGTAGATCTCCCACGGGGCGCCGTTGGGGTCGTCGGTCCATACCTTGTCCTGTCGTGCGTAACAGCAGACGGAGTCGATCTCCTCGCGGGTAGAGATGCCAAGTCCGCGGAGTCGCTCGCTCGCTTGATATACCTCGTCGGTAGATTCGACCTCGACGCCAAGATGATTGAGCGCCATAACGGTGCCCTCACCACGGAGCTCTCCCACCTCCATCAAAACGAGCTTGAGGGGAGGTTCGATGATCTGAAAGTTCGCATATCCGGGACGCACCTTGGCAGGCGCGGTGCCAAAGAGGTTGGAATAGTACGTTATGGCCTCGTTGAGGTCGCTGACGTTGAGCGCAAGTTGGAGGCGTGACATCGTTGCTCCTATTAACATCGATAGTGGTCGATCTCAATATACCTCAATGAGATCGATGAATGTCAATATGAATGAGGGAACAGGGGTGGTGAGATGACCGACGAGGAGTTGCCTATGGAGCAGCCCTGCTGTGTCACGCCCGTCGCTGAGGGGTTGCTGCCCGCCGCCGCCGATGAGCTCGCGGGCTGCTTTGGCGCACTTTCAGATCCCATCCGCCTTCGACTCCTCTCCCTTTTGATCTCCGAGAGCGAGGTCTGCAGCTGCAATCTGGAAGCGCCACTCGAGCGGAGCCAGTCGACGATCTCGCATCACACCAAGGTGTTAGCCGAGGCAGGACTGATCGAGGGCGTTCGTCGCGGCCGCTGGATCTGGTGGCGCGTCACGCCCGCGCGTCTTGAGTGGGTGCGCCAACTACTTGCGCTCGGCTGAGCACGGCAGTGACGACCTCCCGAACTATCTCGTGCTCCGGTGCCGCCTCACGCGGGGAGCTGGTGACGTCGCCGACTGTTGATTGCGGAGATCACCGCGCGAAGCGAGGCCGTCGTAATACTGGGATCGATGCCGACGCCCCAGCGGGTATGACCCTCCGCATCGTTGGTCTCCACATAGGCGACCGCGGATGCCGAGGCTCCCTGCGCAATTGCATGCTCCGAGTAATCGACGACATCGAGTGAGATGCCAAGGCCATCACGCAGCCCTGCGACGAAGGCGGCGATCGGTCCATTTCCCTCTCCGGAGATGGTGAGGTGCTCGCCATCGACCAGTAGCTGCGCGGTGCACTTATCGGAGCCGCCGCTCATCAGCGTCTCATGGCTGAGCAACTCGAGCGATCCTGGCGCGAGGTACTCCCGCTCAAATGCCTCCCACATGATCGAGGGCGAGACCTCCGCACCGGTGTCTTCGCTCACGTGCTGAATGGTCCGGGAGAATTCAATTTGGAGGCGTCGCGGCAGAACCATGGAGTGTTCAACCTCCATGATGTAGGCGACACCACCCTTTCCTGACTGTGAATTCACGCGGATAACCGCCTCGTAGCTGCGGCCTACGTGGTGAGGATCGATGGGGAGGTAGGGGACATCCCAGAGTGCGTAGTCGCTGCCAATAGCCGCCAGTCCCTTTTTGATCGCATCCTGGTGCGAGCCGGAGAATGCGGTGTAGACAAGGTCACCGACGTAGGGATGGCGTTCGTGCACCGGAAGCCGGTTGCAGTACTCGGCGACGCGACGGAGCTGGTCGATGTCGGTGACGTCGAGCTTTGGATCGACACCTTGGCTGAACATGTTCATCGCAAGTGTCACGATGTCGACATTTCCCGTTCGCTCGCCATTGCCAAAGAGGCACCCCTCGACACGATCGGCACCGGCCATGAGGCCGAGCTCCGCTGCAGCGATCGCGGTGCCGCGATCGTTGTGGGGATGGAGGCTCAGCACGACCGCCTCGCGGTTGGGGATCTCCCGTCCGAAGTACTCGATGAGGTCGGCATAGATGTTGGGAGTGGACATCTCCACCGTTGCCGGGAGGTTCAAGATAAGTGGTCGCTCGCGTGTGGGCTCGATGACCTCCATTACCTTGGAGCAGATCTCTAGGGAGTAGTCGATCTCGGTGCCGGTGAATGACTCCGGGCTGTATTCATAACGGATATTCGTCCCTGTCAACCGGTCCTCTGAGTCACGGCAGAGACGCGCCGCATCGGTGGCGATCTTGGTGATCCCCTCTTGGTCGAGACCAAAGACCACGCGACGCTGTACCACGGAGGTTGAGTTGTAGAAGTGAAGGATGACGTTGTTTGCACCCTCAAGTGCCTTAAATGTACGGTCGATGAGGTCGCGACGACTCTGCACGAGCACCTGAATGGTCACATCATCGGGGACGAGGTCCTCTTCGATAAGTGATCGTACGAAGTCATAATCAGGCTGTGAGGCAGAGGGGAAACCCACCTCAATCTCCTTAAAACCCATCGCCACAAGCGCGTCGAACATGCGTCGCTTGCGCGTGGGATCCATCGGGTCGATGAGGGCCTGGTTGCCGTCACGTAGGTCGACAGCGCACCACAGTGGTGCGCTTTTGATGGTCTGCGCGGGCCAGGTACGGTCGGCTATCGCAATCGGCGCATAGGGGCGGTAGAGCTCGAAGGGCATCTTCCGTGGTGTCACATTCTGGGGTGGCATCGTCGCCTCACTGTCCTCTGGTCATCTTCGGGCTATTGGTCGGTTTTGGGAAAGAAAAAACCCCCTGGCCCGAGGGCGCAGGAGGCTTTGGCAAGCTCGGTATCGAGCTTGCCATCAGGTCAGCAGCAGGTTCGTCTTTACCTCGTCGCTTCTCATTGCTCCTCATCATGCCCGTTACCTGCACCCCCGTCAAGGCAGTCGCCCCGCAACGATGCTCTGGCCGCAGTTCCGCTAGGCGGTTGCCAGCGGAGATAAGTCCCTCGAGGCGTCCGCCCCCAACAGGGGGACGGACATCTCTCGTGATGGAGACTACCGGGCGACGGTAGGAAGCGATGCGCTTCGGTGTGACTCGAACGCGTCGATCGCGCTTACGTGTGAGAGCGTGACACCGATGTCATCGAGTCCCTGCAGAAGTCGACTGCGCGCTCCATCGTTGATCACGAACGGCGCAATGATGCCCGCTGCCGGAGCCTCCACAACACGTCGCTCGACGTCGACGGTGATCTCCAAAGTTGGGTCGGCGACCACGGCCTCCATGAGCTTGCGGTCATCCTCGTGGGAGACGATGCAGGGTACGAGTCCCGATCGCGTCGAGTTGGAGAGGAAGATGTCGCCAAAGCGGGGGCTGATTACTGCAGCGAAGCCGTAGTCCACGAGCGCCCATACGGCGTGCTCACGCGACGATCCGACACCAAAGTTGGGCCCAGCGATCAAGATGTTGGCTCCCGCAAATTCGGGGCGGTTGAGGACAAAGTCACGGTCATCGCGCCACTCCGAGAAGAGACCAGCGCCAAAGCCCGTGCGCTCTACGCGCTTGAGCCACTCACTGGGGATGATCTGATCCGTGTCGACGTCCGAACGATCGAGCGGAAGGGCGGTGCCGGTGATGATGCGAACGGGTTCCATTGGTGCTCCTTCGTCCTAATTCAGGGAGGCAGGTGAGGCGAAGCGACCGATGATGGCGGTTGCTGCGGCGACGGCGGGAGAGACAAGGTGAGTTCGACCACCGCGACCCTGACGACCCTCAAAGTTTCGGTTTGAGGTGGAGGCGCTGCGCTCTCCAGGGGAGAGGGTGTCCGGGTTCATACCAAGACACATCGAACAGCCGGGCTCACGCCACTGCGCGCCAGCGGCAACAAAGATCGTGTCGAGACCCTCCTCCTCGGCCTGTGCCTTGACGCGGAAGGAGCCGGGAACGACGAGCACCCGGACGCCCTCAGCGACTGTACGACCGTCGAATACGGCAGCTGCCGCACGCAGGTCCTCGATACGCGAGTTGGTGCACGAACCAATAAATACAGTATCGACCGCGACATCGCTCATCTTTGTTCCGGCGACGAGCCCCATATAGGTCAGCGCACGTTCGGCGGCCTCCCGCGACTCGGGGTCAACAAAGCTTGCGGGATCGGGTACGACGCCATCGATCGTCACGACCTGGCTCGGGTTGGTGCCCCAGGTCACCTGTGGGGTGATCATGTTGGCGTCGATGGTGACGACCTTGTCAAAGACGGCATCGGCGTCGGTGGTCAGCGTCTCCCAATCGGCGATCGCCTCGGCAAAGGCGGCGCCACTCGCAACGCGATCGCGACCCCGGAGGTAGTCGAAGGTGGTTGCATCTGGCGCGATGAGACCAGCGCGAGCGCCCGCCTCGATCGTCATGTTGCAGACCGTCATCCGGCCCTCCATCGACAGATCCCGTATCGCCTGGCCGCGGTACTCGATCACGTGACCGATTCCGCCACCGGTGCCAAGCTGTCCGATGATCGCCAGTACGAGATCCTTTGCCGTGGTGCCCGCAGGAAGCGTGCCGGTGACCTCGACCGCCATGGTCTTGGGCTTTGACTGGGGAAGCGTCTGTGTCGCAAAGACGTGCTCGACCTCGCTGGTGCCGATACCAAAGGCAAGAGCACCAAAGGCGCCGTGGGTCGCCGTGTGCGAGTCTCCACAGACGATGGTCATCCCCGGTTGGGTCAGTCCCTGTTCCGGCCCGATGACGTGGACGATCCCCTGGTTGGGGTTGCCCCGGCCGTAGACGGTGATGCCAAAATCCTCACAGTTGCGATCGAGGTACTCGAGTTGAGTCCGTGCGATCTCGTCGGTGATGGGAAGCGAGAGATCGGTCGTCGGCACGTTATGGTCCGCGGTGGCGATCGTGAGATCGGGTCGACGGACCTTGCGTCCGGCCATACGCAGACCATCGAAGGCCTGCGGTGAGGTCACCTCATGGATGAGGTGAAGGTCGATATAGAGCAGATCCTGCTCCCCCTCGCCACCCTCACGAACGAGGTGGCGATCCCAAATCTTCTCTGACAGGGTCTTACCCATGACTCCCTTTCAATCAACCGAGACGATCTCGACTCGGAGGGTTCCATTTGGTGCTTCGTATTCGACCGTTGTGCCCACGTGTTGTTGCAGTAGAGCCAGACCGAGCGGCGATCCAGGGGAGATGACGGCAACGCCCTCCCGCCGCTCTTCGATCGATCCGAGGAGGTAGGTCTCCGTGTCATCGTCGCCCTCGTACCGGATCGAGACGGTAGAGCCCGTGGTCACGATGCCAGCGGTCGCGGCATCTTGTTCCACGATGATCGCGGTCTTGAGCATCGCCTGCAGTTGACGCACGCGCGCCTCCATCTTGCCCTGCGCGTCCTTTGCGGCGTGGTAGTCACCGTTCTCCTTGAGGTCGCCCAGCGCTCGCGCGGCCTCGATGGCGTGCGCGATCTCGATACGACCCCGAGTGGTGAGGTCTTCCAGCTCGGCAACGAGTCGCTCGTGGGTCTCCCGGGAAAGTTCGGTTCCGCTCATTCTTTCCACGGTATCGCAGGAAGGACCGTTTGCTGTCCGAGTGATCGACCGATGGCGCGCGGGAAAGGTGCAGCAACGAGGGTAGTTTGACGTAACGGCTGTAAAACGCAAGACTGGCGTGGTGAACTGCGCGCCGTACTGCTCAATCTTCTTTGTAATTTCCACCTGACGCCGGCCAACGGGGTTGTGCGTCAGAGCCGTCCACCATGTGGGCGGCTTTTTTGTAGGTGGTGGGGGACCCCGAAAGGGGTAAGAGGATGTGCCAGCGGGTGGTGGTGGGGAGCAGAGGCCGCGCGATGCGGATGAGATCTCAGGGTTGAACACCCTGTCGAGCGAAGGATGTGGACACGTGACGCAGTACAAGGTGGCAGTCATCGGTGGGGATGGAATCGGGCCGGAGGTCTGTGATGAGGCGCTGAAGGTCGTCGCCGCTGCTGGCGTCGACCTCGCGACGACCGAGTACGAGTTGGGTGCCGCGCACTATGTAAAGACGGGCGAGGTCCTTCCCGACGGTCTGCTCGATGAGCTTCGCACCTATGACGCCGTCTTGCTCGGAGCAATTGGTCCGGCGATCGGCTCGACCGAGGTCCCCTCTGGCATCTTGGAGCGAGGACTGTTGCTGCCCCTGCGCTTCGAGCTCGACCTCTATATTAATATGCGTCCCTTCAACGGCGTTCCTGGGGCGATCGCCCCAACGAGCGATTTCATCATCATTCGCGAGAACACTGAGGGCA
>CAIMWD010000095.1 GCA_903845085.1 uncultured Acidimicrobiaceae bacterium
CGGTGCCGGCGAGGCCGGCGCTGTTGATGACTCGCTCCTTGAGATCGCGCGACCGCTCCTCAAGGTGCGCCAGCTCCACCTTCTTCACACCAAGCTCGCGGCTCAGTTCATGCTGGCGGTCTGATGGGTCCACGCTGACTGGAACGAACTCGATCAGCAGATCCGCGGCGGCGATGAGGGCCTTCGCCACCGCGTCGTTGAGCGCAGCAGCATCGACGTGAGGGACGTCCATTGGCATAGTGCGTCCCCCGACCTCGTCATCGATATCGATCCGGTAGGACTTGGGTGGCTCGGTCCGGGGCTTGCGATCGGCCGTGACTAGCTTGGACGCCACTCCATTGGCGGTGAGCCGGAGTCCGGTCAAAACCAGACGGACGGTGCCGTCGAACCGCATTCCACCTTCAGCCAGGTAGCGCCTAATGCGCTTGAAATCGGCCGGAGTCGCCCATGGTCCGTCCGGAGGGATGCAGCCGTCGATCGTGACGACGATTGACGCAGCCTCGTCGACGGCCTTGATCGCAGCGGCGTGCTTGATCAGGCCGGCGACGGGGCTCGAGCCTCGCTCGGCTGCGGTGCTCTCAGCGACTCGAATCGGGAGCTCTCGGCTCTCATGGGCTCGGTGGCTCGGGCGAGCCTCGAGCTGCCCGTGAAGGGCGCGCAGTGGCGGTCGGGAACGTGGCATGACCGGGACCGTCGGGTCGTCTTCACGCAGCGCA
Source organism: uncultured Acidimicrobiaceae bacterium (assembly GCA_903845085.1). Taxonomy (GTDB): domain Bacteria; phylum Actinomycetota; class Acidimicrobiia; order Acidimicrobiales; family Bog-793; genus CAIVND01. The sequence continues at coordinate 717 of CAIMWD010000095.1, forward strand.
ATCGATCGCGCCGAGATTTCTCGAAAAAGTTCTCCCAGACCACGGACGCCCAGATCCCCGAGAGGACCTGGTTGCGCCGGCTCGGATGCTCGGGACTGTTGGAGGTGGCCTGACTTCCGTGTTCGGCGTCGACCTGGATCGAGCTCTGTGATGATCGACAGATCGCCGCTGGGGGTCAGTGGGAGCCCTTCGTCACCTCTTGGGTGACGGAGTGATTCCTCTGTCTCTGTGAGATGGGAACCAGCCAAATGAATGGTGTCGGAGGGGGGACTTGAACCCCCACACCCTTGCGAGTACCAGCCCCTCAAGCTGGCGCGTCTGCCTATTCCGCCACTCCGACGTGACCACAACGTTGCCCTCTCCAAAGAGCAAAGCAACAATAGCGCACGCGTTATCCCCTCGAAGAGCACGAGCTGCGAGCTGCGAACTTTCTAGTTAGCGAGGGTCGTAGTCGTGGTTGGCGGTGGGCTCAGCTGAATCGTCCAGTTCTGAGCATTCCACATCGGACCTAACCAGCCCTGCGAGTTCGCTACATTCAACACTTGAACTCGGGTAACGAAGGCAACCGGCATCTGAAAGATTGGGATCGAAGGGAGGTCGGCCCAGATCGAGGTATCGATCTGGTTGTAGGTGGTCGTCGATCCCGCGTTGAGCTCCTGCGAGGCATCCACGTAGAGAGAGGATATGCCGGGATCGTTCAATCCAGTCACGTCGCGAGTCACTACTCCTGACTCAACAGCAGCCGACTCTGTTGCACTTCCCGGTGCCGTTCCCGTGAAGAGCGGATTTGTTGGATTCGTATACAGCGATGCGGAGGTCGAAAGGAACTGCGACATCAGATACGGCGCAATCGCCATCTGGAAATTGCCATTGGGCAGATCTGTTCCAAGGAGTGTCGAGCTCGACACGTTATGGATAGTCACCGTGATGCCGATCTGAAGAAGCTCTGCCTGAATCTGCGCCTCTACTCCCGCAATCACGCTATTCCCGGCGGGGCCGAGCAAATTGAGCACTAGCGGATTACCACCACCATCTCGTGCAACCCCATCGGCACCAACCGTGTATCCCGCACTGGTGAGATCGGTAAGCGCCTGGGTCAGGTTGACCTGCTCGTAGGTGCTGTCGTTTGATTGGCTTCCTTGATAGCCGTAGGGAAAGAGATGGTTGCTCGCGACGTTGTTAAATGGCGTGATCAGCCCCACAGTGTCCGAAACGATCTGATGACGATCAACTGCGAGCGCGATCGCCTGGCGCACTGCAACATTGGCCACCGATGCCTCTGCGAGGTTGAAATCAAGCTGCCACAGATCGGGACCAGGCTGGGTCGACTCGACCAGATCGGAACTCGTCAGCACCGTATTGGTCACCTGAGGACTTGGCAGCATCGAGGCCATGTCGATCGTCCCCTTTGCCAGTGCCCGCAGTGTTGCTGCAGTCGAGGGCTCGACACGAAAGACGATCTCGCGGAGCCCCGGTCGCGGTCCCCAGTAGCTGGGGTTACGCACAAGTACCAGGTCATGCCCCGGATTGATCGATTGAATCAGAAATGGGCCGCCCGAGAGCATCCGTCGCGCATCGGACGTCGCGAAGTAGGTGTTCCATCCGGCGAGGTCCTTCGCGATATGTGCGGGCACCAGATTGGTAAAGAGCGACTGCCAATCCGCGAACGGCTGGATGAAGACCACCGTCACGGTCTTGCCGGAGTTCTGGGCCGCGATGCTGGCGATGTCTTGATATCCACTCAGCGGATCAGTTGCCGGCAGGGTTGAGCCGACCGCGAGCTGCATCTTCCAGTTGTAGATGAAGTCAGCCGCAGTGATGGGAACGCCGTCTGACCAGTGCGCATGGGGATCGATGGAGTAAACGATCGTCTGCGGGTTGTTGCTGATGAGCTGGGCGGGGTTGTTGCCCGTGAGGAGACCCTCACAGATACCTGACACGCTCTCGAGGCACTGCGGGCTGTTGTAGCTGTTCAAAACAAATGTCTGGGGCCATACGCTGGCCATCACCATCGCAGTGACTTGGTTCGAGCCGGCAACGGTGCTCGGATTGAAATTGACCGGAAGAGAGGGAACGCCAACGGTGACCACGCCGTCTTTGGCGAGCACGATCTGAGTGGGAACAGTGGTAGAGGTGCTATCCGTGCTCGCCGAGTGCGTCGTGCCGCATGCGGTACAGGTAAAGATCAGGCCGGCGAGGGCCAGGATCGCTCGCTTGCTCAGCCCCACCGCAGACCAATGATGACGGTGGTGAAGGCGAAGACCACCGCAAAGGCCACCGTAAGCCGGTCGAGGTTCTTCTCCGCAACAGTGGATCCGGCGGCCGCGGAACCGATGGAGGATCCGAACATGTCGGAGAGTCCGCCGCCACGACCACTATGGAGGAGGATGAGCAGAATCAGGGCGAACGAGGCAATGACCTCGACTCCAACGATGATGTCTGTAAGCACCGATCCGACCTCCGAAACAACGCCGGACGTTCGTCCGAGCGCGAAGAAAGGCTAGCAGCTCACCCCAGCAGGACCTGAGTCGTTCAAGCGCATGCCGCCTTAGTGAGCAGCGCCCACGATCTCCATGAACTTGGTCGCGTCCAGGCTCGCTCCGCCGACCAAGAGTCCATCAACGTCTGGCTCGGCGAGAATCTCTGCAGCGTTCTCGGGAGTTACCGAACCACCGTATTGGAGAATCGTCTCCTCTCCCGCTGGTCCTGCGATCTCCCTCAACTCCCCGCGGATCGCTGCGCACATCTCCTGTGCATCGGCAGCGCTCGCGGTCTCTCCTGTGCCGATCGCCCAGAGTGGCTCGTAGGCGATAACACAGCTCGCTATCTGCTCGACGGGGCGATCCTCGAGCGCGGCTCGTATCTGACCGGCGACCACCACATGGGCCTCCCCTGCGCTGCGCTCGTCGGCGCTCTCCCCCACGCAGAGGATGGGTCGCATCTTGTGACGAAAGATCGCGTCAATTTTTTTGCGCACAATCTCATCGGTCTCTCCGCAGTAACGACGACGCTCCGAATGACCGGCGATCGTAAAGATGACACCCAACTTGGCGAGCATCTCCGCGCTCACCTCACCCGTGAAGGCGCCGCGATCGTCAAAATGGCAGGTCTGCGCGCCGAGTGAGATCGGCAGGTGGTCGGTCTCGACCGCCGTCTGGACGGTCCGTAGCGAGGTGAATGGAGGGTGGATGCTCATCTCCCGACCGGTGGGAATTGGGTGTGACCGGAGCAGTGCTGCCAGCTCCTGCAGCAGTTTGATCGCCTCAAAGTGATTCTCAAACATCTTCCAATTACCGCTTATGAGGGTAGTTCGCTTGTTGCTCACATGGCCAGCCTAGGAGAGGGGTAGGGCGCAAATTGGGACTTTAGCCGCCAATCAATTTGTGCCTGCCGGTGAAGCGAGGTGTTGGCAGTGCGCCTAGTCCTCGTATGAATTTCGCAGCGCGGCGATGCCACAGAGGTCCCCCTGTTCGATGTACTCGAGCGAGGCGCCCCCACCGGTCGACACATGGTCGATACGACTCTCAAGACCCATCAAGTTGACTGCCGCTACCGAGTCTCCACCGCCGACGACGGTAAATCCATCGCAATCAGCGACCGCCTCGGCGACCGCCCGAGTGCCTGCGGCGAACCGCTCATCCTCGAAGACGCCCATGGGGCCATTCCAGAGGACCGTCTTTGCGCCTGCAATGACCTCGGCAAAGATCGCGGCAGATTTTGGCCCGATGTCGAGGCCGGCAAATCCCTCTGGTACATCTAGACCCACACTGCGGACCTCCTCGGTCGCAAAGTTGATCGCGATGGAGTCCACCGGAAGGACGATCCTCGTTGGACCGGCGAGGAGCGCGCGACAAGCATCGAGCTGCTTCTCATCAAGGAGCGAGTTGCCGATCTCATGGCCCATCGCACGGTGGAAGGTGTAGGCCATTCCCCCACCCACAATGAGGGTGTCGACCTTGGGAGCGAGCGCCTTGAGTACCGCCAACTTGTCGGTCACCTTTGCGCCACCAACGATCGCGACGAAGGGTCGCGCGGGACCGTCGAGAAGGTTGGAGAGCACCTCCACCTCTCGTGCCAGAAGTCGTCCCGCAGCGGAGGGGACCTTCGAGGGCGGACCGATGACGCTTGCATGTGGTCGGTGCGAGACGCCAAAGGCGTCGTTGACGTAGTAGTCAAAATGGCGGAGCAGATGGTCAAGAAACTCCGGATCATTCGCCTCTTCGCCTGGATCAAAGCGAAGGTTCTCCATCAGCGTGACCCCCGGGATGATCTCCTTGAGATACTCCCGGATCGGTGCGACATTGAGCTCGGGCACATACCTCCCCTCGGGACGTCCAAGGTGTGTGCAGACCGTGACCCGTGCGCGGTGGTTTATCAGGTAGGTCAGTGTGGGCAGCGCCTCGCGAATTCGAAACTCATCGGAGATCCTCCGTCGGCCTTCAGCATCGGTGATGAAGGGAACGTTAAAGTCCGCGCGAACGAGAACCGACCGTCCTGCGAGTGGCGGAAGGTCCTCGAGTTGAGGGAGTCGCTCCGTCACTGAGCGCCGATAGTCGCGATCAGATCGACGAGACGGTTGGAGTAGCCCCACTCGTTGTCGTACCAGCCGAAGACCTTCACTAGCGAGGTGCCATCAGGAAGTGGAATCGACATCGTGAGCTCAGCGTCAAAGACGCAGGAGGAGGGATCACCGACGATGTCGGAGGAGACGATGGGATCCTCGGTATAGGTCAACACGCCCTTGAGTGGACCGGCACTCGCTGCCGCCTTAAAGGCCGCATTGATCTCGTCAACGGTCACACTTTTGCCGATGATCGCGGTGAAGTCAGTGATCGACCCATCCTGCACCGGCACTCGCAGCGCCTGACCGTCGAGGCGTCCCTTCATCGAGGCCATGACCAGACTCGTTGCACGGGCGGCACCGGTCTGCGTTGGCACGATGTTCACCGCGGCGGCGCGAGCACGACGCATATTGTCGCGGGCGAGGTCAAGGAGCTCCTGGTCGTTCGTGTACGCGTGCACGGTGGTCATCAGGCCGTGGCGAACCTCAAATGCATCATCGAGCACCTTCACCATCGGCACGAAGCAGTTCGTAGTACACGAGGCGTTCGAGACCACCATATGGACAGCGGGATCGAAGGTGTCGTCGTTCACGCCGACAACGAATGTTGCGTCTGCGCCATCGGCCGGGGCCGAGACGACTACGCGCTTCGCACCGGCCTCCAGGTGGGCTGATGCCTGCTCGCGCTTGGTAAAGCGTCCCGTCGATTCGACGACGACATCGATGTTGAGCTCCCCCCATGGCAGCGCTTTGGGATCACGCTCTGCATAGACAGCGATCCGCCGTCCGTCGACGACGATGCCACCATCAACGACCTCGACGGTGCCGGAGAATCGGCCCTGCGAGGAGTCATAGCGAAGAAGATGTGCGTTTGCCTCGATCGAGACCAGATCATTGATTGCCACGATCTCAAGGTCTGCACCTGCATCATGCACCGCACGTAGAAAGTTACGTCCGATACGTCCAAAGCCATTGATGGCTACACGTACGGTCATGCCGTCACCGTCCGAAAACTACCGCGCACCAGAGCTACTGGCACGACTAACTGCCCCATTGCAGTCGTGACAATCTGCCCTATAAACGCTCGCCTTGCAACATTATCGCCTGAAGGGGCTGGCGAGGCAATCAAAGTGCAGGTCAAAAGGGGTTCCGTGGGGCTCACCACTCTCAGCTCCTCGACGTACATTCTTGGAGCGCGACGGCGAGAAGGTCCGCGTCATGTACCAAGCGATTGGCTCCGGTGAGGCGTCGGCGCAAAAGACAGACCGACGGCGAGATCGTGCCAATCGACATCGCCTCATCGTCACAGAGCACAAGATCGGGCACGACGCCATGATCACGGAGTGCGGCAAGATGCAGACCGACGTCGTAACCGGTGGTCTCGGGATGCTGCTCATGGAGATTTGCAACGTAGATCCGCCTTGCGCGAGATGCCATGACCGCCGTTCGAATCTCATCCGGCACCAACGCGGCAAGCACGCTGGTGTATAGAGAACCGGGACCGAGGATGATCGCGTCAGCCGCGGCGATGGCATCGAGCGCCGCCCTCGGCGAAGGGATACCGACGGGAATGAGAGAGATGTGTCGGATCCCCGTGGTGGCCATTATCTCGACCTGTCCCTCGAGCTCTGTGTCCTCCGTGGCCGCGCAGAGCGTGACCGCCGAGGTCGTTGCCGGGATGACCTCCCCTACGGTGTCGAGCAACTGGCAGGCCTCATGAACCGCAGCGACAAAGTCGCCCGAGGTAGCGGTCAGCGCAGCGAGGAGAAGGTTTCCAAAGGCGTGCCCCATCAACTCACCGGCCTCGAATCGGTGCTCGAGTGCGGTGCCGAGTGGAGTCTCCCTGGGGAGAAGGGCGTCGAGGCACTTGCGCAGATCACCGGGGGCCGGAATGCCGAGTGCATCACGCAAGCGTCCACTCGATCCGCCATTGTCGGCTACGGAGACCAAGGCAGTGATCTCACGTGCGAACTGGCGGATCGCTAAAAGACTCTTTGCCTGACCGTGTCCTCCACCGATCGCCACGATGGCCGGTCCCTCGGGGAATCGTGCAGCCTGTTCATTGCGTGCTCTGTTCATCGGTCGAGATCTCGGTGATGCACGTTCGGACGAAATCCGAGTTCAGTGATGCGCTTGCCGAGCTCCTCGGCGATCGCGACGGACCGGTGCTGCCCACCGGTGCAGCCGATCGCGATGGAGAGGTATGACTTCCCCTCTGTCGCGTAGGCCGGCAGCAGAAAACCGAGGAGATCCACGACACGGGTGATGAACTCCTCACTCTGGGGCTGACCAAGTACGTAGTTGCGCACGGGAACGTCAAGTCCGGTGAGCGGGCGGAGCGCTTCAATCCAGTGTGGATTTGGCAGAAAGCGGCAATCCAAAACGAGATCGACGTCAAGGGGGAGTCCGTGCTTGAAGCCGAAGGAGATGATCGCGGTCTCCATTGCGCCACCCGAGGCTGCATCCATAAAGAGATCGGCGAGACGAGTACGGAGCTCGTTCACATTGACCTCGCTCGTATCGATCACTACATCGGCGAACTCTCGGATCTCTCCGAGAAGGGCGCGCTCGCGCCCAATCGCCTCCAAGAGGGTGGGTGCGTCGATCGGATGGCGTCGTCGGGTGCCCTCAAAGCGGCGGACGAGAACCTCGTCAGAGGAGTCGAGAAAGAGAAGGCGCACGTGCGCGCCACTCGCGCGAAGCTGGTCAACGGTGAAATTCAAGTCCGAGATCGTATCTGGTCCGCCGCGACCGGTGACAAAACACAGTCGATCAAACTCAGAATCACTGTGTCCCGCGAGCTCCGCGACGCGACCGATCAGCGACGAGGGAAGGTTGTCGATGACGAACCAACCGAGATCCTCCAGCGTCGCTGCAGCGCTCGATCGACCCGCTCCAGAGAGTCCAGCCACCACCAGATACTCGATCATCGCCTCTCCTCTCTCGCGGCACTACCGCGAGGACAGAACCTATTGGCACCGACTCACTTATCCACGCCAAGCAAAAACGGGCAGAGGAATCGGCATCGCAGACGGCCGGCCTGTCCGAACGACGTCAGAGTGAGTCTAGATCGGGGGTCCTCCCGGATATCGGGTCGCCCGGCGAGCTCAGTGAGGCCGACGCAGTGGCCAGCCGAGTCATGAATGGCGTTGCGATCGTTCAGTGCCGTGGACGGGGCCGGTGCTCAAAGTGCAGCGCCAGCAGTCGCGGGATCGCCCCCTCGAGCTCGGGATCGATCGAGCCAGCGAGAAAGTCCGCGAGTGGCGGTGGCTCATGCATCTCTACCAACAGGAGATCATAGGACGCGAGTGGATTGAGATAGCGCGAGAGTGGACGGTGCGCGAAGGGCAGTGAGACCCCCTGATCCACCTCCTCGAAGGAGACCGTCTCGCGAAGATAGGGACCGACCCGCCAGTAGTGCTCGCCCAGAATTTGGTCGTCGATGAAGCCACTCCCCGCCCCCTGATAGAGGGGATGGTTGATCAGCAGGAGGAAGCGACCACCGACATCGAGGACCCGTGCAACCTCCGCGAGAACGGCATCGACGTCCGCGCAGTGTTCGATCGCGAGGCAGCAGACGACGGCGTCAAATGCACCATCGGGAAATGGCAGATGCTCGCCCGCACCCTGCACGAAATTGATCTCGGCTGGTGAGTTTCGCCGGGCATTCTCCAACTGATTTCCCGAGGGATCGATCCCGGTCACCTGTGGATGGTGCGGCGACCGATGCAGTAGTCGCGCCACCTGACCCTCGCCACATCCCACGTCGAGGATCCGCTGCGCTCCAGTGAGTGAGGCCGCGATGAGCGGCATCACCTCTTGGGCGTACTCTAGATCCGCACCCTCGGCGAAGGTCTCACGCCACCAACTCGCGTGATGATCCCAGATGTCGGCCGCGAAGGCGACCGGGGTTCCTCGAGCGGTCAGCGATCGCTCATGCTCATCGGCTGCGCTCATCGGTGCTCCTCCTCCCCCATCGACGACAGATCGTCTCCCTCAAGCGGTAATTCGTCGTACGACAAAACGGATTCGGTATCGCTCCTCCGGCGCCTCGTCGGACCTCCCGAGTGCAGTCGAGAGTAGACCGCAGCCGCAACACTCGCTGGCAGCCACTCAAGTGCCAGGAGCTCCTCCTCTGTCGCCTCGCGCACACCGTTGACACCTCCGAATTCACGGGTGAGTCGGCTCCGACGCTTGGGACCAAGCCCGGGAACCTCGTCGAGCGCACCACGCGTCATCCGCTTTCCCCGCAGCTCGCGGTGGAAGGAGACGGCAAAACGGTGAGCCTCGTCACGCAGTTGCTGGAGAAGATAGATCGCATCGGAGTCACGGGGGATCCGGATCGGATCGGACCTACCGGGGACAAAGACCTCCTCAAACTGCTTTGCGAGGGAGGCGAGATCGAGACGATCACCGAGCCCGAGATCAGCGACAACCTCCTCGGCGATCCCCAACTGCCCCTTTCCACCATCGACCAGGATCAGGTGCGGTGGGTAGGAGAAGCGCGTGGGCCGACCCTGCTCCGCGGGCACCACCGTCTCATCGATGCGACGCAGCCGACGGGTGAGCACCTCACGCATCGCCGCGTAGTCATCGTTTCCCGCAACGTTGCGGACCTTAAAGCGGCGATAATCTGCGCGCTTTAAGAGCCCGTCCTCCATCACTACCATCGAACCCACGTAGTCCGTTCCCTGCAGGTGGCTCATGTC
>CAIMWD010000096.1 GCA_903845085.1 uncultured Acidimicrobiaceae bacterium
CCCAAGTGGTGGTAGGCGGCGTGGAGACCGCCGAGTAGATAGTCACCGCTTGATTCGAGGCGATGACGCGTTGCCTCTGTGGCGGCAAGGCAACGGACCTTCGCGCGGGCACGGAGACGCTCTTGCAGTTGGTCGGCGTCCTGTGCCACATAGCGCTCGGCTCGTTGACGCTCCTGTCGGTGAAGGTCGCGGAGCACCTCGGTGTTGTCGTTGAGCAGCGCCAGGATCACCCAGGCAAGTCGCTCCCCTATGGGTCGCCCAGTCCGGTGATGTGTTGTGGCAAGCGTCGCTAGGTCGGCACGAGCGACAAGCCATTGACGGCCTAGACGCCGTCCCGGAACCGCCCCTTGGAGCAAGAGGGATCGGATCGACGCCTCCGAACAGCTAAGTATCTCTGCGCATTCACGGACAGAGAGAAGATCGCCGGGGCTCACTGTCACACTTTATCATCTTCAAATGAAGAATAGTGTGACGCCCCGGCGATCTTTAGCCTGCCGTATTCGCAGACGGTGTGGCCGATCTCCTACTTATCGTCTGTGTAGACCGATTCGGGCATCTCTGACTTGAGACCCTCCTTGGCAAGCTCCGCCTCGTACATCTGGCGGACGAATGGGTCCTCGGTGGCGAAACCAATAGAGCTACCGCCCTGGGAGACGTTGAGGTTTCCACTGGTGATCGTCGAGGCCTCGTCGCCATTGTCACGGCCCATGGAACCGCGGATATTGGTGGGACCACCCCAATAGTTGATGACACGGAACGGCTCCTTGGAGACGTTGAAATGCTGGTGAAACCACATTCCACCACCAGGAGCGGCCGCAACAAGGCCTCCCTGAGAGTAGTGAATGACCTCTACCTGATCACCATTTCCGTCCTTCCACGGTGTCGGCCCGAGGTCGCGGTGCCAGTTGAAGGTATAACCACGTCCGCGGAGACAGACCAGAACAGCTCCGGCAGCGTGCCAGTGTGCCCGGGAGTAGCGTCCCGGTGGGTACTGCGAGATGAACCCACAGTGGTCATATTCAAACCCTTTAAAACCGGGCTGTATTCGTCGGTAACCGGGAAGCCGCTGGTTATCAAGGGGTAACTCCGCATTGATGATGTCGGGGAAGAAGTTTGTCCTCGCCTGTGCGCGGTCATTCACTGGGACCTTGTAGAGCTTGTCGTCGTACTTGTAGAAGTCGTCATCCTCTGAGTAGTGCGCCTTGAAGATGTAATCGTTGTCATAGATGAAATCAAAGTCACGGTGGATGTTCCAGATTGGTGGTGCATTGGTAGTCGCGATGATAAGGACTCGTTCGTTCGTCGCATTGATCAATCGGTGGCTCACGTTTGGCGGAAAGTACATGAGCGATCCGGGCTGCCACTCAGTGATCCGCTTGTGGCTCGGGTCATTGGTCCAGGTCTCCGTGGTGCCATGGCCCTCAATGACGAGGTAAAACTCGTGGTAAAGGTGCCGCTCCGGGTTGATCTGTCCACCACCAGGGATCTCCAGGACGTACATCCCTTTGATGCCGTCATTTCCGTCGAGGTAGAGATAGGCGCCACGGCCACCAAGGCGGGCCCAGTCCCCAAGGTCTAGGTCGCGGACGTTTGAGATACCGATTCCTCGATAGATCGGAATACCCTCAGACTCGATGAACTGGCGATACGGCGTCGGTACACGATCCCAGGTGCGTAGTCCTGCTCGTCCCTTGTCCTCTGCCTCTGGTGGCGTAAAGAGCTCCTTGCTGAGTTCTTCCATGGCCCCTCCTTTTCATGGTTCGTCGCGTCAGGAGATGCCGACACGAATACTTCGATAGTAGAACTAAATTATTGTCCGAGAGCGGGATCTGCAGTATGTGGTGAAAGAGGTGCCCAAGCGGGTCCCGCGTCCCACTAGGGCCGGTAGCTGTGCTCGATCAGCTCGATGCGGTTTCCAAAGGGGTCGGCCGTAAAGGTCCGGACTACACGGCCCTCAAGGTACTCCGGATGAAAAGGCAACCCCTCCGCCGTGAGTCGTGCAGCGAGGCTGTCTAGGTCGTCTACGCGAAACGCTGGATGTGATCGCTCTTGGGGGAGAAATGTCTCCACCGCTCCCAGGTGGACCTCAAACCCCTCCCCGACATACCAACGTCCATCTGCGTCCGGCGCCTTATCCCGGATGGTGAGCCCGAAGAGATCGCGATAGAAGCCATCAGCGATCTCCTCACCTCCGCGAGGCATCGACAGGTTCACGTGATCAACTGCAGTAAGTCGTCCGCTGTTACTCATTCCCCCACTCCCCCTTTGTCTTACGCGCCTGTAGTGCCCTCTATAAGGTCGATATCCGTCGGCTCTTGAAACTGCGTGCGATAGAGCTCAGCATAGAGACCACCCTCAAGCAGCAGCTCCTGGTGGCGGCCGCGCTGGACGATCTTGCCCTGCTCCAGCACGAGGATCAGATCTGCGTTGCGGATAGTCGAGAGTCGGTGGGCGATAACCAGCGAGGTGCGTCCGACCAGCGCCGTATCCAGCGCGCGCTGCACCGCCGCCTCCGATTCAGAGTCAAGATGTGCTGTTGCCTCATCGAGCACGACGATGTCGGGTGCCTTCAAAAGAAGCCGGGCAATAGCAAGCCGCTGCTTCTCTCCCCCCGACAGTCGATAACCTCGGTCACCGACGAGAGTGTCAAGGCCATCGGGAAGTTGATCGATGAGTTCATCGATCTGTGCCCGCGAGAGTGCCTCGCGCATCTCACCCTCGGTTGCATCTGGCTTGGCAAAGAGCAAATTCTCCCGAATGGTGTCGTGAAAGAGATGTGCGTCCTGAGTAACAATGCCCACGACATCACGCAGTGAGGCAAAGGAGGCGGTGCGAATATCGATACCGTCGATGAAGACGGCTCCGTCACTTACGTCGTAGATGCGGCTCACGAGATGACTGATCGTTGTCTTACCTGCGCCGGAGTGACCTACAAGGGCGACCATCTGACCCGGTTGTACGGCGAAATCAACGTCCTCGAGCACCTCGACACGTCGATGCGACTCTTTTACGGCCACAGATTCGAGCGAGGCGAGACTCACCTCGTCTGACGCCGGGTACGAGAAATTGACGTGGGAGAAGACGATACTCGCGGGACCGCGAGGAAGCACGGTTGGATTGGCGATCTCGTCGATCATCGGGGCCAAGTCAAGGACCTCGAAGACTCGGTCGAACGAGACAAGTGCGGTCATGATGTCAATTTGTACATTCGCCAGAGAGGTGAGTGGGCCGTAGAGGCGAATGAGGTAGGCAGTTAGTGCGATGATCGTTCCGATATTGAGCTGACGATGCACAACCAGGAGTCCGCCCCAGCCGTAGACAAGTGCGGTCGCCAACATCGCGGTGAGCGAGAGCGAGGCGAAGAAGATCCGCGAGTACAGCGCCTGGGTGATGCCAATATCTCGAACCCTGCCGGCCCTTCGATCAAAGGACTCTCGTTCGACGGCGGGACGTCCAAAAAGCTTCACCAAGAGCGCTCCGGAGACATTAAATCGTTCCGTCATCATGTTCGTAAGCTCTGCATTTAGCGTGTACGACTCGCGTGTAATTACCTGCAGTCGTCGGCCGACACGTCGAGCAGGGAGAATAAAGACCGGAAGCAGAGCAAGTGCCACGAGCGTGATCGGCCAGGAGAGAAAGAGCATCGCTCCCACCACGAGAACCACTGTGAAGAAGTTGCTCACCACATTTTGAAGAACGTCAGTAAAGGCCTGCTGTGCGCCCATGACATCGTTATTCAAACGAGAGACGAGCGCCCCGGTCTGGGTGCGCGTAAAGAAGGCGATCGGCATCTTTGCGACATGGGCAAATACCTTCGAACGCATGTCGTAGATGAGACCCTCTCCAACTCGCGCGGAGATGGCACGTGAACCAACGTTGATAGCGGTATCAAGGATCGCCAGAAGCGCGACCAAAAGCGCGAAATGCACGACAACAGATCCGTTGTGTTTGACCATTCCGTTATTGATGATCTCGCGAAAGAGCAGCGGGTTGGTAACACCAATAAGCGCGTCAGCGATGATAAGCACCAAAAAAAGCGAGAGGATCTTGCGGTATGGCACGGCAAATTCGAGCACGCGACGTCCAATTCCTCGGGCCAGGTCATGCTTGAGAACATCACGATCGCGCACCATATTTCGGTGCACGCCACGCATCGCTCCCATACCCATACCCATTTCGCTTGCGTCCTCTCCAACATCTCAAAGGATCCAGAGATTACTCTCGCTGGGCCTGAAGGCAGCGTAACGCTCCCCCATCCAAGTGAGATCTTTCCTGTCCCCGTGCCCTCGAGAAAGGCCATAGGCTAAACGCGTTATGTCGCGACGAATCGAAATTGAACTGACCTCCGCAAAAACCGACGGGAGTTGGACCTGGCGAGCTGCCGGAGCCAAGCAGCCGCGTGGTGTGCTCATCGGTGACCTTCTGCCTTCGGGTGCCAAGGTCGGAGATGTCCTGCGCGTCGAGACGGAGATCGGCCTTGATGGGATTGAGGTCACCTCTGTTCTTCCGCCAAAAGCGCCACACCGCGAGCCAGAGC
>CAIMWD010000097.1 GCA_903845085.1 uncultured Acidimicrobiaceae bacterium
CCTTCTCTGTGAACTCGCCCGAGAGGGCGAGTTCACTTTTTGGAACTACCCTCACTCCGTGGCTGAAATCGAACGACTCTCTGAATATGAACGCGAGTACGCGGAGGTTCTCGGCGAGCTCTCTGCGCCCGATGTCGCGAGCGACCGTAAGCGTTTTCTCGATCTGTCGCGTCGTCATAAGCAATTAGAGGCGATCGTGCACGCCGGTCGCGGGCTCTCTGCGACCACCGATGACTTATCGGTTGCACGTGAGATGTTTGAACAGGCACAGGGTGAGGATCGCGAGATCATGCGCGAGGAGGCAGCAGAGCTTGAGCTTGCGCGCGAGCACGCGGAGGAGCAGTGGCGCCTCCTGCTCGTTCCCTCAGATCCAAATGATGGTCGCAATGTGATCATCACGATTCGGGGGACGGAGGGCGGTGAGGAGGCAAATCTCTTCGCGAAAGACCTCTATGAGATGTACCTGCGCTATGCGCAGATGCGCGGATACAAAACGGAGACGCTGGGATTGCAGGTCTCCGACCTTGGCGGAATCGACGAGGCCACATTTCTCGTCAAGGGCGAGGACGCGTGGCAGCGCCTCAATCATGAGGGCGGCACCCACCGCGTGCAGCGGGTCCCGGCGACGGAGTCGCAGGGTCGTATTCACACGAGCGCCGCTGCGGTCACGGTACTGCCGGAGGCCGACGAGGTGGAGGTTGAGATCAACATGGCTGACCTTCGTATCGATGTCTACCGATCCACTGGACCCGGCGGTCAGTCCGTGAACACCACCGACTCCGCCGTACGCATTACCCATGTGCCAACGGGCGTCGTTGTGGCGATGCAGGATGAAAAGAGTCAGATTCAGAACCGCGCGAAGGCGATGCAGGTGCTTCGTGCACGGCTGTTGAAGCTAGAGCAGGATCGTGTCGCTGCGGAGACCTCTCGCGCCAAGCGTGAACAGGTCGGAAGTGGTGGACGTTCGGAGAAGATCCGTACCTATAACTTCAAGGACAATCGGGTCACCGATCACCGCATCGGGCTGACGATTCACAAGCTCGATCGCGTACTGCAAGGTGAGCTGGATGAAATTATTGATGCGCTGCTCTCAGATGAGCGTGCGCGTCAGCTGGGAGATGCGGATTGAGATGATGGCCGGGGCTGCGGTAACGCCACGGTGGCGTGAGGCTTTGCGATCCATGATTGAGGCCGGCCTCTCGCATCATGAGGCCCGGGTACTCCTTGAGGAGGCATCGGGTCGTTCCTTCGCCGAACTTTTCATCGGCCTCGAGGAGGTTATGGATCCTGCGGCGCACCATCGCCTAACCGCATTGGTGAGCGACCGACTTGCGGGGGTCCCGCTACAACACCTTGTCGGTCTGTGGCCATTTCGTCATCTTGAGCTCGTCGTCGATCGGCGCGGACTGATTCCACGCCCGGAGACCGAAGAGGTCGTCGGGGTCGCGCTCGATGAACTGGACCGGCTGGCGGCGAGTCGCGCGACAAAGTCAGGGCGTCGCCGCCCTCTCCTCGCGCTTGATCTTGGAACCGGGTCGGGAGCGATCGCCTGCTCACTTGTGCACGAGAACCCACAATGTTGGGTGCTCGCCATCGACCGTTCCACCGAGGCGTTAGCACTGTGCGGCGTGAATCTCGGTCGGCTGGTGCCGGAGGAACGTCATCGGATACGACTCGCGCAGGGGAGCTGGTTTGCCCCCGTCGCGGGTATCGGGAATATCGCCTTCGATCTTGTCGTCGCAAATCCCCCCTACCTCTCGCGGGCGGAGTGGAGCGAGCTTGAAATTACCGTGCGTGACCACGACCCTTACGGCGCACTCGTCGCTGGCGAGACCGGGATTGAGGACCTCGCGGTCATTATCGCTCAGGCTCCGAACTATCTTGCTCCCGGAGGCCTCCTGCTCTGTGAGATTGGTGCCTCCCAGGGAGAAAGCTGTCGTGAACTCGCACGGCGAGCCGGAGCGAAAGAGGCCAAGATCCGCCAAGATCTTGCAGGGCGCGACCGGATGCTCCTCGCAAGGTTTTCGTGATGGACAATCTCGGGGAACCAGCACCGACCGCGCACGCTCGCGCACCGAGATCGGCGAATACGCTCAGCATCGACGAACTCGATCGCGCGCGCGTCGCACTTGCCGGTGCCCGCGTGATTGCCGTGCCAACCGACACGGTCTATGGACTCTGTGTCGATCCCTCAGTCCCCGGTGCGACCCGCGCACTCTTTCTCGTCAAACAACGGCCAGAGACCGTTGCGCTTCCCGTCATGGTGGCCGACCTTGCTGCGGCATTGGCGTTAGCCGACCCCACGGCGCATCATGCGCTCACACAGCTCGGTACTCGTTACTGGCCCGGCGCCCTCACCGTCGTCGTTCCCCGGGCATCGGGGTTCCTGGCAGATCTCGGCGGATCGCCGGCGACGATTGGACTGCGAGTCAGCGCCTGTGCACCGCTACGGGCGCTCTGTCGCCTCGTCGGTCCACTTGCGGTGTCATCGGCGAACACACATGGATCGCCTCCTTGTACAACAGTTGCAGAGCTTCGCTCAAGCTTTGGCGAGGCGCTCGTGGTGGTTGATGGCGGGCGCTGTGCGGGCTCAGTCTCGACCGTGGTCGACCTTACCGATGGCCCGCCGCGTCTGTTGCGCTCTGGTGCCATCGCTCTTGAGGAGATCGAGCTCGCACTCGCCTGAGCGGGTTTGCTTTCGCCATCACCGCCAAGGGCGCGGGTGGAGTCGGTGGGCAACCCGGCACATCACTACACTTGCCACGTGCGCATCGCTCTTGGCTCAGATCACGCGGCCCTCGATCTCAAGGATCTGCTGGCAACGCACCTTGTGGCGGGTGGACATTCGGTACTCGATCTCGGTACGAATTCGACCGAATCGGTGGACTATCCCGATTTTGGGGCGGCCGTTGGGAGAGCGGTCGTAGAGGGCAGCGCAGACCTCGGAGTCTGCTGCTGCGGAACCGGCATCGGCATCTCCATTGCAGCGAACAAGGTGGCGGGCGTACGTGCGGCGGTGGTGCACGACGTCACGACTGCACATCTTGCTCGGGAGCACAATGATGCCAACGTGATCTGTTTTGGTGCACGGGTCATCGGCTCGCTGGTTGCAACGGAGGCACTCGACGCCTTCTTGGCGGCAACCTTTGCGGGTGATCGGCATCAGCGCAGAATTGAGAAGATCCAACGCCTTGAGGAGGCCCAGTGAGTGTGGAGATGACCGGTCCGTTGCTTTCCTCCGATCCCGAGGTGGCGAGAATCCTCGGCGACGAGTTGGATCGTCAGCGCACCACGCTGCAGTTGATCGCCTCCGAGAACTTCACCTCGCCATCGGTGATCGCCGCCACCGCCTCGGTGTTGACGAATAAGTACTCCGAGGGCTACCCGGGGCGCCGCTATTACGGCGGAAACATCTTCGCGGATGAGGTTGAAGATCTCGCTCGTGAGCGGGTGAAGGCGCTCTTTGGGGCTGAGCACGCGAACGTTCAGCCACACGCGGGAGCCTCAGCGAACCTCGCGGTCTACCTCGGCCTTGCCGAGGCCGGTGACACTATTCTCGCAATGCGTCTCGATCAGGGTGGACATCTCACCCATGGTTCACCGGTTTCCATCACCGGCAAGACCTATCGCTTCGTCTCCTATGGAGTGACGCCAGCGAACGAGGAGGGCACGGGCGAGCGGATCGACCTCGATCTCGTGCGTGACCTCGCCCGCAGGGAGCGTCCCCGCATCATCGTGGCGGGTACGACCGCCTATGCCCGGATCATCGATCCCAAGCCCTACCGTGAGATCGCGGACGAGGTTGGTGCCATCTTTATGTTTGACGCCGCGCACCCAGCGGGTCTTATCGCCGGAGGCGTGCACCCGAATCCCGTGGGTGTGGCCGATGTCGTGACCTTTACGACCCACAAGACGCTGCGCGGCCCTCGCGGTGGCGCCATCTTGTGCAACCAAGAGCACGCGAAGGCGATCGATGGAGCGATCTTCCCTGGCCTGCAGGGTGGTCCCCTCGAGCACGTGATCGCGGCCAAGGCGGTCGCCTTCCGCGAGGCCTCACAGCCCGAGTTTCGTGACTATGCACAACGAGTCCTTGAAAACGCACGTGCGCTCGCCGATGCTCTCTCGAAGGAGGGTTTCCGCCTGGTTACCGGGGGAACGGAGAACCACCAGGTGATCTTGGACCTGCGCTCCTTTGACGAGGGCCTGACCGGAAAGGTCGCCCAGGAGGCCCTCGACCGCGCGGGCATTACCTGCAACCGGAACCAGATCCCTGATGATCCTCGCTCGCCCTTTGTGACAAGTGGGCTGCGCCTCGGTACGCCGGCGGAGACCACCGCAGGGATGGGCGTCAACGAGATGGCTACGATCGCCAAGTTGATGGGGCGTGTACTCCGAAATGTCGAAGACGAGGGCGAGCTCGCGCGTGTGCGTGAGGAGGTCCGTGGACTCTGCCAGGCCTTCGACCCCTACCCTGACACGAAGTAGTTCGTCCATGGGCCCAACTCCGGGCTCGGGACCGGCCGATCTGACGGGCTACCGATGACGACCTACGAGACCTATGGCCTGCTTTTCGTCATCGCCGGGGTGCTCACCTACCTCTTTAGCTTCCCGATCCGCTCACTTGCCGTTCACTACGGCGCGGTTGCTCGGCCCGATGCCGAACACATCCATGATCGGCCGACACCGACGATCGGTGGCGCGGCGATGTTTCTCGCCTTCACCGCGACGCTGGTGATCGCCTCCCGGATCGACCTTTTCAACGCGATATTTCATGGCTCCTCTGAGCCGCTAGGCGTCGTCGCCGCGGGAGCGGTGATCTATCTCGTCGGACTGGTCGATGACATCCGGAACATCTCCGCACCGGCAAAGGTGGCGGGGCAGGTACTTGCGGCGATGGTGCTCGTCTTCTTGGGCGTCACTATGTACTACTTCAAGCTGCCCTTTGACTCCTCCATTATCTCGCTGACTCCTTCGATCCTCCCGCTCGTGACCGCCCTCTGGGTCGTGGGAATGGCGAACTCTGTCAACCTCATCGATGGGCTCGACGGTCTTGCGGCGGGCATCGTGGCGATCGCCTCTGCCTCGTTGTGCATCTATGGCCTGCGGCTCGAATCACTTGGTGACCTTGGCGTGGACAATCTGGGGCCGCTTATCGGAGTGATCACCTGTGGTGCCTGCGTGGGCTTTCTCCCGCACAACTTCCATCCGGCCAAGACCTTTATGGGCG
This sequence comes from uncultured Acidimicrobiaceae bacterium, assembly GCA_903845085.1. GTDB lineage: Bacteria > Actinomycetota > Acidimicrobiia > Acidimicrobiales > Bog-793 > CAIVND01. The sequence continues at coordinate 5,228 of CAIMWD010000097.1, forward strand.
ATGGTGGCGCGCTCTTTCTGGGCCTCTCCCTCGCTGCCCAAACGATGGTGATCGGGGGGCGCACCGAAAATTCGGTAAACGCCGGCGTGGATGTCTCTGGTCTCACCTTTTTTAGATTCGCCCCCCTCTTCATCCCCTTCTTCATCCTCGGGGTCCCTATCTTTGACACCGCCTTTGCGATCGTGCGACGCACGGTGCAGCGCACGGGCGTTGCCGAGCGTGATCTTGGCCATCTCCACCACCGGTTGGTGCGTCTTGGCCATGGCCATCGGCGCGCGGTGCTCATCCTCTGGGCGTGGACGGCGCTGCTCTCGGCCTTCGTTTTGCTTCCCACCTTTGACAGCCATGCAAACGCGTTTGTGCCGATCGGTGTTGCTCTTTTGGTGATCGCGCTCTACACCGTCTTTCGGCCCGGTAAAGGTCTCCACAGTGGCACCGATCACGGCCGTCACCAGCGAGTTCATAGTTCTGGTCGTGGTCGACACCTGCGAGAGCCGCGCCCGTAGCGCTCCGCCGCGCGGTTGCTTCAGAGCCCCCCAAATGCGAGGATAGGCTGGAGCATGACGCCACCGTCTGGACCAGGAATTGGTGAGCTCATCGGACTCGGTCTGACGGCTGCAGTGTTCGTTGCCCTTGGCGTGGGCGTCGGGTACTGGATCGCCCAAGTGACGGGAGGCGGTGAACTCCCGATCTTTCTGGGACTATTCGTTGGCATAGTGTTCGCCCTAGTGGCGATGTACCAGATGATCCGCCGCTATCTTTAAACCCGCAGCGTAGAGAGTCCTCATGGGGCTGTCACGCCTCCCAGATGAGATGAGTTATGGACCGCTTTGCCCAGCTTTTTGAGCAGCTTCCGCTTTCGGAGGTCGAACAGCTCCTGCGTCGAACCATCTTCTCCTCCGTTGGAGTTGGTGTTGTCGCGCTCGCTATCACGAGCCTCTTGCACCACTATCTGATCGGCGTCGGAATCTGCATCGGGCTGGTGCTCGGTGTCATCAACATCCGCCTCGTTACGAAGTCGGTTGCAAAGATAAATATCGACCAAGTGCCAAAGCCCGTGCGCGTTTTGGCCTCGCGCACCCTTGTTCGCCTTTCGTTCACCACGGTGGTCGTTCTTGGCCTAATGTTTGCGTCGGTCAATCTCGGTCTTGGTACCGCGGGTGGCGTAGCACTGTTCTACTTTGTGCTGCTGGCAAATCTTGTCCGTTCCCTTCTTCGATCAAGCACCGTGGGAGTTTCGCAGTAATGGGTTCGATGCTCGCAGTCGACATCAATGTCGGCGATCACATCACCAGCAAGATATTTGGCCTCACCGTAAACGTGGACGATCTGCTCTCGTGCGCGGTGGCGGGTCTCATCATCCTTGCGGTCGGCTTCTATCTGCGCGCCCGCGCCACCTCTGGGGTCCCAGGCAAGCTGCAGCTCGCCGTTGAGTCCGTTATCGGCGCCGTGGAGAACCAGGTCGATTCCTCCATGGGCGACAGCGGCAAGGCGATCGTGCCCCTCGCATTCGTGCTCTTTTGCTACATCCTCGTGGCCAACTGGCTGGAGCTGATTCCGACCGGACACAGCCCCCAGTACCTGCCTGCCCCAACTGGTGACATCAACTTCACCCTTGCCATGGGAATCTTCGTCATCCTCTGCGTACACGTCACCTGGATCCGTCATCAGGGACTGCGCTCCTACCTCGGGCACTACTTCCGCCCCAAGGCACTCTTTCTCATCAACATCATCGAAGAGATCGTCAAGCCCATTACCCTGGCGCTCCGACTCTTTGGAAACATCTTTTCCGGGGGTGTGATGCTGCTGTTGATCGCCGCCCTCCCTGGACCATTTCTTGTGGGCGTGCCGATCCTTGACACGCTCTGGAAGATGATCGACGGACTCTTCGTCGGCCCCGTGCAGGCGTTCATCTTCGCGATCTTGACCATCCTCTACTTTGAGGCCGCCATTGCAGGTGGCCACTAAGAGGGTTCAAGAGGTTCGTCGTTCATGCAATATCTCAGATAGAGGAGGAAACTCATGGCAGCAACAGGTATCGACCAGGCGATTCAGCTCGCAGGAGCAATGGTCGGTGGAGGACTCGCACTCGGTGGTGGCGCCGTCGGCGCAGCGATCGGTGACGGCCTCGCAGGAAGCCAGACGATCGCCGGCGTTGCACGCCAGCCAGAGGCGCAGAGCCGCCTCTTTACGATCATGTTCATCGTGGTCGGACTCTGCGAGGCGATGTACTTCATCAACCTCGTATTCATGTTCCTCTTCGTATTTGTGCTCTACAAGAAGTAGGGGAGATCGGCATGCTGCTTGCCAGCAGCTCCAGCTCAGGCGGATCGAACTTTCTTATCCCTAACGGGACGTTCATCTTTGAGCTGGTCATGTTCATCATCGTGCTTGGCATCATGTCCAAGTTCATCCTGCCTCCGCTCCAAAAGGCCATGAGTGATCGAGACGACCAGGTTCGTCAGTCACTTCAGGCCGGTGACGAGGGTCGCAGCGAGGCCGACCGTCTTGTCGCTGAGCGTCAGGCGGTGCTTGATGCTGCCCACGCGAACGCGCGTACGACAGTTGAAGCGGTGGCACGTGAGGTGGAGGAGCTGCGCGAGGATGCGCAGCGCCGTGGGCAGCAGGCATTTGAGCAGGCGATCGCTGCGGCGCAGGCCACGATCGCAACGGAGAGCGCCGCGCTGCGAGCAGAGACCCTCTCCAAGCTGGAAGAGGTCGTCATCCTTGCCGCCGAGCGGATCATCGGTGACAGCGTCGATCCCGATCGTCACCGCTCTGTCATCACGGCGGCGATCGCTGACGCAAACGCAGAGGGAGCGAAACAGTGATCGCCGCTGCAGGTAACTTTGGCCTGTCATGGATCTTAGAGGTCGCCGGTCTCGTCGTCGTCGTCGGCCTGATCTGGCGCTATATCGCACCGCTGCTGAACAAGTTGATGGTCTCCAAGGTCGAGAGCATCCGAGCGCAGCTGAGTGCTGGTGAGGAGGCACGTGCCGAGGGCGCGCGCGTTGTCGCCGAGCGACAGGCCGAGCTCGCAGCTGCCAAGGTGGAGGCGCAGGCGATCGAGGCGCAGGCAAAGCACAGCGCCGAACTACTCCTTGTCGACGGTAAGCGTCGTGCGGAGGAGGAGTACCAGCGTTATCTCTCCCGTATTGAGCAGGAGATCGAGGCCGCGCGCGTTCGCGCACGGCACTCGGTGATGGAGGAGTTAGGCGCGGTCGTTGTCGTCGCCACTGAGGCGGTCGTACGGGCAGAGATGACCGATCCGATCCGTCACCGTCTGATCGGCGAGGCGATCTCGGCGACCGAGTCAGAGACCATGGGGGCGAACGCCTGATGCTCGACGACATTGTCCGTGGCTATGCGGTGGCGGTCGCCGAATCAGCGATCGCAGCGGGAACCCTCGATCGACTCATCGATGAGGTCGAGACCTTTCACAACACGCTCTTTACCTCAGAGGCGCTACGTCTCGCGATCTCGGACTCTGGACTTGCCACCATTGAGCGCCGTGGCATCGTGGCGGATCTCCTCGTTGGACGTGCACTCGATGTGACCGCGGATCTTCTTGGTTTTGTCGTGCGCGTGGTCCGTGCCGGTGACGTCACTGAGACGATCGCCGAATTGGAGCCGCTGCTGGCGGAGGGACGTGCCACCACTGGCGTCGCCCTTGACGCAGATGCGCCCGCCGGTCGCGCCGGTGCACGTGAGCGGATCCGCGGCTACGCCGAGCGCGCCCTCCAAGAGGTTCACGCGCCGGAGAAGCTCGACGAGGTGGAGGACGAGCTCTTCCGATTCGCACGGGTTCTCGAAGACAATCCAGAGCTGCGCCGTGTCTTAGAGGACACCAACTTCGCCATCTCCGCACGGCTCGACGTGCTCAGTGATCTCATCGGGGCTCGCGTGGAACCGGCAACGCTACGTCTGTGTGGGTATGTACTGCGCGCAGGACGCCTACGCAACCTTGTGGGAACCTACGACTGGTTGGTCGAGCTTGTCGCTGAGGAGCGCGGGCGTCGAGTCGCCGATGTGCGCAGCTGTGTTGCACTCAGCGACGAGGAGATTTCACGACTCGCGGTATCGCTTCGCCGGATCGTGGGACGAGAGGTAGAGGTACGGGTGGTCATCGACACCTCGGTTATCGGCGGGATCATGATCTCCACCGGCGACCTGTTTATCGATGGCACGGTTCGTTTGCGGTTTGAGCGTCTGCGCGATCAATTCGCGCAGCAGGTTTAGTCGAAAGGCAGAGTGAAAATGGCAGAGCTGACGATCAGCGCCGATGACATTGCAGCAGCGCTTGGACGCCATGCGACGAGTCTGAACACCGAGGTGGCCGCCGAACAGGTCGGCCGCG
>CAIMWD010000098.1 GCA_903845085.1 uncultured Acidimicrobiaceae bacterium
CAGCAACAGCAACAGCAGGCTTCGGAGGAGTCGGCGCAACGATGCTGAGTCGTATCGCGGAGTCACTCTTTTGGATCGGACGCTACCTAGAGCGTGCTGACGACACCGCGCGTCTCCTCGACGTGCAGTTGAATCAGCTACTAGAGGGGTCGACCATCTCTGAGTCTGCGGTGGCAAATCGTCTGATGTCGGTCATGGGCGTTCCCCTCAACCTTGCCGAATCTCCCTCGCTGCGACAGGTGACCTCGGCGCTCTCTGCCTCGCGCACCGAACCGAGCTCGATCTATTCGTCGCTTCGAGGCGCCCGTGAGAACGCCCGGGGTATCAGGGAGTCGATCTCCTCGGAGCTCTGGGAGTGTCTCAATGGCACCCTCGTCGCGCTCGATGCGAGCGCGCCGGTGGGTGATGAGATGGGACCACATGAATTCTTCTCGTTCGCGCGTCTTGTCAAAGAGCGAGTTGCGATCGCCGGTGGGATCGCCGATGCGACGATGAGTCGTGATGATGGTTGGCAGTTCGTTCTTCTTGGACGCAACTTAGAACGCGCCGATATGACCGCTCGGTTGCTCGCCGCACAGCTCAACGATCTTCACCGCGAGCCGGATTGGTCGACGACGCTGCGTGCCTGCTCCGCCTATGAGGCCTATCTGCGGATCTATCGCGGCGTGATAGTCGCGCCGAATGTGATTGAGTTCTTGACGCTCGATCGATACTTTCCGCGCTCTATCTACTTCTCGTTAGCTACTGCAGAGGATTGTCTCAGCGTGCTCGATCATCATCGCAGTCGTTCGGGCGGTGGCGAGGCCGCAAAGCGCATTATGGGGCGCGCGCGGACGCGACTTGAGTACGAGACGGTTGCGGAGGTCATCGAACATCTTGGGCGCCAACTCAGTGACGTGCAGGTTGCCTGTTCGGAGGCGAGTGCCGCGATTGCGACGACCTACTTTCAGCGTGAGGCCACGCTCGCATGGCGGAGCGATGACGTCACACAGATGCTCGAGGGAGAGTAAGACCATGGCGGAGTCCACCAGGATGAGCGAGCAGCAGCGATGAGTTGGCGGATCTCTACCGTGCACCATTCGACCTATCGCTACAAGGAGCCAGTCGTGACCTCGTACAACGAGGTTCGATTGACGCCGCATTCGAGCGGTGGACAGCTCGTGCTGAATTCGAGCGTCACCGTTTCGCCGACGACCTCGCTCTATCGCTACACCGACTACTTCTCGACGCACGTCGTTGCTTTTGATATTCCTGATTCACATGATGAGCTCGTCGTTGTCGGCTCCTCCGTGGTTGATACGGCGACACCCCGCCCGCGTCCGACCGGCCTGAGCTGGTCCGAGCTCGATTCCGAGGAGATCCGCGACTCCTATGTGGAGTATCTGCGTCCGACCTCCTATGCGATGGGCGACGAGGAGCTCTTTGAGATTGCACGACAGTTCCGCAATGAGATGTCGCCGATCGATGCAGTGGAGCTCGTCAAGGAGTGGATCCGCTCCTCAATGACCTACGAACTTGGCGCCACGCGCGTCTCTACCTCGGCGCTCGAGGCTTGGCGTTCGCGGCGTGGCGTATGTCAGGACTTCGCGCACCTCGGCATTTTGTTGTTGCGCTCGATCGGTGTTCCCTCTCGGTATGTCTCTGGCTATCTTCATCCCACGGTGGAGGGTGAGATCGGCGTCACCCTCGCCGGCGCCGGACACGCCTGGATGGAGTGTTGGGTCGGTGCGTGGTATCCGATCGATCCAACGCACCCCGATCGCGTGGGTGACCGGTACGTGACGGTCGCGCGTGGTCGCGACTACGCCGATGTGGCACCCTTCCGTGGGATCTACCAGGGTGGAGTACTCGAGGGGCTTAACGTCACCGTTGATCTGACACGGCTCGCCTAGCGCTCTAGGCGTCGCTCTCGGGGCTGAGCCCGGAACGAAAGAGTTCGCCAATTCCGTGTTCGTGGTGGAGATGACCCCTACGGGCGGCGGCGGAGTGTTGTCGATGCAACGGTGTGGATGCAGCGGCCGCGTCGCGTCCGGCGAGCAAACTCACGATTGCAATGATCGTAAGTGAAAGTACCAGGGCGACCCAACCACTGCCGATCCCGAGACCACCAGAGATCTTTGACTTACCCAGCGCGTCGGCGACGGAGGCGCCGAGGGGTCGTGTGAGCACATAGGCGAACCAGAAGCTAAAGATTGGGTTCCAATGCACAAACCGGTAGCCGAAGGCGGGAACCATGATCGCGGCGCCGAAGAAGATGATCGAAACGAAGTAGCCAAGATGCAGCGAAAATGCAGTGAAGTCGCCCGCGGCGGTACCGAGCGCGAAGGTTGCGACGACGGTCGCCCAGTAGAAGAGCTCACGTCGCACAGTGAGAACGGAGTGCATTGAAAGCGTCCCCTCGCTTCTCTGCCAGAGCCAGAAGATACCGCTGAGTGCAAGTCCAAAGAAGAGGACGGAGATGAGGTAGGGAACGTGGAAACCGACATGGAGGACGTCCGCGGCCATCGTTCCAAAGACGCCAACCATTGCAACCGCCCCCCAGTAGTTCCCAGGACGGTAGCGGCGTACGTGTAGCTGACGGGCGAGGGCGAAACAGAAGGCGACAAAACCGAGAAGCACTGAGGGAATGGGTCCGAGGAGGTGCACGAGAAAGTCAGAGACCGACTCTCCCATGGCCGTCGTGAGTGATTTTAAGAGCCAGAAGGTCGCGGTGACTTCGGGGACTCGATTGGGTGCGAGTGGACGATGACGGGTGGTGGGGGCGACAGACACTCCGACATTCTTGCGTCACTGGCGCAGCTCCGGCCATCACCTCGTCGTTGCGGGTGGAAGCTCCTCGATCTTCGATGGAAGCACCAGTTGGGCCGCGGCGGGGTTGACCTGGTCACGGATGCGGTGCAACAACGTGACGAGCATCTCCTCCTCGGTGCTGCTTAAGACCCCTCCGAGCAGGTTGTGGATCTCCTGCTCGTGGCGTTCGATCGCGCCCGAAGCGTAGGTGCGCCCGCCCTCTGTGAGGAGCGCAAAGGTTCCACGGCGATCATCTTCGCACTCCGACCGCGCACCCCCTCCTATGGCGCGAGTCTCTATGTCGATGAGGCGGGATGGCAGCAGCGCTTTACGATCGGGGAGCCCTCCGAGGAGGATGTGGCGGCGATTTTGCGTGCGATCTCTGGAGCTGGCGAGATACCTGTCCGCTGGTCGGTACTGACCTGTCAACATCGATAGGCGGGCGCTACCGGTAGGATCTGCGAGGGTCATGGGGTAAGGGGAGATGCACGATGGAGCCAGTCGTTCGAGTAGCCGATATCGATCATCTCGTGCTCATCGTGGCCGATGCCGAGCGATCGCTCCGTTTCTACTGCGAAAAACTCGGTTGTGCGCCCTACCGAGTCGACCGTTGGCGCAGTGGTGAGATCCGATTTCCCTCGGCACGCGTAAATGCGCATCTCATCCTCGACCTCTTTGAGGGGAGCCGAGGAGAGACCAACCTCGATCACTTCTGTCTTCTCGTGGAGCCGACGGACTTTGCCGCGCTGCGCGCCGACCCAGAGATCACGATCGTCCGTGACCTTGGCGAGCGTTCGGGTGCCCAGGGTGACGGTAATTCGCTGTACGTGAATGATCCAGACGGCAATGTCGTGGAGCTTCGTTACTACGGACCGGTCATCGCTCGCTGATACCAGTGGTCGGTTAGCCGGCCGGTCGGTGGCGTGGAGAGGGACCGGGTGTGCTCACGGATTGGCATCGTCGCCGCACCCGCCCGGAGTTCTGCACCGGCAATGGAGTTCTCAGGCCGGCAAAGGAGAGCGCGCAGACCCACGATGCCGGGATCTGCGCGCTCTCTCACTCCCAGCCGCTCTACCCCTTCGAGTGGAGCGGCTGATGCTCAGCCTGTGGTGTTACTTGGCCAGTGCCGCCTTCAAGATGGAGTCATCGAAGAGGTTGCGCTGGGTGTAGTAGGTCGCGACGCCCTGCTTCTGTGCGAAGGCAAGGGTCTTCAGGTTTGCCGTAATGTCGGCGGAGCTCATTGCAAAGAGTCCATGTGCTTTCGTGTACGGCGTCTCGATCAGCTTGATCTGGGCGAGGTTCTCCAGCGACTGCTGCTTTGTGGAGAATCCAAGTGACTTCTCGTAGCGGCTCACCGTAAGTGCGGTGCCAAGCGTTGGGTTCTTAAGGTCAAGAGCCCAGCCCTTGAGCTCGCCCTTCATGAAGGCGACCAGCTGTGGCTTGTCGTTCTTGATGGCATTCACTGTGGTGACGTAGACATCGGCGTACACGTGGTAGCCAAAGCTTGACATCAAGAAGGAGTAGTTCTTAAAGCCAGCAAGGGTGAGAACGCCGGGCTCGTTGGTCGAGAAGCCCATCCATGCCTGCACCTGACCGTTGACCAGCGGTGTTGGTCCGAGCGAGTATCCCTCGTCAACCGTCTTGACCTGTGAGGCCTTGATGCCATTCAGGGCAAGGAAGACGTTCCACACAGTCAGGTTGTAGGTGTTCACGCCAACGGTCTTGCCGATGAGCTCCTTCGGATTCTTGATGGGGCTCTTCGCAGAGGAGATGATGCAGAAGGGGTTGATCTGGTAGCGAGCACCGATGATGCGAAGTGGCGCGCCAGCTGCAACCGCGGCAGCAACAGTGTCGGCGTTGGAGTCACCGACAAGCGCCTTGCCAGATGCAATGACGGGCTCCACGGGGTTGGAGCCACCGGGCAGGATGGCCACGTTGAGTCCTCCGGAGGAGAAGTAGCCGAGCGTCTGAGCAAGGTAGGTTCCCGCGAACTCAGTGTTGGTGACCCAACCGAGCTGGTAGGAGATAGGGGTCGGGGTGGTCGATGCGCTCGCAGCGGGCGACATCAACGGGGTGAGCAGGCCAGTGGCGCTGACGATGAGTCCGGCCGCAGTGAGTAGGACCGCCTTCGGGCGGCTCAACCGCCGGAGACGCTGGGCTATGGGTGTGGCAGTGGTTTTCATGGGCACGATGCTAAATCGAAATTATTTCCTAATTATTTCGGAGGAGCGAATATTCGTAGCATCTGTACAAATTCCGAGGTGAGGATCTCTCTCACCCCCACATCTCCGTAATAGAAGCGTGCGGATCTGGTGAATTATCGGACGATGCCGATGCCGAACCGCTCGGCGATCGCCCGCTCGAAGATGCTGACGAGGTTGTAGATCACGACGGAGACGACGGTAATGATGGCGATCGTCGCCCAAAGGGTCGCGTAGCGAGACTCTGAGGAGGAGGTCACCATGATGTACCCCAAACCCTGTCCCGTCGCCAGCCACTCTGCAAGGATCGCACCGAGTAGCGCCCCCGGTGCAGCGATTCGCGCGGCGGTGAAGAGCGAGGGAACCGCGTAGGGGGCCTGGAGTCGCAGGAGTACGGTGCGCTCCCTCGCGCCATAGGCACGGAAGAGGTCGTAGGTCTGCGGAGTCACCGAGCGAAGTCCGGCAACGATATTTACCAGGCTGGGAAAGAAGGTGACGATCCCCGAGATAAGCGCTACGGTCACGAGGCCCTGACCAAAGATCAGCGTGAGCAGCGGTGTCATCGCGACGAGGGGAACCGAACGCAGCGCGATCGCGACCGGCATTACGGTCTGCGCGAAGCCGCGTCGGAGCACGACGCCGACGGCCACCGCGATCGCCACCGCGGTGCCACAACCAAATCCCAGTGCAGCATCGCGCAGCGTCGTAATGGAGGCACTCACGAGCAGCGAACGCTGTGCCGCGGCGAGCGGACCACGGAAGAGGAGATCGTAGACATCTACCGGATTTTTGGCGAAATAGGGGTTGAGGTTGAGCACCTTGATGATGCCGGCCCAGAGAAGGAGTGCCACGCCGAGGGAGAGGAGCGTGGTGGCGAGGCTGCGCCCGACTCGCAGGGAGATCGCGAGGGAGCGGGACCGCGGCGTATCGGTGTTACCGGCCACGGGGAGCCCACGGGGTGAGGAGGCGACCGACGAGGTGCACCACCAAGAAACCAGCGCCAGCCAGCGCGGTGACGACCACGGCAAGGGCCCAGACGCGCGGTGTGTTCAAGACGTTCTCTGAATTCATGATTCCGATGCCAAGTCCACTATCGGCGCCGAGGTACTCACCAACGATCGCCCCGAGAACCGCGGCAGGGGCAGCGATCGAGAGCGCGGCGAAGGTCGAGGGAAGGGCAGCGCGTAATCGGATCTTCACCAGCTGCTTCCACTTGCCGCCGCCGTATGCGGTGACCAGTTCAAGTGCAGTCGTGTCCGCACTTCGCAGACCGGTGAGTGCACCGATGAGCGTGGTGAACAGCACGGAGAGCGCGGCAAGCGCGATCTTGGGAGCGGTGCCGTTGAGGGTGATCTGCAGGATTGGCCCGATCGCAATAACCGGCATGCAGTAGGTCGCGAGAACGACGCGCAGCAGAGCTGCCTCCGCGAGCGGGGAGATGACAAAGATGAGCGCAAGGCTGAGCGCGATGAGATTTCCCCAGAGGAAACCCAGTCCCGCCTCCGTCGCGGTTCGCGTTAGGGCGGGCCAGAGCGAGTAGCCCGGGTCATTGAAGATGGTCGCAATCACCGAGTAGGGGGTCGGCAGAACATGCTTCCCCGAGAGCAGGGTGATCGACAGCAGGTACCAGAGCCCGATGAGAAGGCCAAAGCCAATCACTCCGCCGGTCCACCTCGGGCGTTCGCGGGCTTTCACGGAGTTCACCGGCTCACAGGTCGTCGCCGGCGGTCGCTCCCGCCGAGAAGAGGATGGAGGTGAGTTCATCGGTGAGCTCATGGAAGCGAGGTGATCGAAGCGTCTCCGGTGACCGTGGACGCGGCAGGTCGATGGGCACTGTCGCACGGATACGTCCCGGTCGCGGCGACATGACTGCGACGGTATCCGCGAGAAAGATCGCCTCACTGATGGAGTGCGTCACGAGCAGGGTCGTTGTCGAACGCTCACTCCAGATGCGCAGCAGTTCGAGGTTCAGCCGCTGGCGCGTCATCTCGTCGAGAGCACCGAAGGGCTCGTCGAGTAGCAGCAGATCAGGCTTCAAAAGGAGTGAGCGCGCGATGGCGACACGCTGGCGCATGCCTCCCGAGAGCTGTGAGGGGCGCGCATTCTCGAAACCCTCGAGGCCGACGAGCGCGATGAGCTCAGCGACATCCTCATCTGAGGCCTCGACGCCCGCGATCTCGGCAGGGAGCCGGATGTTGGAGCTCACCGTGCGCCAGGGAAGGAGCGCTGCGTCTTGAAAGGCGATGCCGAGATGGTGCGCATCCCGGATCTCCGCTGGGGTAAGCCCCTGAGCAGTCACGAGACCCGAGGTGGGCTCGTCGATCCCCGCAAGGATCCGCAGCACCGTCGATTTTCCACATCCCGAGGGCCCAAGGAGTGCAGTGAAGCTGCCTCGCTCGGCCTCGAGATCAACGCCGTCGAGTGCGGTTATCTCTTTGCGCTTAATAGAGAAGGTCTTGCGCAGCCCGGAGATATAGATGCCGTCGGCATGACGTTGAACGGAGGAAGAGGTCGATGGAGAGGGGGGAGGGTCAGGCAACGGGCTCTCTGAGAGTTGGTCCGATAGCCCTGGGTTGCTCATCTGTTGCACGTCCAAAAGACTAAGGAGGGGAGATTTCAGAGGTATCTCTCGGTGATGAATGTCATGTTAATAGTGAGGTGGAGCGCCTCGATTTCACATGCAGGAAATAATGCGCCTGCATGATGAGATGTGTGACCACTCGCCCGATGATCGATACCGGTGACGCAACCGTTCCGCGCCGAGGCGACGACGCGATGGTTATGACAAATGATTCCCCTGCACTCCGCCGCTGCTGGCACCCGGTCGCTCGCTCGGAGGAGATCTCCGACCAACCGATGCAGCTCTGGCTGCTCGGTGAACCACTCGTCGCCTTTCGTCGGGAGGGGGTCGTTGTCGTGCTCGGCGACCGCTGCCCGCATCGCCGCGCCCCACTCTCACGCGGATCCGTCGTCGATGGCACAATTGAATGCCCCTACCACGGTTGGCGCTTTGACGATCGTGGTCAGTGCGTTGGAATTCCCTCCTCTCCCAACGCCCTGAAGCGACCCAGATCGCCAGCTTCTCCCGCTGGCGCTCATTGGGACGTTCGGTGGTGGCAGGTGAGACTGGGATCAAGATCCTGGCCCCCTGCCGCTACAAGGTCACGG
>CAIMWD010000099.1 GCA_903845085.1 uncultured Acidimicrobiaceae bacterium
CCCTGCAGGTGGCTCATGTCATAACACTCGATACGGAGTGGCGCGTGGATAAGACCGAGATACTCGCGGAGCTGATCGAGCGCCAGGGCCCGCGCGGTGAGATCACCTGCGCGTCGTGTCCGGTGACGGATGAGCTGCTCCTCGGCGTTCTGCACCGCGGTCGCGAGCAGTCGACGCTTTCGTCCGCGCTGTGGCGCATGGATCCGTACCCGCCCACCACGGCGCTCCGAGAGCCATTCGGTGTAGTTGGCCTGTTCATCGGGAAGTTCGGTCACGAGTACCTCACGTGCAACCGAGAGGGGCGTCTCCCCGTAGTTCGTCTCCAGAACTCGCCCGACGAGTTCAGCTCGGTCCATCGGCTCGACCTTCTCCAAGATAAAACCGTTTCTTCCCACGACCCGACCGTGGCGAACGTGCAGCACCTGCACGGCCGCCTCGAGTTCATCCTCTGCGAGACCGATGACATCTAGATCCTCATCGGAGGGAGAGACCATCTCCTGGCGTTGCCCAGCGATCTGCACGGATTCGAGCTGATCGCGTAGCCGTGCAGCGAGCTCGTACTCTTGGCGCTCTGCTGCGCGTGACATCTGGTCGTGAAGGCGGTCCGTGATGGTCTTGGTATCGCCCTCCATGAAGTTCATGATCTCCTCCACGTAACCGCGATAGTCCTCGTCAGTGACCTCGCCGACACAGGGGCCACTACAACGTTCGATGTGAAAGAGGAGGCAGGGACGACCCAGTCGCTCATGGTTACGGAACTTGGCATCGTTACAGGTGCGAAGCGGAAAGGTCCGCAGAAGCAGATCGAGCGTCTCGCGAAGCGCATAGGACTGCGCATAGGGGCCAAAGTAGCGGGTGCCCTTGCGGCGGCTCCCACGGGTGATCATGGCGCGGGGAAAGCGCTCATCGACAGTCACGGCTAGCCAGGGATAGCTCTTATCGTCGATGAGACGTACGTTGAAATGTGGACGGTGGATCTTGATCAGGTTGAACTCCAACATGATCGCCTCGACGTCGCTCGCCACCTGAATCCACTCAACGGAGGTGGCGCGTTCCATCATCTGCGCGGTGCGAGGGTGCAAAAGCTCCGGATTGACGAAGTAACTGGAGAGGCGCGAGCGAAGGCTCTTCGCCTTCCCTACATAGATCACCCGACCGTCGGCGTCCTTAAACTGATAGGAGCCAGGTGCCTCGGGGATGTGATCGGGGCGTGGAAACACACCTCTACGGTAGGCCCAATGCAGCCCACTGAGGCCGCGACCACCGATCGACTCGGCGAGCAATCTGGATGGTGGCCCCTACGGATGCCGGGTCGCACCTCAAAGCAACGGTGATCGCGTCACCGCTGCCACATGTCGCCGACGGCGCCAACAGGCGACAGCGCTAGTAATAGATAGCCCGGGGAACGCCACCGCCGACGACGATCGCGTCTCCGGTGATCGACGAACTCCGCGGAGAGGCGAGGAAGCAGACAACGTCAGCGACCTCCGCTGAGGTGATCATCCGGCCCACCACATTTGTCGCCGGCCGTGCCAGTACCTCGGGTGTTGTCGCCTCAGTCACGGTGTTGCCAGGGTGCACCACCGTCACGTTGATGCCGTACTGTCCGAGGGAGTCGGCGAGGTTCTTCGTCATCGCCGAGACGGCGACGTTGCGCACGGAACCGATGACGGTGCCCGCCTGGCGCGCTGCGAGTCCGCTGATGTTGATTATCCGACCCCAACCCTGGTTGATCATGTGTGGGGCGACCTGCTGCGCGGTACGGAGATACCCCATGACCTTGACGTTCATGTCCTCAAAGAAGAGCTCGGTGGTGACCTGATCGTAGGTTGGGGGCGTCCCCTGTCCGCCGGGCTTTGCCGCAGCGTTCACCAGGATGTCGATATGCCCATATTCACCGATCACCTCACGGACCAGTTCGATCACCGACTGCTCATCGCCGGTATCGACGACGTAGCCGCTGACGGAGACACCGGTCATCGCTTCGATCTCGCGTGCGGTCGCACCGAGGCGCTCTGGATCACGTGCCGCGAGGGCGATATTGCTGCCCTCCTTCGCGAGCGCAATCGCCACAGCCTTCCCGATGCCCCGACTTCCACCGGTGATCAGCGCAACCTTGCCCGTTAGTTCGAGATCCATCCCTATCCCCGCTCTCTTAAAAGGGGCGCTAGAAAGCGCCCGGTATGACTCGCCTCAATCGTTGCCACCAACTCGGGCGAGCCCTCAGCGATCACCCGTCCACCGCCGCTGCCACCCTCGGGCCCCATGTCGATAATCCAATCAGCCGATTTGATCACATCGAGGTTGTGTTCGATAACGATCACCGTATTCCCCTGATCGACGAGGCGGACGAGCACACCGAGGAGCTTGTTCACATCCTCAAAGTGCAGTCCGGTCGTGGGTTCATCGAGGATGTAGAGCGTACGTCCTGTGGAGCGCTTGGAGAGCTCCGATGCGAGCTTTACCCGCTGCGCCTCACCGCCGGAGAGGGTGGGAGCGCTCTGGCCGAGTCGGACGTAGCCAAGGCCGACATCGACGAGGGTGCGCAGATGGCGCGCGATGCTCGGCTGCGCGGAGAAGACCTCGAGCGCCTCCTCACACGAAAGCCGAAGCACCTCGGCGATCGAGCGTCCGCGCCAGAGCACCTCGAGGGTGTCGCGGTTGTAGCGATCGCCCTTGCAGAGCTCACAGGGCACGTAGATGTCCGGGAGAAAGTGCATCTCAATCTTGATCGTGCCATCGCCCGAACAGGCCTCGCAGCGGCCACCCGCGACGTTGAAGGAGAAGCGTCCCGGCTTGTAACCTCGCAGCTTTGCCTCGGGCGACTCCGCGAAGAGCTTGCGGATACTGTCAAAGACTCCGGTGTAGGTCGCCGGGTTAGACCGGGGGGTGCGTCCAATCGGTGACTGGTCGATCGCGATCACCTTGTCGATCGCCTCCACACCCTCGACGGTACGGTGACGCCCGGGCACGACACGTGAGCGATTCGTGTGCTGGTTGAGCGAGAGCAACAAGATGTCGTTGACGAGGGTGGACTTTCCCGAGCCGGAGACCCCGGTGACCGCAACGAGGCAGCCGAGAGGAAACTCCACATCGATATCTTTGAGGTTGTTCTCCCTGGCACCGCGAACGATGAGCGAGCCCTTGTGTGGCACATGTCGCGCCTCAGGCAGCGCGATGGAACGTCTTCCAGAGAGATACTGACCGGTGATCGACTGCTTGCTCGCGAGAAGACCTTTGAGCTTTCCGGCGTAGACGACCTCGCCACCGTGTTCGCCCGCTCCCGGTCCTATATCGACGAGGTAGTCGGCCACGCGGATCGTCTCCTCATCATGCTCGACGACGATCACGGTGTTTCCGAGATCGCGGAGTCGGATCAGGGTCTCGATCAGTCGCTGATTATCACGCTGGTGAAGCCCGATCGAGGGTTCATCGAGCACATAGAGCACGCCGACGAGCCCCGACCCAATCTGACTCGCGAGTCGGATCCGCTGCGCCTCGCCTCCGGCCAAGGTCGCCGCGGAGCGATCGAGGGAGAGGTAGTCGAGTCCGACATCGACCAGAAAGGTGAGACGGGCCTGGATCTCCTTCAGTACCCGCTCAGCGATCATCTGTTCGCGCTCGGTGAGATCGAGTATTTCGAGCACCCGTGCGGCCTCACCTATCGGCAGTGCCGCAAAATTGGCGATCGAGCGATCCCCGACCGTCACCGCAAGGATCTCTGGTTTGAGACGCGCACCATGACAGTCGGAGCAGGGAACCTCACGCATGTAGCCGCCGATCTGTTCACGCATAAAATCGGAGTCCGCCTCTGCATGGCGACGCTGGAGCCAGGGGATCACCCCCTCGTACTCGGTCTGGTAGTTCCGTGATCGGCCGTACCGGTTGCGGTAGGCGACCTGCACCCGCTTACCCGGTGCACCGAAGAGAAGGATCTTCTGCTTTGCCTTGGTGAGCCGCCTCCAAGGCACGTTCATTTCAATGGAGAATTCCTCGCAGACCGACTCGACAACGCGCGCAAAGTACTCCGTACGCGCGGTTGCCCATGGTGCGATCGCCCCCTGCAAGATAGCGAGTTCGGGATTAGGGATCACGAGGTCGGGATCTACCTCAAAGCGCGTGCCCAGTCCGACACAGGCGGGGCAGGCGCCATAGGGAGAGTTAAAGGAGAATGAGCGTGGCGCGAGCTCTGCGAAGCTCAGTCCATCCTTGGCGCAGGCGAGGTGCTGAGAGAAGGTAAGGATCTCCTCCTCATCGATGAGCTGGATCTGCGCGACGCCCTCGCCGATACGCAGAGCCGTCTCAATGGAATCGGAGAGCCGTCTTTCGATCCCCTCGCGGCGGATCAACCGGTCGACCACGACCTCGATCGAATGCTGCTCATACCGCGCCATATCGATCGTCGCACGGTCGGTCAGCTCTTTTACCTCACCGTCGACACGCACGCGGGCAAAACCTTGCTTTGCAAGGTCATCGAGGAGCGCGCTGTACTCGCCACGCCGGCCACTGACCACCGGGGCGAGAACATGAAACCGGCTCCCCTCCGCGATACCCATCACTCGATCCACGATCTGCTGGGGACTCTGACGGCTCACGCGGTCGCCACAGACAGGGCAGTGCGGGATGCCGATTCGTGCATAGAGCAGTCGGAGATAGTCGTAGATCTCGGTGACCGTGCCGACGGTCGAGCGTGGGTTCCGCGAGGAGCTCTTCTGGTCGATCGAGATCGCCGGTGAGAGGCCCTCGATAAAGTCAACATCGGGCTTATCCATCTGGCCGAGGAACTGACGCGCATAGGAGGAGAGCGACTCGACGTAGCGACGCTGACCCTCTGCGTAGATGGTGTCAAAGGCGAGTGAGGACTTGCCCGAACCAGAGAGACCGGTGAAGACGATGAGCTGGTCGCGCGGGAGCTCAAGTGAGACGTTTTGCAGGTTGTGCTCGCGAGCGCCACGGATAACAAGTGAATCGGGCACGGCGTCGAGCCTACCGGCTGCTACCCGATCTCTCGAAGTTCGCGTTTCAGCGACCGCACCTCATCGCGCAGACGCGCGGCGTACTCAAATCGAAGGTCGGTCGCCGCCTTATGCATCTCCGCCTCTAACGCCAAGACGAGACGGTTCAACTCGTCCACGGGCAGTTCACCGGGGTTCTCCGGAAGCACCGCACTGATCGATTCGACAACTCGTGCACCCGCACGCCGTGCGCGATCACTCTGGCCGTGCGAGCCACGTGGCAGCGGAGCACCGGTGCTCTCGGGGATGAACTCACCTGCACCCGCTGCAGAGCGGAACTGAGCGACAAGGTCGGCTACCGCCTTCTTGATCGTCTGGGGATCGATTCCGTGCTCTGCGTTATAGGTGATCTGGCGGGCGCGCCGCTCCTCGGTCACTGAGATCGCCTTGCGCATCGAATCGGTGACCCTGTCGGCGTAGAGGATGACGCGTCCCGCGGAGTTACGTGCGGCCCGTCCCATCGTCTGAATCAGCGAGGTCGCACTGCGGAGGAAGCCCTCCTTGTCCGCGTCGAGGATCGCCACCAAAGAGACCTCGGGGAGGTCGAGGCCCTCGCGCAGCAGGTTGATGCCAACCAAGACATCGAACTCGCCGAGACGCAGGTCACGAAGGATCTCGATGCGTTCGATGGTGTCGATGTTGGAGTGGAGATAGCGAACGCGAAGACCCAGCTCGAGGAGGTACTCGGTGAGATCCTCGGACATCTTCTTCGTCAGCGTCGTGATCAACACGCGATCGCCGCGGGCGATCACCGGCTCCATCTCTGCGATGAGATCATCGATCTGCGACCTCGTCGGCTTGATCACTACCTCTGGGTCGAGAAGGCCGGTGGGGCGCACGATCTGTTCGGCGACGTTGGTAGAGACGGAGAGCTCGTAGGGAGAGGGTGTCGCCGACATGTAGATGATCTGGTTCGTCCGCGCCTCAAACTCCTCGAACTCGAGGGGTCGGTTATCCATCGCCGAGGGAAGGCGAAATCCGTGCTCGACCAGCACCTCCTTACGCGAACGGTCCCCCGCATACTGACCGTGTAACTGTGGCACGGTGACGTGGCTCTCGTCGAGGATGAGGAGATAGTCGTCGGGAAAGTAGTCGAGGAGGGTGAAGGGGGGCTCGCCCGGTCCACGGCCATCGAGGTGACGGCTGTAGTTCTCAATGCCGTTGCAAAACCCGACCTCTTGGAGCATCTCGAGGTCGTGCTCGGTGCGCATCTCAAGGCGCTGTGCCTCGACGAGACGGTCGTTACCACGTAGTTCTTGGAGACGCTCGCGAAGTTCGATCTCGATATTGCCGATCGCCTCACGCAGACGCGCCTCGCCCGCGACGTAGTGCGTTGCCGGGAAGACGGCCAACTCCTCGAGTTCACCCAGCTGCTCACCGGTAAGGGCATCGAAGCGGGTGATCCGCTCCACCTCATCACCGAAGAGCTCGATCCGAACTGCGGTCTCCTCATAGGCGGGATGGAGTTCGATGGTGTCGCCACGCACGCGAAACTTTCCGCGCACGAGGTTCATATCGTTTCGTTCGTACTGGAGATCGACGAGTTTTCGAAGGATCTCGCGTTGCGGATGTTCTTCTCCCGGATGGACCACCATGATCTGGGTCGCATACTCCTCCGGCGAACCAAGACCGTAGATGCAAGAGACCGAGGCGACCACGATGACGTCGCGTCGCGTCAGCAGCGCTGCCGTCGTCGAGTGACGGAGGCGATCGATCTCATCATTGACCGAGGAGTCCTTCTCGATGAAGGTATCGGAGGCCGGCATGTAGGCCTCTGGCTGGTAGTAGTCGTAGTAGGAGACGAAATACTCCACTCGGTTCTCGGGAAAGAACTCCCTGAACTCCCCCGCGAGCTGTGCCGCGAGTGACTTGTTCGGTGCAATGACGAGCGTCGGGCGCTGTGCTGCTTCAATGGTCCAGGCGATCGTCGCACTCTTTCCGCTTCCCGTAATGCCGAGCAGAGTTTGGTGTCGCTCTCCCCGGGTCAGCCCATCGGCGAGGCTCGCGATCGCCGTCGGCTGATCGCCTGCAGGCTCGAACTCGGAGACGACCTTAAAGGGAGGCACCTGCCCATCGTACCGAGTCACTCCGTTCCACCATCAAGTGTTGCCAGAGAAGACGCCGCGTGCGCCAGTGACTAGCCGAATCGCTCCGGGTCCGAATCGCTGTGGGTCCGAATCGCTGTGGGTCCGAATCGCTGTGGGTCCGAATCGCTGTGGGTCCGGATCGCCTAGGACTCGTCGGTCCGTATCAGCGTCTGTATCCACTCCCAGGCGTTCTCGGCCATCGCGACCAGCTCCTCACGGGTGCCCATATTCATAACGATGAAATCTGCGGCCTGCAGACGCTCCTCCCGAGAGGACTGCGCAGCGATCCGAGCGTGGGCCTCATCGGGGGTCATGCCGCGATGATCAACGAGGCGTGCGATGACGAGATCGATCGGCGTGTCGACAACAATGACACCGTCGAGCGCAAAGCGCTGACGCGCGTCAGTCTCCACGAGCAGCGGGTGATCGAGGACGATGATCTCCTCGCGTGATCCGGCGAGCTCTAGTTCGATCGATTCGCTGACGCGTGGGTGGACGATGTCTTCGAGGATCCGGCGCCTTGCTGGGTCACGGAAGACGATGTCAGCGAGGCGGTGGCGGTCGATCGCGCCCTCGTGATTGAGGATGGTCGGACCAAAGGTCTCCACGATCTGTGCGTAGGCCGGACCACCCTCGGCGGTAATCCGATGCGAGATCGAGTCCACGTCGATGACGCGAGCGCCATGCTCGGCGAGCAGGGTCGTCACGGTTGACTTGCCCGATCCGATACCGCCGGTACAACCGATCTTCACCATCACGTTCTCCTCTCCGGAAAACCACCTGCACGATCCACTCGGCGGGTCGCCGCGATGACACAGGGAACTGCTGCGAAGGATGAGATCAGCCCCATCGACCCGGGCTCATCGCCCCAAGGGGCGGGTGGGTCGATGGGGCCATGGTCATCTACTCCGCGGGTGTCTCCGCCGCTGGCTCCTCTATAACAGCCGCTGACTCCTCAACAACAGGTGCCTCTGGCTCCTCGGCAGGAGCTGCAGCGCCACCGGTCTGATCCTCGATGGGGTGGATGATGGCACCCTTTGCCTCGGCGAAATCGGCCCATGCAGCCTGTGCCTCGGTCTCCGGGGTGAACTCGACGCTGGAGTAGTCATAGGCGCCGATGTAGTTACCCTCAGCATCGTAGGCGTGCTCGCCAAATGCCTCGCGGTACTCTTCGGCGACCTCCCCACCCTCTGCAGCCTGCTTGATCGAGAGGCTGATACGACGACGCTCGAGGTCGATCTCGATGATCTTGACCCACAGCTCTTCGCCGGGGCTTGCCACCTGCTCGGGAAGGTCAACGTGATGCGCTGCCATCTCCGAGATGTGTACGAGACCCTCGATCCCATCGCCCACCTGCACGAATGCGCCAAAGGGCACGAGCTTGGTGATGCGTCCGTAGACGAGTTCACCCTCCTTGTGCGCATCTGCGAACTCCTGCCAGGGGTCGGACTGGGTCGCCTTCAGCGAGAGGCTGATGCGCTCTTTGTCCATGTCGACATCGAGCACCTGGACGGTAACCTCATCGCCGACCGAGACCACGGAGGAGGGGTGGTCGACGTGCTTCCATGAGAGTTCGGAGACGTGCACGAGGCCGTCCATGCCGCCGAGGTCCACGAATGCACCAAAGTTCACGACGGAGGAGATGACACCCTGACGGATCTCACCGGGCTTGAGGTTGACGAGGAACTCGCCACGCTGCTCCTTCTGCGTCTCCTCGAGCCATGCGCGACGTGAGAGCACAACATTGTTGCGGTTCTTGTCGAGCTCGATGATCTTCGCCTCGAGGGTGCGACCGATGTAGGGCGCGAGGTCGCGCACACGGCGAAGCTCTACGAGCGAGGCGGGAAGGAAGCCGCGCAGGCCGATGTCCATGATGAGGCCACCCTTGACGACCTCGATGACAAGACCCTTGACGACGCCATTGGCCTCTTTGGTCTGCTCGATGGTGCCCCATGCGCGCTCGTACTGTGCGCGCTTTTTCGAGAGAACGAGACGGCCCTCCTTGTCCTCCTTCTGAAGAACGAGTGCCTCAACCTCGTCGCCAAGCTTGACGATCTCATGTGCATCGACGTCATGGCGGATCGAAAGCTCACGGCCAGGGATGACACCCTCGGACTTAAAGCCGATGTCGAGAAGAACCTCGTCACGGTCGACCTTGACCACGATGCCCTTCACGATGTCGCCGTCTTCAAAGGCGACGATGGTCTGGCTGATCGCGTCATCAAAGGAGACGCTGCCGAGGTCGTCCTCGATGATCTGGCGGGGGGTGTAAACGCCATCGGCGTCGAAGGTTCCCATCTCGGAGATCGGCGTGAGAACGACGGAATCGGTCGGAGCGGGGGTAGTTATTTCGGTCATTGGGCGGGCCTTACACTCTGGCGCACGTCCCGGACTCACCCGGGTCGGGCGATGCCAAGGCGGTCGCAATGGATACGGACGGTTCTCCGAAGAGCCTGGGCGCGTGGCACCGAACGCTACGGGGAGTAGTGATCCTACACCCCCGTCGTCAGCCAGATTTCGCCTCCGCCCAGCTCATACCCCAGGCTATGTTTACCTCTAGGGGCACCGCGAGCGGGTAGGCGTCATGCATCGCCTCCAGGGTCAGCGCATGGACCCGGTCATGCTCCTCGCCCGGCGCCTCGACGATGATCTCATCATGCACCTGCAGGACGATCCGACTGGCAAGTCCCGCCGATTCGAGCGCCGCATCGAGGTTGACGAGCGCTGCCTTAAAGATATCGGCAGCAAGGCCCTGTATTCCAGCATTCATCGCCTGCCGTTCCGCGGCTTGGCGCACACGAAAGTTATCGGAGGAGAGTTCGGGGAGATAACGGCGGCGACCCCGCTCGGTCTCGGTGTAGCCGAGACGTTTGGCGGTCGTGACCGTCTCGTCCATGTAGGCGCGAACAGAGGGAAAGGCGAGGAAGTAGCGATCGAGAATTTCGGTCGCCTCGTCGATCCCGATCCCCAGCCGCTGCGCGAGGCCGAACGCCTCCATCCCGTAGGCGAGACCGTAGGAGACCATCTTCGCCTTCGCGCGCTGTTGGCCGGTCACCTCGTTGATGGCGACGCCGAAGACTCCCGCGGCGGTACGGGCATGGATGTCCTCGCCTGAGGCGAAGGCCGCAACCAATCCGGGGTCTCCGGAGAGGTGAGCGATCACGCGCAGCTCGATCTGGTTGTAGTCCGCAACCAGGAGCTGATGTCCCGCTGCAGGCACAAAGGCGCTGCGAAATCGACGTCCGCCCTCCGAGCGCACCGGAATGTTGTGAAGATTCGGCGCGTCAGAGGAGAGCCGGCCGGTGCGAGCGACGGTCTGGTTAAATGAGGCATGGATGCGACCATCCGCCGCGATCTCGGCGATGAGCCCGGTCCCGTAGGTCGAGCGGAGCTTCTCTACCTCGCGGTAGTCGAGCAAGGCCTCGATGATCGGATGTTGCCCGCGTAGCTTCTCCAACGTCTGTGCATCGGTGGAGTACCCGGTCTTGGTCTTCTTGCCCGGTTTCAGGCCGAGCTTCTCGTAGAGCACGACGCGGAGCTGCGTGGGCGAATTCACATTTACCGGTTCCCCTGCGAACTCGTGGATTAACGCCGCGAGACGCTCACACTCGGCGGTGAGTTCGTCGGTAATCGCATGAAGGCGATCCGCATCGACCGCGATGCCAATGTGCTCCATCTTCGCGAGGACGCGGATGAGGGGACGTTCGATCGCGCTCCAGAGGAGGTGCATCCCGGAACCTTCGAGTTCGACAGCGAGGTGGTCGCCGAGCGCCGCCACCATCTCGATATGGGCACCGGCGCGTGCACGTTCATGCTCGCCATCCCGTGCGTCGAGTGCGAAGCCGAGCTGACCGGTCGCATGGTCCTCCCCGAGATAATGGGGGGTCCCAAAGCGGTCGGCGAGGACACCGACCTCGTCCTGTCCGAGCGCAGGGTCGATGAGATAGGCGGCGACAGCCGTATCAACCTCCAGATCGCGCAGGTCGATCTCGATCGAGAGAAGTGAGCGCATGAGCTCCTTCACCCGATGGCCCACTACCCGCACCGGTTCGCCTTGACCAAGCAGTTGCTGTAAAGCCGCAACCACCGCTTGGTCGCTGAGGAGCGCTGCCGGGAGTCGAGCGATCTCGGAGAGACCAGCAGCGGCGAGGATGATCTCCGTGGGAAGAGAGCGTCCCCGTGGTCCGCTCCAGCTCGCATCGAGGGTGAGACGTCCGCTGCTCTCGCCGATCCGTGCGAGGTGAGCGAGCGCCACCGCAGCGGTGTCCAGCTCGATCACCGGTCGAGGCTCGGGTAGCGCCGGGGTCGCCACCCAATCGGTCGCCTCTTTCGCATCGGTGGGAGCGAGGTTGGCGAGCACCTTCAGGAGACGCTCCTTCAATGTGCGCAGCTCCAACAGATCGAGGAGCGCGACGAGTTCCGTTGTCGCCGTGCCGGAGAAGTGCAGCTGCGGCGTGGCGAGGTCGATGGGTACATCACAGACGATCGGTGTGAGCTGGAGATTACGACGCAACAGCGACTCCGATGCGATCAACGAGCTGCGCAGCTTGGGGGTATTGCTGTCGACATTTGCGTAGATCCCCTCGATATCACCGAACTCGTTTACCAGCTTCGCGGCCGTCTTCTCCCCGACACCGGGTACCCCGGAGATGTTGTCGGACTTATCGCCGCGCATCGCTGCGTAGAGCGGATAGTCATGGGGAGCGACTCCGGTACGCTCCTTAATCCCCGCCTCGTCATAGAGGACATAGTCAGTCACCCCACGGCGGTTGTAGAGGACCTTGATATGGGGGTCGCGCACGAGCTGGTAGGCGTCACGATCGCCGGTCACGACGAGCACATCATCGCCACCTGCAGCGATCCGGGTCGCCAGGGTGCCGAGTACATCATCGGCCTCGAATCCGATCACATCCACCGCGGGGATCCCCAGTGCCTCGACAAATTGCCGGATGAGACCGAACTGTTCGCGCAGGGGCTCGGGTGTTGGCGGGCGGCCCGCCTTGTAGTCCGGCACGATCGCGTCACGGAAGGTCGGCTCGCTGCGGTCGAAGGCGACGGCAACTCCATCGGGACGAAGGTCGTCGAGCAGCTTTGTCACCATCGAACCAAAGCCGTAGACCGCCTGCGTCTGCTGACCCGAGGCCGTCGCCATCTCTGTCTCTTGGAGCGCGAACCATGCGCGATAGGCGAGCGAATGTCCGTCCAGCAGAAGATAGGTGGCCACCCCTTGATGCTAAGGCCCGAATGGGGGTGACGCTGCGGTCCGAGGGGTTATCGGACGCGATACCTAATGCAGCGTGAGCCGGGCAAATTTTGCCTCGCTCACGGTAGAGTGGGCCCGTGTCTGATGGTTTTCACCCGCCGGTTGAGGAGTATCTCGAGGCCATCTATGGCCTGACGGAGGAGGGCGTCCCCGTTATCCAGGCACGTCTCGTGGAGCGCCTTGGATTCTCTGCGCAGGCAGTCTCGGAGATGGTGCATCGCTTGACCAAAGATGGTTACCTTCTGCGGTCTGGGCGCGGCGTCTCCTTCACCGAACAGGGTCGAGCACGAGCGCTCAGCGTGGTGCGACGTCACCGACTGGCCGAACGTTTCCTCGTCGACATCGTCGGACTTCCCTGGCACAAGGCACACGAGGAGGCCGGGCGTTGGGAGCACGTCATCTCCGATGATGTGGAGGCACGTTTCATCGAGATGCTCGGTAGCCCAACCACCTGTCCTCACGGAAGTCTCATTCCCGGGATGGGTGGAACACTTGGCGAGGAGCTCCCCTTCGATCAGGTAGCGCTCGACGAGCCAGTGCACCTGGCGCGTATCACCGAGCAGATCGAGACCGACCCCGAGGCGATCAGCTATCTCGGACTTCACGAGGTCATCCCCGGACGACAGGTCATCGTCCGCGATCGAGCGCCCGACGGCACGATGACGATCTGTGTCGAGGGAAGCGATGGTCTGCTCGGCGCACCGGTTGCACTCGGACCTGCGCTCACGGCACACATGTTTGTCACCGCAACCTGAGCAGCCCCATACTGAGTAATCCAGCGCTCTCGGCGATCCAGCAAGAGGAGTGCACCCAAGAGGAGTGCACCCGAGTGTGTTCGAGTTTGGCTCTGCCGTAGGCGGTGATCCGCACCCAACCCTGTGCGATGAGGTGATGCCTATTCGGCGCTGATCGACCCGTCGATGATCGCCTTCGCAACCTCCCGCATGGTCGTCCGATCATGCATTGCCCGCTTTTGGATGAAGGAGAAGGCATCTGCCTCGGAGAGCCCCGCAGCATCCATCAGCTTCCCGCGTGCACGATCGACCCAGCGGCGGGTCTCCAACTGCGCCTCGAGTGACTGGTTTCCGCGGTTCAGTACCTCATTCTCCTCCGCGAGTGCGCGCAGCTCGAGGAAACGAGCGAAGGCAACCTCGATCGCGGGAAGGAGCTCCTCCTTCTGGAAGGGCTTGATGAGATAGGCGAGTGCGCCCGCGTCACGCGCCTGGTCGACCAAGTCCCGCTGGCTGAAGGCGGTGAGGATGAGCACCGCCGTACCCTGCTCGCCAGATATCTCGCGGGCAGCGGTCAGTCCGTCCATGCCCGGCATCTTGATATCGAGAATCACCAGGTCGGGATGGTGTTCGCGCACCAGCGCGACCGCCTCGTCGCCACGTCCGGCCTCGCCGACTACCGAGTAGCCCTCCTCCTCCAAGATCTCGCGAAGATCAAGGCGAACGATCGCCTCATCCTCCGCGATAACTACGGTCCGTGCCACGGGCGATACTCCTTATCTCGTTACTGCCATAGTGCGTGGGCGAGGCTTCGCCCACAACGCCCCGCTCATCGACACCGAGGTGTCACACACCCCGAGGGGTGGGTGGGGACTCTCTACACTACGAGTTTTGCCAGCAGCGCATCTTGCGTGACCAGAAGACGCTCAAGCTCCTCCTGCGTCGCTGCGTATTGCGCCTCAAGATCGTGGAGTCGACGGCGCGCGGCCGCGTGTTCGCGCTGCGCGAGCGGTGTCTCGGCGAGGGCGACGCGCACCTTCGCCTCCGCGAGCGCATGTTGCGCCTGCTCCACGTGCACGCCAATTAGCTCGAGCTCTGCGCGCGTTACATCTAGGTCTGCATGCACATCAAAGAGTTGCTGTTCAACCATCACGTGGTGCTCCGGCTCGTTCGATTGCGTAGGCAGACAGTTTAGGACTTTCCCGAAGGGGGTCACAACGCTGGGAAAACGCTGCTGCTTGTCTGTGCCGAGCGGAGTGTCTCTTCAACCGGCATCACGCCTATTCCCGCTCCCGTGGGGACGAGGAGCTGACCGTCGATGAGCTCATGCGCGGGAGTGAGATCGGGGGAGAAGTAGCGCGCGGAACCACCAAGATCACCCGGCAGATCGAAACCGGGAAGCGCGCCGACCGTGACCGCTGCGGAGCGTCCAATCCCCGTTTCGAGCATTCCGCCGATGGAGCAGTGCAATCCTGCCGCGACAGCACGATCGTGCATGGCACGGGCGATGCGTATCCCGCCCACGCGCGCGGGTTTTATGCACAGTCCATCCGCCGCAGAGAGTGCGATCACGAGGTCGAGTGTCCCAAGTGTCGCCACCGACTCGTCAAGCATGATGGGAGTTTCAAGCAACGACGAGAGCCGTGCATGCGCGAGAAGATCTTCGGGCGCGAGCGGCTGTTCGATCGCCGTGAGCCCGCACCGATCAAGCGCATGAAGCGCCGCGAGGTCGTCGCCGCGCTCCAGATCGTAGGCGCCGTTGGCATCGACGCAGAGGAGGAGATCTGGGTAGGTGGCGCGGATCGCCTCCACATTCGCGACGTCACTGCCCGGCGCGATCTTCAGCTTTACCCGCCGGTAGCCCGCCGCGACGCACAGTTCTGTCGCTTGGAGCACCTCGTCGCGACTGCCGAGGCTGACGTTCGCTCCTGCATCGATCGCCCGTCGTGACGATCCCAACATCTCGGCAAGGGAACGGTTGGACTCACGCAGATGGGCGTCAAGGAGTGCCATCTCCAACGCGGACTTGGCCATGGGGTTTCCCCGGACACAGTCCATTGTCGCCAAACAGGCGTCGAGGGTGCGCTCGATCGCCCCGGCGGCGAGGAGGGAGGGCACGAGAAATTCCTGCAAGATGCGCTCAGCCCCGTCGGCATACTCCTCGGTGTAGTTGGGCTCCAAGAGCGCCGAGCACTCCCCCCAGCCGGTGGCCGCATCGGTCTCGATCCGCACGATGACCACCGGGCGGCGTGCGTGCGTACCGACACTGGTGCGAAGGGAGTGAAGGAGGACGAGATCGAGTCGAATCACCTCGACGAGGCGGATGCGCATCTCCTCAGCTTCGCACTTTCTCTCTGGCTACGACACTCGTGCATGCGTCCGGTATCCTGTGCGTGCTGCCCGGGTGGCGGAATGGCAGACGCGGCGGACTCAAAATCCGCTACTTGAAAGGGTGTGCGGGTTCGAGTCCCGCCCCGGGCACCAACTCCCTTTCACCAGCTTCTCGCGATCATTGGTCGATCGCCCTCGCTCCCTGAGGCGCTCGGTCGCGATTTAGCGCGCCACGCTCTGAGACTCCGTCTTGCAATCTGGTCCGATCCGTGAGGACAGCAACGCCCCGAGAGGAGCACGACCGATCCGTCGCGCTCCTCTCGGGGCGTGCCCATCCACCCACCGCATCTGCGTGGGGGCTCTCTGCGGTTGCTACGTGGAGGTCCTTACCAGTTGGTGACGAGAAGATCCTTGACCGCGTCACGCCACGGCACCCCCCGCGGAATGATGGTCTCTCCCGCGCGGATCTCACGGTAGGCATCGGGGTCGCTCCCCTTCGGGCTCCGCCCTGCCTCGACCTCATCGCAGGCCTCAAGTAGAAGTTCGCGACAGGCGGAGATTGCACGATCTGTCGATCCGAGCGCCTCTATGTCACGCCGTACGATGCCGCCCATGCCCTCTTGCAGCGCGAAGTCCTGCGTGTTGACGCCAGCGATACCGGTGTAGGTCTTCGTGCGCTGCACCTCTCGGTCGACCAAGTAGTCATTGGAGGGGTTGCGCTTTAGCCAGTAGGTACCGGGAATGAAGTCATCGGGGTGACGACCGGTGTACTTCTCCCAGGCGAGGAACTCCTCGCGCGAGACGGGGTGCTCGTCCGTGGAGGCGTAGTGCATGTTGTAGACGTAGGTGTTCTCGTCATCGATCGGAACCCACATGTGACCCTCAAGGGTGCGGTGTGGCTTCGGGGTACCTGCGGTGTCGAAGAAACTTGCACGCAGCTGCTGTGCCGGGAGCATGTACTGGTAGACGCGGATATAGCTCTGCTCGTCGCTGATGTTGCGGATGGAGCCATAGCGGAAGCCGTAGTCCGACTTATCCACCTCAAGGGTCGGGTGGGGATCGAGGCTGCGCAGCAGGCTCTTGTTGGTGATGTCATTGTTGTGTGCGAAGGAGGAGTGGGCGGTGTCGATGCCACCCTCGAGGCACTGCAGCCAGTTCGCGTGCTCACCGGTCTTCGATACGCCACGGTGGGTCGCAGGAACGCGGAGCCACTCGTAGTCAGGCGGCGCGGGCATCTCCTGCGTTGGGCCCATGTAGGCCCAGATCACGCCGCCGGCCTCATAGGTCGGATAGGCCTTGATCGCGACGCGGAGACGGAACTTTGAGTAGGGAGGCTCCGAGGGCATATCCACACAGGCGCCCTGAGTGTCGAACTTCCAGCCGTGATACACACAGCGAAGTCCACACTCCTCGTTGCGTCCATAGAAGAG
>CAIMWD010000100.1 GCA_903845085.1 uncultured Acidimicrobiaceae bacterium
ACTCCGTTACACCGACGCTGAGCTCGAAGAGGGCGACGCAGCGGTACACGACGAAGAGGTCGAGCCACCGCAGATCGCCGTTCGGTCCGGATCCTTTGGCGCAATGGCCACGGAAGGAGCGTAAGGATGAAGCTTGTCGTTGCAGTAATCAAGCCGTTCAAGTTTGACGAGGTCAAAGAGGCTCTCAAGGCCGCCGGTGTTCAGGGACTCACGTTGAGTGAGGTTCAGGGATTCGGTCGCCAGCAGGGCCACACGGAGACCTATCGCGGAGCGGAGTACACCATCGATCTCGTACCGAAGGTACGTATTGAGGTACTCGTCGAGGATGGTCAGGTCGCCGATGTGATCGAGACCATCTGCACCACGGCACAGACGGGCAAAATCGGTGACGGAAAGGTATGGGTCCTCGGAGTTGAAGAGGTCATCCGTATCCGCACCGGCGAGCGCGGCGGAGACGCGCTCTAGCAGCACCGTCTTACACAGTTACAGAGCGAGGCCCCGGTCGATCGACCGGGGCCTCGTTTTATCTTTCGCAGGTGTTCCTATGTGATGGCGCGCGGAGGAGAGTTGAATGACCGATACCTCGCTCGAGGCCGCATCCTGTTCTACGCTCGCCACGAACAAAAGAGAGTGAGAAGACGATGTCACCGGAGATGACGCCGCACCGACTTGAGGCCTTTAGCGGTGGCGTCCTCGCCGTCATCATCACCATCATGGCCTTTGATCTGCGTACCCCAGTGACCGCAGACCTTCACGGCCTATCTGCAAGGGTACCTGCGCTCTTGATCTATCTACTGAGCTTCTCGGTGGTTGGGATCTACTGGAATAATCACCATCATCTCCTGCGCGCAACGCAACAGATCAGCAGCGGCGTGATGATGGCGAACCTCCATCTGCTCCTCTGGCTCTCCCTCGTCCCCTTCGCGACCTCATGGATCGGCGCGGATCACAACCGCTCGGTGCCTGCGGCGACCTACGGCGTGGTAACGACCGGCGCTGCGATCTCCTATTTTCTCCTCACGCGCATGATCCTCCGTGCAAATCCAAAGGACGTCGCGCTGCGCGCCGCTGTGGGCAAAGACGTGAAGGGGACCGCCTCGCTGGTGATCTCGGCGCTTGGCATCGCCCTCGCGGCGATCAGTCCCTACCTCGCCTATGGTGCCTACGCCACGGTGACCGTGATGTGGCTCGTTCCCGATCGCCGGCTTTCGCAGACCAAGATGAAGGCAACAGCTGAAGAGGGTCTCAAGGAGTCGCTCGGCGACTAGCGGTACCCTCCCTATTGGTCGCAGGGCCCGGAGCTGGTTAGTTCAGAGATCCTGCCAGAGCGCGATTGAAGTGGTTGGCAATTAATCGAGTGCGCATGTCGCTCAATCGGCGTGGATCGCGTGGAAGATGCGCTCCGGGGTAAGGGGGAGCTCGCGGATGCGCCTTCCCGTTGCCTGAAAGAGTGCGTTTGCAATGGCCGGTGCGGTAGGGGGAGTGGTGAGTTCACCAATTCCCTTCACGTTGGCGTCGCTAACGCCCACGCTGCCCTCGACGAGCACCGTCTGCATCTGAGGAGTGTCGCGGACCGAGGGCAGTTTGTACTCGCCGAGGTTTGCCGCCCAAACATGACCATCGTGCTCATCGAGGTCCTCGAGATGGGCGTATCCAAGGCCCATGGTGGTGCCACCGTCGATCTGCATCTGGTGTGCGAGCGGATTGATAACTGCGGCGACATCGACACCGCTCGTGATCTTGAGCACGCGCATCTCTCCGGTCTCTGGGTCGACCGCGACCTGCGCCAACTGCACACAGTAAGAGCCAACGAGCGGGACATCGGTCGCGCGCACCTCGAGGAGGAGCTCCTCATCATCGCGAGCGCGGTTGTGCCAGGCCTTCGCCGCGATGTCCGCGGCGAGTGCGAAGGTCGCAGTTGTACGTGAACCACCGACCCCCATGTCGATGGGAAGGTTGCTCGTCGCGACGTGACGGATCTCCACCTGTTCGGGACGCATGCCAAGCGCCTCCGACATGATCTCGCGAAAGGCAGTGTGACTCCCACCGCCGACCTCAACGACACCGACCTCGACACAGACACCGCCGCTCGCAGTGGGAACGAGACGGAGACTTGTTGGCACGTACGGCGTCGATCGGCTGTAGATGCCCATGCCAACGCCTGAGAGCCAACCCTCGGGAACAGGAAGCGGAGCGAAGGCGGCGACGGCGGCGTCGAGTACCTCGACCCCTCGGTGTTCGACCCAATGTGCGCCCTGAGCGTCATCCTCCCCGGTCGCCAAGAGGTTGTTACGGCGAAAGAGGATGGGATCGATTCCTGCTCTGGTCGCGAGTTCATCGAGCGCGCTCTCCAGAGCGAAGATGCTCTGTGCCTCACCGGGCGCACGCATGAAACCGCGGTGCACCGTGTTGGTGTACACGCGTCGATAGGCAGAGGCAAAACTCTCGGTGCGATAGGAGGGGAACTCCATCGCTGAGCGAACGCCATCGGCTGCCGGAGTGCATCCGCCATAGGCACCGCTGTTCATCGTGATATCGGCGAAGAGCGCACGGATCATCCCCAGCTCGTCACATCCCATCCGCACGCGGATCTCTGCTGGGTGTCGCGGGTTTCCCGCGATGAGATCCTCGCCATAACGGAGTACGAGCTTGACTGGATGACCGGTGAGACGAGAGAGCTCCACAACGAGTGGCGCCTCTCCCGGTGCTCCCTTGCCTCCGAAATCTCCCCCGATCTCAATGGGTTGGACATCGAAGACCTCAGGGGCGAGGCGAAGCGAGCCCCCCAGCATGGTGCGCAGGCGGTTGGTTGCCTTATGGGTAAACCAGAGGCGCACCCACTCATTGGAGTGATAGTCCGCGATGCAGGCCTGTGGCTCCAGGTAGCCCTGATGCACTCCCTGCGTGCGGTAGGTCTCATCGATCTGAAAGGCGCACTCAGCGAGGATCGCCTCCACCTGCGCCCGGTCGCCGTGTTCACGGGTGGCGATGAGGTTCACGTCAGCCCCCTCCGCAATGACGGCTCCGTCGTAACTCCATGGAGCCGCATGGATCGCCGTTGCATCAAGAGCCGTCGCAGCGGCGATGGTGACCATCGCGGGAAGCTCCTCATAATCGACGGTGACGAGCGCCGCGCCGGCTTCAGCGATCTGACGCGAGGTGGCAACGACTGCAGCGATGCGCTCGCCGAGAAAGCGAACACGGTCATCCGCGAGAAGGGGGATGTCTTCGAGAGCGCGGCCACAGGGGTGGTCGGCAACGTCCGCGGCAACGTAGACACCGATGACGCCGGGAAGAGCGCGAGCCTCCTCAGTTGTTACTCGCACAATTCGTGCATGCACCGAAGTCGATCGCACAAGCGCAGCGAAGTAAAGCTCAAGACGTCCAGCGAGTTCAGGATCAGCTCCAGAGAGGTCAGCGACGTACCGCTGTGCTCCCGTTGCCTTTGCACGTGCATCTAGTCGGCTCACGTCTCCCCCTTTTACTCACAGTGAGCGCGGTGTTACTTGAAGTTCTCGAAGTATCTACTCGGTGTAGGTCCCCGCTGACCCTGATATTTCGAACCCAGCGCAGAGGATCCGTAAGGGATTTCGGCAGGGGTAGTCATACGAAGGAAGCTGATCTGTCCGATCTTCATCCCGGGATAGAGGGTGATCGGAAGGTTCGCAACATTAGAGAGCTCAAGGGTGAGGTAGCCATTAAACCCAGGGTCAACAAACCCTGCCGTTGTGTGAATGAGCAGGCCAAGTCGTCCAAGGCTCGACTTCCCCTCCAAGCGTCCGACCAGATCATTGGGAAGCCCCACGCGCTCCAAGGTTGCACCAAGGACAAACTCTCCCGGGTGGAGGATGAGCGCATCATCCTCATAGGTCTCGACCAGTTCCGTCAGCTCCTCTTGATCCTCTTTGACGTCGATGACACGCTGGCTGTGATTGCGAAAGACACGAAAATAACGATCCACATGGAGGTCGACGGAGGAGGGCTGAACACAGGAGTCGTCGAAGGGTTCAATGATGATCCGCTTTGCGGCGATCTCCTCTCTTATGGTGCGGTCGGAGAGAATCATGATGGTCTAGACCCTACCGTTTGGGGCCCGAACGGGCGAACCTATTGACTGATCTGCGCATCGGATGAGCGGATGTCAACGTGCTCACCAACCGTGGGAGTCAGGTATTACTCCGGAAGAGCGAGACCGGCACGACGCAAAAGGTTTGGAAGGTCACTACCGACGGAGGGGCGACGTTCCGCGACGTGGTCACTGTGATCTTCGCGGATCGTTGCCTGAAGGGCAAAGAGCTGCTCTATGACGCCAGAGATCTGGTCGTAGGAGCGCCGGAGATAGGCGATCGGTTCGACCGGTCCCTCGCCGGGAACATCGATGCAGATAATCTGCGCATTTGCGCCTGCCGCGACGTGACGCACGAGGAGGTCGTGACGTTGTGATCGATCGCGAAGGAGAAGAAAACGCATGAGCCAGCCGGCAGGTACCTCACTCGTTCCCTCCCCCATCGCCTCGGCGATCCCGGGGATCGAGAGAAGATCGATGTCAAGCTGATCCATCTGTTCGACAAGCCGGCCTCAGCTAGAGAGATGTGCAGGAGTGCGATCGTGGGGAGGAAGATGAAGTGAGGCCTCGACAGATCCAAGGACGGAGAAACAGCAGGCATCGAAGGCGGCGGCAATAGCCTGCACTGCGCCATCAAGGGCCATCTCCATCCCGAGAAGTCGATCTAACTTGCCGACAGCGGTCGCAAGTTCATCGAGGAGGCGTAGGTACCACTCTGCGGTACCGAGTTTGAAGCGTGTCCACGCCTGACGTGAATTTGCGTTGGACTGTCGTTGATAGTGCGGTCCTACCGGCCAGGTAACCGACCACGTCATCTCACCAGTCTCGCCATCTCGCGAGGGGGCGCCATCGATATGGATAAATGCGCCCTCCGCTCGAGCTTCGTTGATCTCCTCCGCGTCCAACGCATCAGGGTCAGCAACTAGGGAGAGCGTTGCGGATGTCGTGGATCGCTGAGCAACGGGGACGCTGGCCGGTGTCGTGTTGGCCAGCTCGGAGCGCTCGGCCTGGTCGACCGCGTTGTACCGAGTCGCAATCTTTTCGAGAATGGAGCGCTCCTCCTCAAGTCCAACGATCTCATCGGTGAGTCGCTCCGCCTCGCGAACGAGATCATCGAGCGCGTGACGTCGCTGTTCGACCTCGAGTGCGAGTCTTCGTATGAGATTGGAAACCTTCATCTTCGCTCCTACGCCGCCGTGGGCTCTTCGACACTGCGGTGATTTTCGTGGTTGTCGTACCGTCGTTTTGCGCCAGCGCCCCATTTCGATGGGAGAGGCAAATTGATCGATTTTCTGACCCCTACAGGTCAGTGGAGGAAGTGTGTCGCTCCTCCAGCACTCAAGGAGCTCGGTCAGTTATGGCGCCGGGTGGCCCCTCTCCAACCGTGAGGGACTACCAGCGTGAGCGAACTCCATTCAACCGAAGTAGATAATCCCTTGTCGCGGGAGAGGGGGAGGGAAAGGTGATGCCAACCCGTGCCGAGCCATGGAGATCATCAGCGATGATGCTCCGAGTCTCGCCCTTTAATTCGAGCGAGACCACAACGGGACCGCTGAGGTCCTCATCAGGTTCAAGGTCAAAGAGCTCGAGGCCGGCGCCTAGTGGTGAGATGTCAATGATGCGACAGCATCGCCAGCGGTCGTTCTCGCCTCCCTCAAGCCGAAAGAAGGCGAACCACTCTGCGGGCAGCCGGGGAACCGCTCGTCTCAGCGGATGCGACATGTTCGGCTCCTCTCCTCTCCTTCGCCACGCCAAAGCGGTGTGACACCGTCACGCCACCTGCCTGTGCAGCAGCGACGTGTATGTAGTAACGGCAGATTGGGCGGAAACTTGAGGGGTGCATCCTGCGCTCTCTTCCGGAGCGATCTCACGCGACGAAAATATGTTGCCGCTCGATAGCAGGGGTATCGCTTCGGTATCGCGCCTCCTCTTTCGGAGGTCGTTCGTTCATCTTTCGTGGGCAAGAATTCACTCTTTGGTTCTGTCGTAGTCGTTATCTCGCGGATCTAACGTCAGGTCATGTAGCGATCATCGTCATATGACAATCACCCAAGAAACCCAAACCCCAGAGGGCCCCCGCGCGGGGCGACGCCGCAACGGCGCACGGAGGATGAAGCTGGCCATGGCGGCGCTGAGCGCGTCAGGTGTGGCCGGCCTCACGCTCACCGCAGCCGGTGCCTCGACGAAGAGCTCCCATGCGGTCGTTCCGCTCGTGCTGTACTCCGCCCAGGGCTATGACTCCGCGATGGCCAAGGCATTTACCGCGGCCACCGGGATCCCCGTCAACCTCGACGACGACTCGACCGGCCCGCTGCTCACCAAGATCCAGACGGAGAAGAACAACCCACAGTGGAACCTCCTCTGGGTCGATGGCACGACAGCCTTCGCGGGTCTTGACACCGCTGGTCTGCTCGCGAAGAACCTGACGACCAGTAACTCAGTGCACCTCAACTCCCTGGGACTTAATGCCTCCGCAACTGACGGCTCATGGATCCCTACCGGCGTGACGATGATGGGTGCGGTTCTCTACAACAAGACGAAGATTGCGACGCCCCCGAAGACCTACAGCGCGCTGCTCTCCACGAAATGGAGGGGTCAGCTCGGTATGAATGACCCCACACAGTCGGGCCCGACCTTCCCGCTCATCGCTGGCGTCATGAATGAGTTGGGCGCAACCGCAAAGGGCTGTGCCTCGACCGCCTGTGCGATCCGAGATGGAGAGCACTTCTTCGCCACCTTGAAGACCGACACTGGTCTTGTGATCCACCCGACTAACCGTCCGACTATCGCAGCCATTACCTCTGGCCAGATCAACATGGGCCTCGTGCAGAGCTCCGCCGCTGCAGGTGCGGCGATCGGTACCTCAAATTTGGGAGTTGCCTATCTGAGCCCGGCAACGCTTCTGCCGAGCGCGATTGGAGTTGACGCAAAGGCGAGCAAGGTCGTGCGTGCGGAGGCAGAGAGGTTCATCAACTTCGTACTCTCACCCGCTGGGCAGCACGTGATGCAGACCGGTGACCCCACCGGTGACTCGCTTTACTACCCCGTCGTCAAGGGCACGAACCCGCTGCCGGCGCTCCCCTCGATCGCTCACGTGAATACGCAGGCGATCGACCCCTACGTCTGGGGTCCGCAGGAGACCAAGATCAACAACTGGTTTACCGCGAACATCACGCAGTAACGAGATGTGCTCCCCCGCGCGGATGGCAGTCGCGAGGGAGCACTCGTCATCGGATGCTCCACCTGTTGGCGCCGATGACGAAGGGTCTGTAGTTCCGTACTGCGATAGCCCGCCGGGAGTAGTCCCGGTGGGCTATCGATCACCCTCGGCAGCTGTGTGTAGGAGTTCCGTTCGTTGACTATCTCTGGTGTAGTGAGTCCGACGGTCACGCGGCGAAAGCTGCGTGACTCGCTTGCAATTTTGAACAGATTCTCCAAACCCACTGCGTGGATCTTGGTCGCAATAGTGATCTTGCTCCCCTGTCTCTGCTTCTTAGTCCTCGCCGTCTCCCCTCGGCTGTTTGATCAGGGACCACAGTGGTTTACGCTCTCCGCCTTCCAATCGGTCGCAAATGGTGCAATGGGCGCGGGCCTCCTCAACTCCATCTGGGTTGCCTCCGCAGCCGCTGGATTCGGCCTCCTCGTTGGTTTTCCCCTTGCGTGGCTTGCACGCCGCACCGATCTCCGTGGGCATCGATGGGTCACCGGATCGATGTGGTTGGTCTTTCTGCTTCCCTCGTGGCTTCCCAGTCTCGGCTGGGAGCGTCTCGTGGAACCCGATGGAGTTATGTATCGGATGGGCCTGCATCTTCCCTTCGTGACCAGCGCGATCATGGGTCCCTTCGGCGTGGTGCTGCTTCTGGGCCTGCGCTGCGTCCCATTTACCTTCCTCACGACAACGGCTGCGCTCTCGGGACTGGGGCAGGAGTTCGAGGACGCTGCGCGTGTCCATGGCGCCGGTCGGATGGAGGCGTTTCGCCTCGTCGCCCCAATACTCGCCCCTGCGATCTGGTCGGCGCTCGCAATCGGCTTTGCCGAGTCGGTCAGTGACTTTGGTGTCGCCTCGACGCTCGCCTACACCTCCCACTTCCCCCTTGCAACCTTCTCGCTCTACCAGGCGATCGGAAACTTCCCACCGGAGTTTTCCGTTGCCGCCGCCGCGGCGTGGCTCCTGATCGCCTCCGTCGTTATCCCCCTTGTCCTACAGGCGAAGGCGCTTCGCGGTCGCTCCTACGCCGTGCTCTCCGGGCGAACCCGACCGGTGACGCGGCGCTCGCTCGGCCGCAGGGGGCAGCTGTTCGGTATCAGCTTTGTCGGGCTGTTTTACTTTGTCGCGCTCGGCATCCCCGCCATCGGCGCGGTGAGTGGATCGCTGCTCGGTGATTATGGCGCCAACTTCCAGATATCCTTCGCGAACTATCGCGCGGTATTTGCCAACTCCCAGCTCTTTGCGCCGCTTGAGCGTTCGATCATCTACGCCCTCATAACGGCCACGATTACGCTCGTGGGCGGCTTTATCGCCGCGCGTATGTTGGCAAAGTCAAAGACCAAGGCAACGCGATTTCTCGATCTGCTCCTCCTCGGTGCAGTTGCGCTTCCCGGAATTGTCTTTGCCGCGGGCTACATCTTCGCCTACAACCTGCCCATCTTCTCCAAGCTCGGTATCGATATCTATGGCACGACGACGTTGCTGTTGATCGCCTATATCGCCACCAGCCTTCCGACGAACGCACGGATCTTGGTCGGTTCGGTCGCCCAGCTCCAGGCCTCGTTGCACGATGCGGCGAGGGCGCACGGCGCGGGAGCGTTGCGCTCGTGGTTTCAGGGTGTACTTCCGACGATCTCACGTCCACTGCTGATGGCCTGGCTGTTGACCTTCTGTGGGATCTTCCTCGAGCTTCCAATCTCGCAGCTGCTCTACGCGCCGGGTTCGCCACCGGTAGCGATCACCGTGCAGAGCAATCTTGGCAACTATCACTTCGGCGTCGGTATGGCCCAGGCCGTCGTCGCCGTTGTGATCGCCTTCTGCGTGGTGGGTCTCGTCTTTGGCGTCTATCGCCTTCTTGCACCCGCGGGATGGCGTCGTATCGGAGGAGCAACGCATGGGTGAGCGCGTCGTACTTGAGCGGCTAACAAAGATCTATGCCGGTGGGAGCCGTGCGCTCGACGAGGTCTCGATCGTGATCGAGCCGGGTACCTTCCTCGTGCTGCTCGGACCCTCGGGATCGGGAAAGACCACGCTGTTACGTAGCGTTGCCGGGATCGAACGCGCTACCTCTGGCACTATCACGATCGGCGAGTTGATGGTCGCGGGTGACCATCTCCACCTTCCTCCCGAGCGCCGTGATCTCTCGATGGTCTTTCAGGACTATGCGCTCTGGCCACACCTCGTGGCGCGCGACAACGTTGCCTTCGCACTTCGCCGTCGCAACATCCGTGGAGAGCGAGCTCGTGAACTTGCCTCATCGATGCTGGAGCGCGTCGGACTTGGACACCTCGGTGAGCGCTACCCCAACGAACTCTCCGGTGGTGAACAGCAGCGCGTTGCGCTCGCGCGTGCGCTGGTCGCAGATACCGGTCTGGTGCTCTGTGATGAGCCACTTTCGAACCTCGATGCAGATCTGCGAGAGCGGATGCGACTCGAGATCGCCTCCTTAGTCCGCGAGGCGGGGGCAACTGCGATCTACATCACCCACGATCAGGCGGAGGCCTTCGCACTTGCGGACGTTGTCGGTGTCTTAGAGCATGGACAGCTGGTCCAGATCGCTCCCCCGGAGCAGATCTACTCCTCGCCGGTCTCACCCTTTGTGGCTCGCTTTACCGGCCTCGCGGGTGAACTCGCCGTTGCAGTGGTGAGCGACCATAGCGATGGAGTCGCGACGGTCGCTCCTGAGGGTCTTCCATCGGCGACGCGCCTCATCTGCCAGAGGCGGAGAGGGAGCGCGGGGCTACGGCGGGGAACGTTGATGATCCGCGCCGCCGCACTGCATCTTGTCGGCGCCGAGGATCCCATGGGCCAGCTCCAGGGTCAGATAAGTGACGTCGCCTTTCGCGGGCGTGGGTATGAGCATGCGGTGACGCTGGTTAATGGAGTACAGCTCTCGGGCATCTTCTCTGCGACGCGCGGCCGCCGCGGGGATCGCGTGGGCCTTCGAGTAGATCCAAATGGTGCACATCTCTTTGGCGACGCGGCGAACAGTGCGAACGACGAGGAGATCCCCTTCGATCTCTCGACGGGCGACGCGATCGAGATCGATATCTCAAAGGAGTTCACCACACTGTGAAAACCCATCGGTCACCGCAGATGCGGTTACAACTGTTGTCACGAGAGAGAGGAAGGCATATGCAAAGAGAGAACCACCGCAGGCGGATGGGGGAGGAACGAGCGTGACGACCTCAGCTGTAGTTCTGGTACTCGCGGTATTTGGTGCCTCGGCGGTGGAGATGGTGGAGGCCCTGACGATCGTTGTCGCCTCCGGCACCTCGCGTGGCTGGCGTAGTGCACTCGAGGGTGCGGGAGTCGCCGTCGTTGTGCTCGCCGCAATTGTCGGCGCAGTCGGTGTCCCGCTTGTTCATCTGGTGCCGATCAACGCGCTCCGTGTTGTGGTCGGATCAATCCTTCTGGTGCTCGGTCTCAACTGGCTACGCAAGGCAATCCTCCGCTCGAGTGGACACATTGCGATCCACGATGAGGACCTCATCTACAAGAAGACGGTTGCCTCGCTCAGCGCCGGAGTCGACCCTGGGGCACGTCGCCGCGAACAGCGCGATGCCGTCGGCTTTGCCGTCGCCTTCAAGGGGGTCTTCCTCGAGGGAACAGAGGTCGTGCTGATCGTCTTGAGTCTCGGTTCGAGCGACCACCGAATGCTGCTCGCCTCACTCAGCGCCGGTGTAGCCATCGTGTTGGTCACGATCGTGGGCATCATTGTGTCGCGTCAGCTCTCTGAGGTACCCGAGAATGCGATGAAGATGACCGTCGGCATCATGCTGTCGAGCTTTGGCATCTTCTGGGCCGGCGAGGGTGCGAAGGTGAGCTGGCCCGGTTCGGACCTGTTCATCCTCGCCCTCATCGGCATCTTCGGGGCGGTCGCTGCGGCAGGCATCGCGCTGATGCGGACACGCTTCCCAGCGCCACAGCCCACTCTCGTCGCGGCGGAGGTGTCATGAACCTCATTGTGCGATGGACCAAGGCCTTTGGCCTCTTTTGGTGGGACTTCCTTGTTGGCGATACCCCAGAGCTCTTTGTCGGGATGTTGGTCGTCGTCGGCATCGCCTTCGTCACCCATAACCACCGTGCACTCGCGGTCACGTTGGTTCCTCTCTCTGCGATCTGCGTGCTCTTGGCGAGCACCGTGCGCGGTCGCAAACGTAGTTAGGCCAGCACGGGGGAGTGCATCTCTGGCGCGCTCCCCCGTGACGGCACCGGTTGTACGGCCTAACCTTCGAGTATTCCCTCCTCTGAGACCAATCCTGCACGCTCGCGTACCGGTTACGGCGAGCTCTTTCACCTTCCCGGCTTCAACGGGCTGATGCTGACCTCGCTCTTTGGTCGGATGTCTGCGCAGATGTTCTCGGTGCTCATCGTGCTCTTCGTCTTGGGAACGGGGCACTCCTCCGCGCTCTCTGGTCTCGTGCTGTTGGTTGGTCAGATCCCTGGGATTCTGGTGAGTCCAATCGCCGGGGCCCTCTTGGAGCGCAGCGGAAAGGTGATGCTGATGCGCTTTGATTTTCTTATCGCGGCGATCTCGATGGGACTGATCAGCGCGCTCTCTATCGCTCACCTTCTCTCAACTCCCGCGCTCCTTGGCATTGTGGCGGTGGGTTCGCTGACTCAGCCACTGAGTCGTGTCGGAGGGCGTTCGCTCTTTCCCATCCTCGTTCCCCGCGAGCTGTGGGACCGATCGAACGCGCTTGACAGCGGGACCTTCGTCATCTCGAGCGTGCTGGGACCGGGCATCGCGGGGATCGCGGTCTCGTTGGTCGGCCCCCGTTGGTCACTCGTCGTTCCAGCGATACTCTCCCTGCTCGCGGCGATCGCGCTGATCTGGGTACACGTTGCGCCGAATGGAGCGACCTACGAAAGGGGAGTCCTCGCTGATGCGTGGGCGGGGATTCAGTACGTCATGCATAACCGCGTTCTTGCGATGTTGGCAGGGACGATGACGATCTATAACACTGCAGCTGGATCGCTCGCGGTTGCGATACCTATCCTTGTACTTCATCGCCTCCATGGAGGTTCGCGGAGCGTCGGACTCTTCTTTGCCGTGATGGGACTCTCGGGATTTGTCGCCGGGATGGTGATGGGGCGCGTCGGAACGGAGCGCCGCGAGCGCATCGTGCTCGCTCTGGGCTGTGCGATGAGCTCCGCCGGCTTTGTGATTCTGGCGCTCAGCCACGTCGCAGTCGTGAGTGCGATCGGTATCGCGATCTGTGGCATCGCAAATGGTCCACTTGTCGTCGCGATGTTTTCCCTCCGCCAGCGCGCCACCGATCCCGCCTGGTTTGGACGAGCCTTTGCCGTCTCGATGAACGTCAATTTTGCGGGGTATCCCATCGGCGCAGCGATCGCTGGCGCGCTGCTCACGCACTCGATCAGTGTGGCCTTCTTTGTTGCCGCCGGCTTTGCGCTACTGGGCGGGATCTGGCCAGCGGTCCTGCCGGCACACCTCTATGAGCCAGTAGAGACCGAGGTGGTCCGTCCACTCGCGGTCGAATCCGAGCCGGCGAACTGGCGACGGTCTTCGGGGAACCGTTCCCCGAGTGAATCCGGTAGCTAGCGGCGTGGCCGATCGCGACCGTCATGTGCGGGTCCTGCCCAGGTACGACCAGAGAAGCGCCAGATCATTCCCCGCTCACACCAGAGTGACCGTGTCCGTGCTCTCACACTCTCACCTTTGACCAGCGTGCCCACTGCGGCCACGATCACTGCGAGGGTCACCTCGTCGGGCGCTAGCGCCCCATGAGGCCGCTCCGCTGGCTCGATCACAGCGGAATGTTGCCGTGCTTGCGGCGGGGGAGATCTTCACGCTTGGTAATGAGCAGTTCCAAGCTTGCGGCGAGTAGCTTTCTCGTCTCCGCCGGATCGATCACATCATCGATGTATCCTCGCTCTGCCGCGACATAGGGGCTGGTGAAACGCTCTGCATACTCGGCGATCAGTTCAGCCTTTCGAGCGATTGGATCCTCAGCGGCGGCAAGTTCGCGGCGGTGCACGATCTCGACGGCGCCCTGTGGCCCCATGACGGCGAGCTCCGCGGTCGGCCATGCGAAGGAGAGGTCTGATCCAATCGACTTGGAGTCCATCACGAGATAGGCGCCACCATAGGCCTTGCGGGTGATGACCTGAATGCGCGGGACGGTGGCCTCGCAGTAGGAGTAGAGCAACTTGGCACCGTGGCGGATGATTCCGCCATACTCCTGGTCGGTGCCGGGCATGAAGCCGGGGACATCGACGAAGGTAATCAACGGAATATTGAACGCATCGCAGGTGCGCACAAAGCGACCCGCCTTCTCCGAGGAATCGATGTCAAGCACGCCCGCGAGAACCTGCGGTTGATTTGCGACGATGCCGACGACTCGGCCAGCGATACGGGCAAAACCACAGGTGATGTTTGCTGCGAAGAAGGGGAAGTACTCGAGGTATTCACCATCGTCCACGACCTCGGTAATGAGACGCTTAACGTCGTAGGGCTGGTTCGAATGTTCCGGAACAAGATCACGGAGCGCCTCCGTGAGTCGATCGGCAGGGTCACCCACCGCGGCGGCGGGTGGCTCCTCCAAGTTGTTGGAGGGGAGGAACGAGAGGAGGTAGCGCACCTCGTCGAGGCAGCTCCTCTCGTCGGGGGCCACGAAGGCGGCAACACCAGATCGTGTGGCATGGGTCATTGCGCCACCGAGCTGTTCAGCGCTGACCTCCTCGCCGGTCACGGTCTTGATGACATCGGGGCCGGTGATGAACATGTGGCTCGTCCCCTGCACCATAAAGATGAAGTCCGTCAGCGCGGGCGAGTAAACGGCACCTCCGGCGGAGGGGCCCATGATGATCGAGATCTGTGGGATCACACCCGAGGCGCGGGCGTTGCGATGGAAGATGCCGCCGAATCCAGAGAGCGCACTGACGCCCTCCTGGATGCGCGCACCGCCACCGTCGCTGATACCAATGATTGGGACTCCCATGCGGAGCGCCATCTCCTGGATTTTGTGGATTTTGGCGGCGTGAGCCTCGCCGAGCGAGCCACCAAAGACGGTGAAGTCCTGGGCGTAGATACAGACCCTTCGTCCATCGATCGTGCCAAAGCCCGTAACGACGCCATCGGTTGGCGGGCGGTTCTCGTCGAGACCAACGCCGTAGGCGTGGTGGCGAACTAGGGCATCCAGTTCGGTGAATGTGCCGTCATCGAGGAGGTAGTCGATCCGCTCGCGGGCGAGCAACTTTCCCTTCGCACGCTGTGCCTCAACTGCACGATCTGTTCCCGCCTGCTGTGCCTGTGCTCTGCGCTCATACAGCTGTGCCAGCCGTGCGGACATCTCAGAGGGGGGTAGGTTCTCGGCCATTCCAGCAAGGCTAATGGCGCGCGCGGCTCCCCTTTGGAACTTCGCGCTGTTGGCGCGACCGCAACGGATTCGCTGCTTAGGCCTCGACCTCGCGCCGTCCCTCGAGGGCCCGACCAAGGGTGAGCTCGTCGGCGTATTCGAGGTCGCCGCCGACGGGAAGTCCGCTGGCGATCCGAGTCACGGAGAGACCGAGTGGTTTGAGCTGGCGCGCGAGCCACATCGCGGTATGGTCGCCCTCAAGATTCGGATTCGTACACAAGATGACCTCGGTCACCTCCTCGGCGTCGATGCGTGCGAGAAGCTCACGGAACCGCAGCTTCTCTGGTGTGACGCCCTCGATCGGATTCAATGCTCCACCGAGCACGTGATAACGGCCAGTGAACTCATGGGTGCGCTCGACCGCGACAATGTCTCGAGGGTCTTCGACGATGCAGATCTTGGTTGTATCGCGTTTGGGATCCGAACAGATGGCGCATTCGGGGTTCATCGAGATGTTGAAGCAGCGTTCGCACAGGACTGTTCGCTCCTTT
Source organism: uncultured Acidimicrobiaceae bacterium (assembly GCA_903845085.1). GTDB lineage: Bacteria > Actinomycetota > Acidimicrobiia > Acidimicrobiales > Bog-793 > CAIVND01. The sequence goes on from CAIMWD010000100.1 coordinate 15,151, forward strand.
ACCTCGATGATCGCCGCGGCAAGGCGGAGCGCGTCCTCCTTCGCAACCTTCAAGAGATGAAAGGTGATCCTTGCTGCCGATTTTGGTCCAACGCCGGGGAGTCGGCCGAGTTCATCGACCAGATCTTGGATCGGTCCCTCATAGAGCGCCATGGGGCTCCTCGCCGCTCAGTCCTCCGAAGAGGCCGCCCATGGCCTCAGCGACCACGCCGCCCATCGACTGCATCCGAATTGTCTTCAGCTGATTGGTTGCATCGCGCAGCGCCACAACAAGGAGGTCCTCAAGGAGCGTCGGGTCAGCGGGATCAAGGAGTGAGGGATCGATGTGCACACGCTGGAACAGGTACTCGCCGGTTACCTCGATCGTTACTTGACCTGCCGCAGCACTGCCCGTGACGCGTCGCGCGTTGGTGTCGGACTCCGCTCGCTGAAGCTGCGATTGGAGCTGGCTCATCGCACCGAGGAGTCCGCCGAGATCATTGTTTTCGCCAAGTGACGGCGGAAGATCAGGTGTGCTCATCAGGAGATCTCCTCTGCTCCAGGGAAGGCTGCACGAAGTCGGTCCTCAGCCCAGGCGATCGTCGAGGAGGAGAGCGCGGCGTCCTGCTCCTTTGTGAGAGGGGTGCCGACCTCATCTTCGTCGAGTATCTCTGGTGGTGGTTCCGAGAGTGATGTGGAGGTTTCGTTTAGTTCGTGCCGCGCCGTCGTACGCACGGAGGTGGGTTGCTGAATCGATCCCTCGAGCAATGGAGCCACTCCCGGGTGGCTGACGACGAGCACGAGTGTGATGGGCCGATCGAGATGAGCCCGTAGTGCAGCCTCAATATCACCACGGAGTGGCTCCGCGTGGCGTAGGTGTGCCTCGTTGGGAAGTCCCGCGGTGAGGGTGTCGGTCTCGTATGCAACGAGTCGCGCAGCCTGATAGATCGCGCGTGCCTTTGGTCGAAGTCCAGGAAGGATCTGACTCTCCCACTGCTGGGTGAGATCGGTGAGAGAGGGAATCTCTCCGGAGACAGTTCGTACGATCGGAGCAGCGGCCTCTGCTGCCGGCCCCTGGCCGCGTCCGCCGGCCACAGGAGCTGATGTTGCTCGCCCTGCGGAGGCTGGCCCTCTAGCGGCTGGCCCAGGAGCGGCTGGCCCAGCTGGCGAGGGAGTTGTACCTGCCTGTCGGCGAAATGCGCCAAGCGAGGGACGCGCACTCGTTGTTGCTTCGGTAGACGATCCCTCCGCCTCAGGCGCCGAAGGTGCCACCTCGCTCAATGGCGCTGGGGTCGCGGGGAGACCAGCGGTCGATGGACGTGGTCGCGGTGCAGCTGCTTCTGGTGCAACCACAGAAGAGACCGCAGCAGGTGGAGTTGCTGTCAGCGAGGGGGTGGATTGGCCGCTCGTGGGAGGGCCGGAGGCGATCGATCGCTCGAGACGTTCTATCCGCTCCAAGAGTGCCTCAGCGTGCGTCTCCGCCTCCGGGTGGGTGGCGCGGATCAATGCGACCTCGAGGGTGATCCGAGGCTCGGGTGCATCGCGCATCGCAACGAGTGAGGTGCCGAGGATCTCCATAGTCCGGACGATGCGCGCGGTGCCAAGCGCACGCACGCCGGCTACCTCATCCTCGTGGAGCGGTGTCGAAGTTGTCGCGTGGAATTGCGCGAGAAATCCCGCACGGAGTCGCTCAATGAGGTCGACACCGAGCTGCTGTGGTTCATGGCCCGCACTCATCGCCTCGTTAATGGCGAGGAGGAGCTCGCTGGTCTCATCGCTCGCGATCGCACCCACGATCTTGGTAACCGCCTCGCTCGAATCATCAAAGATCCCCGCTGCGGCCACTTGATCGAGCACGCTCAGCGCATCGCGCGCGCTCCCGCGCGCGCGACGGACGGCACTTTCGAGTGCTCCCTCGGGGAGATCGAGTCCTGCCTCCTTCGCCACCTCTGCAAGGAGGTCATCGAGTGCACTCTCGTTGAGGAGATGGAATTCAAAGTGCTGCGTCCGACTTCGAATTGTAGGGAGGACCTTCTGAGGATCGGTCGTCGCGAGAACGAAGACCACGTTTGCGGGTGGCTCCTCGAGTGTCTTTAAGAGCGCGTTTGAGGCCGCGGTAGTGAGCATGTGAACCTCGTCCACGATGTAGACCTTCCAGCGTCCTGGCGTCGCGAGAGAGGAGCGGGCGACTAGGTCGCGCATCGCATCGACACCGTTGTTGGAGGCAGCGTCGAGCTCATGGACATCGAAGGAGGAACCATTGGTAATTGATATGCAGGAGGCGCAGATCCCACAGGGTTCACCATCGTGAGGATCAGCACAGTCAAGTGCCTTTGCGAGAATTCGTGCAGTGGAGGTCTTCCCCGTGCCCCTCGGTCCGCTGAAGAGATAGGCATGCGCGACGCGCTCATCACGCACCGCATTGCGTAGCGCGAGGGCAACGTGCTCCTGGCCGCGCACCTCAGAGAAGCGCTGGGGACGAAACCGGCGATAGAGCGACTGGTAGGGAGACTCCGACACGCTCACTTGGGGATACTCGCTGGTCACCCGAAGCAGCCTAATGGTCGCTGGTGTCAGCGTCACCGGAGTCGCGCGGAGGGGAGCAGCTTTGGGTGACGGTCAACGGGATGCGCGCATCTGCGTGTGCAGAAACCAGGTCCCCTGCGGCACACACAGCGATCCGCTGAGAGCTGCTGCCTTCCGACCCTGACTCGGTTCACGGGACTGCGTTGCGCAGAACCCGGTTCCTGCACACGCACATGCAAGCCATTACAGGGTAGCGTCTATATCTCCAAGGATGCGTGCGAGAGCGGCCGAATCGGCACGATTGGAAATCGTGTGAAGGGAAACCTTCCGTGGGTTCAAATCCCACCGCATCCGCCAATTGACCTGACCCGTTGCACTGCAAGGGGTTTCTACGCAAGCGACCCCTTGAGAAGTACTGAATTCGTCGGGAGAGTGGTTCCACCGGAGGGTTCGATCGTCACGAGGACCTTACGCATCGTCGGGTCCAAGTGGAAGGTGTGAACCTGTGAGGGGTTATCTCCGAGCACACCGAGTGAGACAACGGTTGAACCCCGTACGACGGTCCAAAGCTGGTACGTCTGCGAGCTCGGTAGCGTGTGCAAGTTCGAGGTAATCCAATAGGCCGCACCGGTTGGATCAACTGCGACCGTTGCGTCGAGGAGGCCACTGTTTGATCTCAATGAGACCAATTGGTGCGGATGTGCGAGCACCGAGGCCGCCGCTGCACCGAGCGCGAACGGTGTCGTAAAGGCATTCGCAAAGGAGACACTCGCGCAGCACAAGCAGCATGAGGCGGCATTTGCCTCGGCGATCAAAAGACTTCACGGGCGAGCGCAGCGCCGTCCGGATCCTGTATTGCTCAAGGTCGTCGATGCAGCGAAGCCGTCACTTACCTCCCCTGCCGCAGTGGTAGCGCTCGCCCTCGAGCTCGAGGATGGTGCCGCCCAGACGTACGTTGCGACAACGGGATCACTCAGCAGCAGTTTCTCACGCAGCGTGACCGCGAGCATCATGGGAGTCGAAGCACAGCATGTAGCTGTGTTGCGCGCGGTACAGGCATTGCTCGCCGCGGGTGATGAATCCCTCATTGCGCTACCTCCAACGCCATTGACTGCGCTTCCTAGTGCAGCAGGAAGCGTCGGGTTTCCCCTTGCGTTCTATCCAACTTCGGGCGCTCGCCCACGCACAGAAGGAGCTGTTCGATGAAGAGAATTAAGAAAGATGAAGGCTAAATCGCGATAAGCGAGTCCGAGCTCTCACTGATGACGCGCGATCTAGAGGAGGCACACCAGGAGTCTTTTCCCAAGATGCACACGTCACTTGAAGGGTGGGTAGGTCATGCTGATGAGTTGGATGATTTAGATGAGATCGATGAGGGTCTCTCGCGCCGTTCGTTCCTGACAAGAACAGGACTTCTCGCCGCTGGGGGATTACTGGTGAGTGCTGGGGGAGTCGCGGGAGCCTCGACGTTTACCGGCCGTGGCGGCTCGAGCGTCTCTCAGCGACTCATCGCCCCGCTCACGTCAGTACCACTTGATGTCCGGGTTGCTGCACTCGCGGCAAGCCTTGAGAACCTTGCCGTATCCACCTACAGCTCGGCGCTCGCCGCGGCGACAGCGGGGAAGCTCGGCACAGTGCCTTCTGCTGTGGCGACCTTTGTCGAGACAGCGATGACCCAGCACCGAGATCACAGCGCGGCGTGGAATGCGGTTATCTCCAGTGCCGGCTATCGCCCGATCACTGCGCCGAACGCTCCGCTCGGGAAAGTTGTCGCGAGCGCGTTTGCAAAGGTCACCAATGTTGCCGGGGTTGCCTCGCTTGCGTTGACTCTCGAGGAGATCGCTGCTGCGACCTACCTTGAGGCGATTGGCGTGGTCTCTGCACACCAAGCGATCGAGACCGCAGCGACAATTCAGCCGGTGGAGATGCAACACATCGCGATCCTCAATTTTGTGCTCAGCCGCTATCCGGCTCCGGAGGCATTCGCAAGTATGAAGGGAGCAGCGACGCTCTCGGACGGCCCATCGATAGGTCATCGATAGGTCGAAGATCCTGTGCCCTCAGGTCATAGTCTCTATGACCTGAGGGCACGTTGTTTTGGGTTACTTCGTGAACCGCAATTCGATCGCTTGAGCTCGCCTACTAGTGTCGAGCAGAGGAATATGCGATGACACCAGCGGGAAGGTCACGAGGCGCCGTGAATTTGTTCTCCCTCGGCGCGATTCATTTTCATTCCAATTATGAGTTTGATTCTCATGCGGCGGTATCTGCCAACGTCCGAGCTCTCATTTCTGGAGAGAGGAGACTTTGGAATGACGTTGAGTGACGACGCGGCGATGCAGATTGCGCTTGAAGAGGCGCGCCGTGCCCCTGAACATAGAGATGTGCCAATCGGGGCTGTGCTGCTGCTTGACGGAGAGGTCCTCGCGCAGGCCCATAATGAACGCGAGCTCACGGGAGATCCAACCGCGCATGCAGAGGTCCTCGCGCTTCGCCGTGGCGCACGCAGACTTGGCAGCTGGCGGCTCGGCAACGCGACGTTGGTGGTGACACTGGAGCCATGCGCAATGTGTGCCGGAGCACTTGTGCATGCGAGGGTCGCGCGCGTTCTCTTTGCCACACCTGATCCGAAGGCCGGGGCATTGGGCTCGCTTTATCACCTCGGTTCAGATCCGCGGCTCAACCATGAGTTTGTGGTCGACCAAGGGGTTCGCGCGCAGGAGAGCGCCGAGCTTCTGCGCTCCTTCTTCCGTGAACGTCGGCGCGCTACGCCGGTTGCTGACGCTCCCTAAGGTCGTCGTGCTTAAGGGTTGAGTGCGATTGGACTCAGGTCGCAGCGTTTGTCACGCGGAGTAGGTCACTAAAGACAACGATGTTGGATTCGTAGTGGCCAGTCGTGCGGTCAAAGGCACCACCGCAGGTAACCAGGTTGAGCGACCGAGTCCCCTGCGGTCCATAGACGAGCGCGTCGGGAAAGTTTGTCTTCGAATATTCCACGACCCGGGTTACACGAAAGTAGGTAGTGACCCCATCCTTTAGGCGCACCGAGATGATCGCACCGGGGAGCAGCGTTTTCAGCGAGAAGAACACCCCCGGTCCGCGGTAGGAATCCACGTGTCCGAGGATGACCGATGACCCCAGTTGGCCTGGTGTGGGTCCGTAACGGAACCACCCGGCAGAGGTGACGTTATTGGGGACCATTACCTCATGGTCTGGTTGAAGTCCGAGAAGCACAATATTGGTAGAGACCGAGAGCGCGCTGATCGAAAGGTGAACCGGAGGCGAAGCGACGAGCGGAGTCGTCACATTTGGTAGCGCGTCGTGACCTCGAGGTGCCTCGTGGAGTATCAGCGACGCGGTTGGAACCTTCGCCGATGTTCGAACGGCGAGGGTTCCAAACACGACACCAAGTGCGACGACCGCACAGGCCCAGTAAAGCCACTCGCGCCGCGAATGCGGATGCGCTCGTGCGTGCACTCGGGTCAAACGACGCTGGCGCTAGTCATCGACGGAGTCGCGCACGGCGTGCGAGAAGGGTAAAGGTCACCGCGAGGACCAGTGCACCAAGCGTAAGTGGAAGAAGCGGCGGTCGTGACCCTGCAGTTCCACCAAAACCAGTACCCGGCGCGCCGATGGGGATAACTGGGGCGGTGGTTGGCGTCGCCGCTCCTGTCGATGTCCCTGTCGACGTTCCCGTGGTGGCGCCGGGAACCGTGGTGGTCACACCTGTGCCAGAACTGGGTCCGGCGACGCTGCCAGTGCTACTGGTCCCTCCTGCACTCGCCGCGAGGGTCGAGGTTGTCGCAACGGTATCGACAGAGGCGGATGCGGCGAATCACGCACTGTTTCACGCCTCCGGAGGGTCGCGCGCCATCCACTAATGTCGTGGACGGATGAGTGCGAGAGTGGACGAATCGGACGGTCTCGAAAACCGTTGAGGTCGCAAGGCTTCCGTGGGTTCGAATCCCACCTCATCCGCCACCCGGGGGCGGTTCAGCGGCTCTTGGCGCTATTTACCGCGATGGCGGCGCTCACGAGCGCACGTAGCGCAGCCGCATCGACCACCTCTCCCTCGCGGAGGTCGATCGCGCGACGAACCTTGCCCTCGAGGCTGGAGGTGAAAAGCCCTACTGGATCGGCGAGCGCAGCTCCCTTTGCAAAGGTCAATTTAACGGCGCTCTTGTAGACCTCGCCGGTGCAAAGGATCCCGTGAGCGGACCAGACGGGAACATTCCACTTCCACTCCTCGACGATCTCTGGATCGACGCCCAAGATGATCTCACGAACCTGCGCAAGCATGGGACCCCGCCAGTCGTCATATTCGGCGATCCGCTGATCTATCCGCTCGCTGGGTGAATCGCCTTCGTTGCCGGTATTCGCCCGCATCGCTCATGCGCTCCGAAGGGAAAGCGCGGAGTCAGCACGAGCGAGATAGTCAGCCTCATCGAGGTGCTCCGCCCAACTTGATTCCGGGAGATCACCCTCAATCACGGCCTCGGTAATAGAGAGATGTGTCATTAAATTATTGGGTGTTGCACCGTGGAAGTGCCACTCCTGAGGCGGGGTTACCACCCGATCTCCTGGATGAATCTCGATTGTCTGGCCCTGGCGCGTTCCTACGAGACCGATGCCTTCAAGCACGAAGAGGGTCTGTCCCAGCCCATGACAGTGCCAGGCGGTGCGCGCTCCGGGAGCAAATTGCACGCGGTTTACCCGGACTCGACTCGGCACCTCGCCATGCGCCACGACGTCAAGATAGACGGCGCCGACAAACATCTCGGCGCTGCCATGGACGGTTGCCCCTCGTTCTGCGATCTCCATGCGCTCCCCCTAGGTGGCCTTCGGTGGACGGTCCCTCGTCTCGATCCAGCGCCGAAGTCCCGCTGCATTTGAGTGGATTCCGTTTAGTGTCTCAATGCGCGCGCGCTGCTCCGCATCGACCGTCTCATTCTGCTGCGCGAAGCGCTCCGTGAGCGCTTCGGCGATGTCGCGACCCTCGCTCCATGCGCGCTCGGCGACACCTACCCAATCGCGGAGACGCTCCTCCGCATCATCGAGCAGCTGTTCTGGAGTCTCTGGGATAAGGCCGTAATGAGTGAGTGCGATACCCACCGGCAAGAGTTCACGGAAGCGGCGCATCGAGTCGATGGCAAGGTCAAAATCAAAGTCTGCTGGAGGAGTAGCTGGGCGCAAGACACCGCCGTCGGGAAGTTGGACACCGAGGGCGTCACCGGCAAAGAGGAGGCCACTCGCCTCATCTAAATAGGCGAGGTGGTGTTTCGCATGGCCGGGTGAGTTGATCGCCCGCACCCGGTGGCCCCCAACGTCGACGAGGTCGCCATCACCCAGCACAACGACGCGGGCGGCATCGGTCGGATCGAGGCGTCCATAGAGCGAGTCGAGAAGATCGCCGTAGACACGTGAGGCAGAGTCGATGAGTCGACTCGGATCGATGAGGTGCCGCGCACCGAGCTCGTGGACGTAAACGGTGGCCTTTGGAAAGGCACGCGCCATATCGCCGACGCCGCCGGCATGGTCAAGGTGGATATGAGTGACGGCGACGCCGGCGAGGTCATCGGGGCCGATTCCAAGTCCATGGAGCGCGCGGGTGAGCGTCTCGACCGAGGACTGTGATCCAGTCTCGATTAAAAGTGGTGCGGTGCCAGTGATGAGATAGCCGGCGGTCGCCTTCGTCCAGCCACCGAGCAACGTATCGATCTCGAGCACTCCCGGTGCGACCTCGGTGACCAACGGCGCGACGTGTTCAGCCATCGATCGCTCCTAGGCGATCGGGTCGATCGCAAGATCGAGGTAGCTAAAGAGGGGAAGGTAGATGATCTCTCGTGCGGCAAACTCACGCGTCGCCTGATCGCCCCGATCGAGAAGAGTGCAGGCCGCCACGATGTTGACGCCGGCGAGGTCAAGAACATCCGCAGCATCAAGCGCCGAGCGTCCGGTAGAGACGGTGTCCTCGAAGAGGATCACCGGCGTGCCGGCGCCGATCTCTGCTCCCTCGATCCGACGCTTTGCGCCATGTGCCTTCTCTGCCTTGCGGACGGAGAACCATCCCGTCGGGGCAAGCAGGGCCACGGCGTGCGCAACCGGGTCTGCACCCATCGTCATGCCACCGATGGCAGAGAAGGTCAATCCTGCGCCATCAATGACCTCGAGTACGGCATGTGCGGCGAGTGCGAGATCTTCACCGCGTGCAACCGCCCGACGCATGTCGACATAGTCGTGGCTCATGCCACCCGATGAGAGACGAAATGGCTCCTCGCTACGGGTGTAACCGCGGGATCGAATCACCTCAAGTAGCTCGGAACGGCGAGGCTCTGAGAGCGAGGCGGTGATCGGTGCACTCATGGTGCTTCGAGTGTAGGTGCCGCGGAGGCGAATTGTTGCCTCCCGCCGTTCGAGTTCGCTCAGTGGTAGCGGTCGTTAAATCGATAGCCGACACCGCGGATCGTGATGATATGGGTCGGGGTATCAGGATCGGTCTCGATCTTCGCGCGGAGTCGTCCGACGAGCGTTGCGATGATCCGCGGATCTCCCTCATAGGAGTAACCCCAGACATTGTCGATGAGCTCCTCTCGGGTCACGACGCGACCCGCATGATCCATCAATTCCCGCAGTAGCTGAAACTCACGGAGCGGAATCTCGATCCGCTCACCGCGGACGAAGAGCTCGTGTCGCGCGCTGTCGAGCACGAGATCGCCAATCTGCAAGACATCGGTAGAGGGAGCTGTTCGCGGCGTTTGATTCGCCTCGAGCTGACTCTGGCGTCGGCGCAACACGGCGTTGATGCGGGCGGCGAGCTCTCGGATCCGGTAGGGCTTTGCGACGTAGCCATCTGCGCCGAGCTCAATGCCGAGAACGACATCGACCTCATCGCTGCGCGCGCTCACCATGATGATGGGCGTGCGAACGCCATTTGCCCGCAGCTGTCGGCAGATCTCAAGTCCGGAGAGTCCAGGCAGCATGATGTCCAAAAGGATGATGTCAGGATTGATTCGCGCGATTGTGGGCATCGCTTCACGACCATCGTTGACCGCGGTAATGGAGAAACCCTCACGTTCAAGGCCAAGGGTGATGGCGAGAAGGTGTGATTCGTCGTCCTCGACGAGCACGACCTTGGGTGTCGAAGTGCGATGCGGAGGTGCCACCCGTTGCACTCCCTCCCACTGCACACCTGCGTCGGTGTTGGTCACCTCCTCATCCTCTGACCCCCGGGTGACACCTCGGCATTGAGATGGTGAACTTCCCATGACCTCGGGGAGAATTCTTGGGATCGAAATGAGGATTCCCTCGTCGTAGCGCGATAAAACTCTCCACGACGAGCCTCGCGCAAGGGGAACGCCGCTAACGTGAGATAGATGACGGCGAAGCCAATACTTGCGCGTATCCGCGAGCAGCTCATCTCGGCCCCGAGTGACAACGATCGGGAAAATGGTGTCTATCACAGCCATCGCGACGTGAGCGACGGGTCACTTCGCGCAGCGATATTTGGGTTCAATGATGGTCTTGTCTCTAATGTTTCATTGGTACTTGGGACGCTTGGAGCACATTCGAGTGGTGGCGTCATCCGACTCGCTGGTCTCGCCGGGCTCTTTGGTGGATCCTTCTCCATGGCGGCCGGTGAGTACATCTCCATGAGTGGCCAGCGCGAGGTCTTTGAGCGTGAACTTGCGCTCGAGCGCACCGAACTTGAGGTAAATCCAGAGAATGAGCTACGCGAGCTCATCGCGATCTATATCAAGCACGGCATCTCCGAGGAGGTCTCGACGCAACTCGCGCAGGAGATCATGGCCGATCCGAAGCTCGCACTCGCCGCCCATGCGCGTGAGGAACTTGGAATTTCACCCGACAAGATGGGCTCACCGATGAATGCGGCGGTGAGTTCGTTTCTCACCTTTGCCCTCGGCGCGTTCATTCCGCTCATTCCCTTCCTCGGAGGCTCCGGTGCGACACGTGCGGCGATATTTGCGATCGCATTGACCGCCTTCGCTGCGATGTTGGCGGGAGGGGGACTCTCCTACTTCACGCTCCGGTCCAAGCTGTACTCCGCAGTGCGATCATTGGTGATCTGTGGCGCAGCGGGTGGCGTTACCTACGGAATCGGCTCTCTCGTGGGCGGTGTGGCACACTAAGTGAGATGACCTCACCGGTGCGCAGCATCATCCTGGTGCGTCATGCGCACGCAGGCGACCGTTCCACGGCGACGGGGCCCGATTATCTCCGAACGCTCTCCGAACGCGGCGAATTACAGGCGGCACAGATCGCCGAGGTGCTTACGCCCGCCGAGCCCGAGTACATCCTCTCCAGCCGAGCGGTGAGATGCATTTCGACGATGGATCCGCTTGCTCGTGCGGTGAAGCGTGAGATCACGGAGGTGGACTCGCTCTTTGAGGGGTCGGATCCGCGTGATGCCTGGGCCGCCATCGAAAATATTGTGGCGGCGAGTTCGGGAACCATCATCGCCTGCAGCCATGGCGACGTCATCCCCGGGATCATCGAGCTGCTCATGGAGCGCGGTCTTGAGCTCGAGTCCCCTCCCAAGATTAAAAAGGGCTCGATGACCTTTCTCGGCCTTGAGGGTACCGAGGTCCGATCACTCTTCGTGCTCCGTCCGACAGATGGTCTTGTCAGCACTCCGGAGGATGAATGAGCGAATCGGGCACCTTGGTTCTTGTCGGCGGTGGCGAGTGGCTGGGTGACGCGGCGATCGATCGCGAGATCGTCGCGCTTGGCGGTAACGAGGTGCACGTCCTGCCCACCGCCGCCGCCTATGAGCAGCCCGGGATGGCGATCGATACGGCTCGTCTTCGATACGAGCAGCTTGGAGCGACGGTGATTCCAGTGATGGTGCTGAACCGTCGCGACGCCGAGAGCGAGGATATTGCTCGGATGGTCGCCTCGGCGCAGACGCTCTACCTCTCAGGTGGCTCACCACTTCACCTCCGCGTCACGTTAAAAGACTCCGCAGTACTTGATGCGCTGCGTCGGGCCTTTGCTGGGGGAGCGACCGTGGTCGGCTCCTCTGCAGGAGCGATGGCGCTGACAGATCCAATGGTCGATCCTCGCGGAGGTGCCTTCACGACCGGGCTTGGCCTGGTAACGGGCATGTGTGTCGTACCTCACAGCGATGGATCTCCATCTCCGCGGCTCGATCGCACGCTGTCACTGGCGACCGATGGCACCACGGTGGTCACGATCCCCGAGGAGACGGGGCTCATCTTTGCGCCAAGTCGCGGGTGGTACACGGTGGGACCCGGGCGAGTTCGCGTCTTTCGTGGTGGTACCGAGGCCGACCTCGCGGTGCTCGCTACTCCGTCGTAGGCGATAGCGCAGGGCACCACATCTCGCCATTTGAGCCGGAGATATCTCGTCGTTCGATAGAGCCAAGATCGCAGCTCCCATCGCCACAAGTGGCCCTACCTGGTCGATGGCCGAGCGAGGCAGACCGCGCCTCACTCGGCAAGAGGCCGAAAGATCCTGAGCTTCAGTCGGCCTCGGTGATGGTGACGGAGAGCATCTTTACGGTCTCGGTGGTGCGTCCAGCGGGAGTGCCGACCGCCTCCAGTGCAGCGATGACCTCAAGACCACTGACCGCCTTACCAAAGAGTGCGTAGAGCGGTGGCAATTGGGCACCGGAGGGGCCGGAGATGATGAAGAACTGGCTGCCGTTGGTGTTGGGTCCGGCATTTGCCATCGCGAGTGAGCCGATCTCGTACCGCCCCGGCTTTGGCAGCTCGTCCTCAAAGCGGTAACCGGGACCGCCGGTGCCGGTACCTGTGGGATCGCCGCCCTGGACGACAAAGCCCGGGATGATCCGATGGAAGACCACGTCGTCATAGAAGTGATAGCGCGAGAGAAAGACGAAGTTATTGACCGTTGTCGGTGCGCTGGCCGCGTCAAGAGCAAAGACGATGGTGCCCTTGTTCGTCTCCATTGTTGCGGTGTAGCGCTTGGCTGGGTCGATGACCATGGGCGGCAGCTCGCGAAAGCTCTGGGTCTTGGGTGAGGATCCGTCGGTCGCAGGTGGGTCGAGAGGCATCGGGAGGGCTCGCTTTCAGGTGAGGAGAGATGGGCTCGGTACTTGGTAGAGCAGCGTTTGGCGGCGCTAGTGCACCACGATAGAGACGATGTGGTGCGTCACCGTCGGTGGGACACCGTTGGCGGCGCTGTTGGAGTTTCCATCTTTGGCGATCTGCTGTACAACGCTCATGCCGGAGGTCACCTGCCCAAAGAGGGTGTAGTTCGCGGGTAGCTGCTCACCGGCGGTGCCCGTCACGATGAAGAACTGGCTTCCGTTGGAGGAGGGGGCACCGGAGTTCGCCATGGCAATCGATCCAAGTGGGTAACAGTTACCCTTCGCAGTGCAGGCGGAGTTTGGCGTGTTGCCGGTCCACGCGTAGCCGGGACCCCCGCTGCCGGTTCCCGTGGGGTCGCCGCCCTGATCCATAAAGCCGGGGATGACGCGATGAAAGATCGTCGAGTCATAGAAGTGATTTCGCGCAAGAAAGATGAAGTTATTGACAGCGAGCGTCGAGCTCTGCGTGTCAAACGAGATAACGAAGCTACCTACATCGGTGGTCACTGTTGCGGAGTAACTCCCGCTAGAGGTGATGCACATGGGCGGTGCCGTGGTGAAGTTGATGTATCGCGCAGAGGTGCCGCCCGCGGGTGGGCAGACCGGCTTTGTTGCGGTGCTAATCGTCTTGAGGCCACCAGCGACGGCCACCGTGGAGGTCGTGGAGGAGGATGGAAGCGTCGTCGTGCTCGCGATCGTCGTTGTCGAGGAGGCGCTGGGCTTCTTGGTTGTCGAGGAGGAGAGGAGAACGACGAGCAGGATCACGATGCCGACCACAACGAGCCCAGAGATTCCACGCTTCGCGGAGCGGACTCGTCGAGTGTGGCGCTGCTCCTGCTCGACCTTGACTTGGCGCATGGCGCGCTGACGCGCTCGTTTGTCACTTGGCATAGGAAGAAAAACTAACGGGTTTTCTCTCGCCCTGCCGTCCATCTCATTCGGTGCGAGACATCGCTGCTGGTCAACTCAGGCCTGTCCGGTGATATCCCCACTGGCGTTGGGGTGGTCGTGATCTTCCACCGAGCTCCGGCGAACATTGCTCTCCGAGGTGAGGTTGCCTCCCCAGAGCCCACGCCACAGAGGACCTCGCTCAGGTGGTGGAGATCGGCCAGCGGAGGTAGTGGTTGGGATCGATCTCCGTCTCGCCCTCGAATCGATAGGCGACGAGGGGTGTCACCTCGAGAGATCCACTGAAATCGACACAGGCCGTATAGGTGGTCCAGTCCTCGCGTTCCTCCGGGTACCAGCGCCGCCAATAGTGGCCATAGACCACGGGAACGGTGTCGGAGTAGTGAAAGGACCGATCGACCTCGCGGGTGGGAATCGCACTGATATCTGGGTAGGGCGTTCCTGCCGCAGTCAACTCGCCGACAATCGCGAGGTCGCTCAACTTCGCGCCGGTGGGGTGCCACCAGCGGACGCGTGCCTCGCTCCGTGCAAATTCACCCTTGTCGAGAAAGGGTGGAAGTCCGTAGGCAGCAAGCGAGATCTCGGGTCCCTTGGTGAGCGTCTCGACTGCGTCATAGAGCGTGCCACCCTTGCGACCCGCCTCCAAGAAGAAAGCATTGGTCTGTCCCTCATGATGACGAATTGCAGCACGCACAACGGCGAGCGAAGGATCGTGCCAGCAGGCGTGGACGACGCGAAGTCCCTCAAGTTCGAGAAAGAGAGGAAGCGAGCGGAACCATCTGCGCCACTCGACGCGCTCCGGTTTGGCGAGCTGGTCCAAAAAGGCACGATGTTGCTTACGGTTCTTCTTGGAGTGCTTGCGCAGGAAATTATCGGAGCCATCTGGGTCGTCGATCGACCAGAGGATCGCGTTTAACTCATGATTGCCCATCACAATCCGAGCTGATCCAGCTTCGACCATGGCACGAACAGTTTCGAGGACGAGCCGCTGCTCTGGGCCACGATCGACAAGGTCGCCGACGAAGACCGCGGTGCGCGTCTCGTGGCGGAAACATCCGTGGTCATCTGGTCGGTAACCGAGCGAGACGAGGAGTTGGTGAAGTCGTGTGCCCTCACCATGCACATCGCCGATGATGTCGTACTGCGCCATGCCACGAGTATGACCGATCGATGTGGCACATTTATGACGTGACGGTGTACTCCAGCCGAGTCGGTCGCACCATCGAAGATCTATCTGATCGTGGCCGATGACCGTGTCCTCTCTACAACACGGGGCCCGTACGATTGGTCCATGAGAGCACTGCGTACCTACCTTCCAAGGCGACCAGCGGAGGAGCGGGCCCATGCGCCTCGAAAGTCGGTGGAGATCTCGACTCCGGTGCGCACGATCCGTCACCGTGATGGTGTTGTGGAGCTGCAACTCGCTGACGGCGCCCGGCGCAACGTGCTTGGCCGGTCGACGATCTCTGCGATTGAGGCGGCGGTGTCAGAGCCACCACGCGACACACGCGTCATTGTTATTACCGCTGAGGCGCCCGATTTCTGTGCCGGCTATGACCTCCGTGAGGCTGCTGCAGGGGATGCAGAGTCACTGATCGCGCACGAGTCGAACTTCGCGGCATTGCGCCATTCAGCTGTTCCTGTCATCGCCGTGCTGGATGGCAATGTGATCGGCGGTGGCCTCGAACTTGCGCTCGCCGCCGATGTTCGTCTTGCCTCTCCAGAGATGCGGATGTCGATTCCAGCGAATCGTCTCGGTCTTGTCTACTCACTTCCGGGCGTGCGGCTCCTCGTCGCAGAGCTCGGCGAGTCGATGACGCGGGCGATGTTGCTCGCAGGAAAGGTGCTCGATGCCAGCGAGGCACATCAGGCGGGCTTCGTCTCAGAGATCGTCGAGCGCGATCAGCTCGCGGCGAGAGCGCTCGAGCTCGCAGCGACGATGGCTGCATGGTCGCCCGAAGCCACCGCAGGTAACCGACGCGTGCTCGACATCGCCGTCGGACGTATCGAAGATGATGCGGCTGCGCTGCGCCGAGCGAGCTTTCGCCCGGGCGGGAGCCTCGAGGGTTCGATCCGCCGATTCGCCGTCACCAGGCCCACGCGCTTCGCGGCGCTTCGTCGACGGCTTCACCTTGTACGTCGCTCCTAACGGGTAGCTGATGCGACCGAGGGCCCTCCGGGTGAGCGACCAACTAGTTTGGTCGCGTGGCTCTCGTAGTGCAGAAATTTGGTGGCAGCTCCGTCGCTGATGCGGAACGTATCCGCGCGGTCGCCGATCGTGTCGCACGTTCTCGTCGAGCGGGCGATGAGGTTGTTGTCGTTGTCAGCGCCATGGGGAAGACCACTGATGGACTTATCCGCCTCGCCGATGATGTCTCCTCGGTACAGCCCGGTCGTGAGATCGACATGCTCCTTACCTCAGGTGAGCGAATATCGATGGCGCTTGTCTGCATGGCGCTCGCAGAGCTAGGGGTGGAGGCCGAATCCTTCACCGGCTCGCAGGCAGGCATCTTGACCGACACTGATCACACAAAGGCAAAAATCCTTGAAATTACGCCGCGCCGCCTGCAAGAGGCGCTTGCCCGCGGCGTCGTCCCCGTCGTTGCGGGGTTCCAAGGTGTCTCGACGACCAATGACATCACCACGCTTGGTCGAGGGGGTTCGGACACCACCGCGGTCGCCCTCGCTGCCGCTCTGTGCGCCGACCGTTGTGAGATCTACACGGACGTGTCGGGAGTGTTCAGCACGGATCCTCGGATCGTGCGAGAGGCGCGGCGTCTGGATTCGGTCTCTTTCGAGGAGATGATGGAGATCGCCGCGACTGGCGGGAAGGTGCTCGCACTGCGCTCTGTGGAGTTTGCGCGCAATCACCATGTACCGCTCTACGTCTGTTCGAGCTTTACCTGGGAGCCTGGCACCTGGGTTACAGAGGAGGATCCATCGATGGAACAGCCTGTTGTCTCCGCCGTGACCTGTGTCGCATCGCAGGGAAAAGTCACCATCCTTGGTGTACCCGATCAGCCGGGTGTTGCTGCGAAACTTTTCCGCGCGCTCGCCGACGAGCTCGTCAACGTCGACACCATCGTGCAGAACACCTCAACCGAGGGGTTGACCGACATCTCCTTTACCGTGAGCCACTCCGAGATTGAGATCTCCCGCGCGGCTGCGGAGCGTCTGGCGCCTCAGATCGGCGCCTCGTCGGTCGTGATCGATGATGAGATCGCGCAGGTCTCCATCATCGGCGGTGGAATGAAGACTCACCCGGGAGTCACTGCGCAGATGTTTGAGGCGCTTGCTGCAGATGAGATCAATATCGAACTGATCTCGACCTCACCGATCCGCATCTCCTGTGTCGTGCGGGCCGATCAGGCGGAACGCGCGGTGCAGGTGCTCCATCACGCCTTCTCCCTTGAGCGCGGGTAGCACAGGCGTCGGCACCCCTTTTGGAGGCTCGCCACAGAGGTGAAAGTGGTAGGCGCCTAGACTGTCTGCCATGAATATCGCAATCTTTGGCGCCACTGGACAGGTCGGTTCGGTGATGCGCACCATTCTCTTAGAACGAAACTTCCCGATCACCTCGATCCGACTCTTCGCCTCTGCTCGTTCCGCCGGCTCCGCGATCGTCTTCGATGGACAGGAGATCATCGTCGAGGACATGGCGACCGCCTCCTTCGAGGGGATCGATATCGCCCTGTTCTCCTGCGGCAAGTATGCCTCGCTCGAATATGCGCCAAAGGTTGCCGCGGCAGGTGGCATCGTCATCGATAACTCCTCCGCGTGGCGCATGGACCCGGATGTCCCTTTGGTGGTGCCGGAGGTGAATGCCCATCACCTCGCCTCGATTCCCAAGGGCATCATCGCCAACCCCAACTGCACGACGATGGTGGCAATGCCGGTGCTGAAACCACTCCATGACCGTGCACGTCTCATCAGCGCGCGGGTGTCGACCTATCAGGCGGTCTCTGGAGCCGGGCTTGCCGGGGTACAAGAGCTTGATGAGCAGGCTCAGCGTGTAACCGAAGATGCTGCTGGACTCACCTTTGAGGGTGGTGCGGTTGACTATCCGCCCCGATCCGTCTTCCCCGCACCGATCGCCTTCAACGTGATCCCCTTTGCGGGTTCGCTCGTTAATGACGGCTCCGAGGAGACCGACGAGGAGCAGAAGTTTCGGTTGGAGGCACGAAAGATCATGGACATCCCGGAGCTCCTCGTTGACACGATCTGCGTCCGAGTCCCGGTCTATACGGGCCACTCGCTTGCCATTAACGCAACCTTTGCTGAGGCGCTCAGCCCCGATGAGGCCCGTGAGATCTTGCGCCATGCGCCGGGCGTCACGCTGAGTGATCTTCCGACGCCAATCGATGTCGCCGGTGGCGACCGTTCACTAGTCGGACGTATCCGTCGCGATGGCGTCGACCCAAATGCACTCGCGCTCTTTGTTGTGGGTGACAACCTCCGTAAGGGTGCCGCGTTGAACGCCGTGCAGATCGCGGAGGCGCTAATCGATCTGCGCGCGAACGTCTAAGGGGTATCTGCCCCGCTCCTTCGCCGTGTCGTTAGTGAGTGCGTTACCAAATTAGTCCTACGGAGCAAAGCGATTAGTAGGCGCGGGCGAAGAGGATCCGCTGACCGTAGTGCTCCGGCTTGCCACAGGCCACGCAGGATCCGGTCTCCCTTGGTGCCTCAAAGGGAATACAACGTGTCGTTGCGCCAGTTGACTCTTTGATCTCCTCCTCACAGCTGCGCTCTCCACAGTGCAGAGCGCTGGCAAAGCCGACGGCGACCGCCGCATCGAATGCCTCCCGACTATCTACCGACATCGTGTGTTCCTCTCGGAATGAGAGCGCCCGTGCATAGAGCGCGGACTGAAATGCATCGAGTCGCCCGGGAATCTCGGCGGCGACGTCCTCGATCGACAGCTGCTCCTTCTCACCGCTCAACCGATTCGCGATGGTGGCGACACCTGCAGCGAGGTCACGCGGGCCGAGTTCAATACGCAGTGGCACGCCACGAAGCTCCCACTCATTGAACTTAAATCCGGGTGAGAGGGTGGTGCGGTCATCGATGCGCACCCGTACACCTAGCTCTTTCAGCGCTTCTGCGAGGCCATTTGCTCGGATAAGTACCGCCTCGAGTTCGCTGTCGCGGCCGATGGGGACGATCACCACCTGATGCGGCGCGAGGCGAGGGGGAAGGATAAGTCCCTTGTCATCGCCGTGGGTCATGATGACCGCACCCACCATCCGGGTGCTCATCCCCCAGGAGGTGGTGTGACAGAGCGTCTCCACTCCCTCGGCACTCGTGTAATTGATCTCGAAAGCCTTGGCAAAGTTCGTGCCGAGGTAGTGCGAGGTGGCGGACTGGATCGCACGCCCGTCGCGAACGAGGGTCTCGAGCGACACTGTGCGCTTTGCACCGGCAAAGCGCTCACTCGCGGTCTTATCGCCGATGACCACCGGAAGTGCGGCGATCTCCCGTGAGACCTCCTCGTAGAACCCGGTCGCGACCATCGTCTCGCGCTGCGCATCCGCCTCGTCGGCATGTGCCGTATGTCCCTCCTGCCAGAGAAACTCCGTGGTGCGAAGGAAGAGGCGCGGGCGGAGCTCCCAGCGGACGACGTTGGCCCATTGGTTGATGAGCAGCGGTAGATCGCGATAGGAGGAGATCCACTTCGCAAACATCTCGCCGATGATCGTTTCGGAGGTAGGGCGTACCACGATCGGCTCTTCGAGTTCATGACCACCTGCGTGTGTGACGACGGCGAGTTCGGGAGCGAAACCCTCGACGTGTTCTGCCTCACGGGTGAGGTGGCTCTCGGGGATGAAAAGGGGGAAGTAGGCGTTCTCATGCCCCGTTGCTTTGATCCTCGCGTCAAGTTCGCCCTGGAGTAGCTCCCAGATGCGATATCCGTAGGGCCGCATCACCATCGTTCCCCGCACCGGACCGCGATCGGCGAGCTCAGCACGCAGCACCAGCTCGTTGTACCAGGCGGAGAAGTCCTCCGATTGAGGGGTAATTGCCCGTTCGTTGCTCTTAGCCATATCGCATTATTGCCGATCCCCCTGTCGCCGAGGCCGAGACCGGTGCTAGTAACAAGAGATGAGTTCTTCGCGTGTCTTCGAGATCCGTTCCTACACCGCGGCACCCGGCAGGCTCGAGGAGCTGAAGGAGCGTTTCGCCACGCGCACTGTCGGTCTCTTCGAACGTCACGGGATGGAGGTGCTGGCCTTCTTCGAACCGATCGAGGAGGCGGATGTGCTCGTCTATCTGCTCGGTTTCGAGAGTGAGGCCGGCGCAGAACGCGCGTGGGAGGGGTTCTTCGCCGATCCGGAGTGGGCAGAGGTCAAGCGTTCGACGGAGAGCAACGGCCCACTTGTCGCCTCAATGGATAACCGCCGCTACCGACCGAGTTCGTTCTCTCCGTTGCAGTAACCGAAGGCTCACAACTCATCGTGAGCCTCCATGGATCCGCGCCAATGGTTACGCAGGTGGTCTCAGTCGCCTGAGTGATTTCGAAGGTATCGCTGCAGCTCGTCGGCGATCTGATCGCCGGTCGGCAGGATGTGTTCGTCGACCTCGGCGGGGGTAACTCGTCGAATGCGATCTTCCAGCTGGCGCACCATCGCAGTGTGCTCCTCGGACTGGGCGATGAGCCGATCGACCTCTCGGTTCGTCGACTCCGCGCCCTCTTCGAGTGACTCTGTATTTATCGCGAGACCAGAGACCGAGCTCAGCGCCTGCAAGAGCGCGATGGAGGCAGCGGGGTAGGGAGTTGTCGCTACGTAGTGGGGCACCCGTGCAATGAGGCTGATGGAGGGGATTCCTGCCAGATCAGCGGTAGAGCCAATCACATCGATCATCCGTGCAGGACGATCTCGCGTCCCTGATCGGTAACCAACCTCGGCCGACAACTCCTGGGAGGATGCGGTCGCAACGATCGGAACGGGACGTGTGTGTGGCGTCGGTGCAGGCGCGGCACCAAGACCCACGATGAGTTTTGTTCCCATCTCGACCGCGAGTTCGATGACCTCAGCGGAGAAGCTCTTCCAGCGAAAGTCTGGTTCGGGTCCGACGAGAAGGGCCATGCCGTTGCCCTCTTCGTCGCTGCCCACCCGAAGGCGAGGACCTGGCCAGTAGACGCGCGAACGCAGACCATCGCGGGTGATCGTCCGCGGACGGCGCGCTCGGAGGTCGATGAGGTCGTCGGTGTCAAAGACGATGTGCGTCCGCGTGTCGAACTGGTCGAGGAGGCAGGTGAGTGCCGTCGCCGCAGTGAATCCGGGATCGATCCATCCCTCGAGGCCGACGATGAGAATCGGCTCGTCGGGTGCGATTGCCTCTCGTCGAAGAAAGCTCATATCTGAACGCTAATGGTTTCCTCGGTAAGACGAAACCGCAGCACTGATCAGCCGCGGTATCCCCTAGCCAAGAAGTGGATTTGCGAGGTAGGGGGAGCGGAGCCCTACCTCACCTCGTGTCATTGCGGCACCCGCGATGGCGATGGTCGCGTGCACCTCGGTGGCGACCTCGATCGCCCACCGTTGCTCGGGGCCGACCCAGCCCGCCTCGGCTGGCGCGAGATCGGTAAAACCCGCCAGCGCCGCCGCGAGGAGGCCTCTCGCGATGACCTCGTCGGTGGCGCACAGCGTCGTGATCCTCCCACGATGCATCAGGAGGTAGCCACCATCGTCGTCGACAACCAGCGTTGCCCCAATCTTGATCCAGAAGGCGAGATCCTCCGCGCGACGGCAGTGGCGCACCTGCTCGTCGATCGCGCAGAGCATCTCGAGATCGTTGCTGCTTCCACTGCGCAGCGCTCGCCGCAGAGTATGGCGAGTGCCAGCGTCAGCGCTCTTTCCTGTGAGGGAGATGGTGGGGTGGAGCGTAAAGCCGGCCTTGACATAGGAGTGAAGCGCGCGGGGATCGCGCGAGGACCAGATCCGTTGGGAGCGACTTTGCGCTGCATGCGTGAGAGCATTTGCCAGCAGGAGGCCACCGATTCCTCTGTCTTGGTGTGTGGGCGCGACGCCGAGACGACTCAGCACAAACTCGTCGCAACGTTGAAGTGATTGCGAGAGACCCACGATCTCGTCGCCATCAATGACGACAAAGGAACCGTCGGGGTCGGTCAAGACAAGATGCGCAAATCGCGCAAGATCTGCGAGGCGCTCCTCCTCGGTACGCTCACTCTCGGGCACAGCGCCCTCGGAGCGCATGGGTGAGAACGCGGCACGCCAGATGCGATCGACCTCGTCAAGATCATCGAGGAGCATCGGTCGGAGTTCAAGAGCCATGTGACGTTTCTAGTAGATGAACGAGGAGATCTCATCGATGGATCATGGGGATAACCCCCTATCTCTTTTTGGGGGCGCCCACTACGCTTTGCCCATGCCAGAGAGCGAATCCAGCGGGACCGTACCTGTCGCTTCGACCGAGAGTGGGCAGAATTCACTCTTCACCTATCACCCTCATGGCCGCACCAAGGCCATCCTTGAGGGGGCCATCAAGCCGGTAAAGGTGATCGACAGCTATCCACGAGGTTCCCGGATGGCATCCTTTAACAAGGTGCTAGGAGTAAAGATCACCAATGCAGTTGGCACGATGGCCTGCGCCTATGTGTTCACGGTGATCGCGTTGGTCTCGCTGCCCTCGGCTCTGAAATCT
>CAIMWD010000101.1 GCA_903845085.1 uncultured Acidimicrobiaceae bacterium
CGGACGCCGAGAGGATATTCTGCGCCGTGATGACGAGACGCAGTGGAAGATAGCGAAGCGTCTGATCCTTTTGGACCAGAACGTTCTCCTGGCGAAGGTCATCTCGACCTTCTTTTGATTGCGGTGACGCAATGGCATTGACTATTCAGTGGCGGTTGCGTCCTGAGAGCGACACGATTCTCGTCGTCATCGATGGTCGAACGGTGAAGGTCGCTATTGCGGTGGATGCGGCCGTCCTCTCGAAGATGCTGACCGTCCCCGGCGATCTCTCCAAATGGAGTGGCGGGAAGATCCTCGAGGCGGTCGATCGCGATCCCTTGGCGTGGGGTGAGCTCGTCATCGAGCGAAATGAGGATGGGCAGATCCTCACCATGGACCCAGAGGCCTTCTGGAATGGCGTCTATGACTGGTTTCGCTCTCGTGGCATCGACTATGACTTCGCGCTTCATTGAGAAAGTCGTCATCGATCTCATCTCACGCGACCGACGGAGATCGTTGAACATTTGCACAACCTGTGAATGTGTATTCGCGCAGGGCTGCGTGACCGGTACGATGGAGCCCCTAACGAGTGAGTAGCGACCGGACGTACCCCTCAGTGCCACGGTCCCCTTTAATCGCTGAAACGAGGAAGTAATGACCCACGCCCCTAATCACGACGTTGACATGCTCATCGTGGGTGCTGGACCTGCAGGACTCTATGCGGGGTACTACGCCGGATTTCGCGGTCTTCGGATCGCAATTGCCGACATGTTGGAGTTGCCAGGTGGTCAGATTACCGCGCTCTATCCGGAGAAGAAGATCTTTGATGTCGCCGGCTTTCCTGAGGTGCTTGGAAGGGAGCTCGTCGAACGCCTTGTGCATCAGGTGGAGCCATTCGGACCCCTATGGGTACTTGGTACCCGCGTCGAGGGTCTCGAGCGTGTAGGAGAACGCTGGCATGTCACCCTCTCAAATGGAGAGTCGATTAGCACCACCGTCGTTGTTATCACCGGTGGTATCGGCACCTTTGAGCCACGGCCTCTCCCTGTTGGCCGCGAGTATGAGGGACGAGGGCTCATCTATTACGTCCCTCGGCCCGCCGATCTGGCGAACAAGCGAATCGTCATTGTTGGAGGAGGAGACTCTGCCTTTGACTGGGCCTTGGCGCTGGAGCCAATAGCTACCTCCGTGACCTTGGTGCATCGTCGCGATTCGTTCCGCGCGCATGAGCACACGATCGATCTAGTGAAGTCACGTTCGACCAATATCGTCGTGAACGCGGAGGTCACGAAGATAACTGGTGAGGAGAACATCACCTCCGTCGAGATCACGACAAAATCAGGTGAGGTGCTGGAGGTCGACGCGGACATTGTCGTCGCAGCCCTCGGGTTTGTTGCGCACCTCGGGCCGCTTGCCGAGTGGGGCCTTGAGATGAACAAGCGCACCATTGTCACCGATTCAGCGATGCATACCAACCTCCCCGGCGTCTTTGCCGCGGGCGATATCACGGAGTATCCCGGTAAGGTGCGGCTCATCGCCGTTGGTTTTGGCGAGGCCGCACTTGCGGTCAACAATGCAATGACGGTTATCGACCCGACAAAGAGCGCCTTTCCCGGCCATTCAAGCGAAAACGTCTAGCCGGACATTTAGTTTCGAACAGGAGGCGTTACTTAGCCTCCTGTTCGAGAACCGTCACGCCGGGTGAGTCGTTCAAGAAGATCTTCCGACGATTCACCTTGTATGGAGGCATCGAGGAGTTCGATTGTATGCAATGTGGGCATCGGCGTACCCAGTCGTTCTAGGGCGGAGGCGATTTGCATTGTGCAGCCGGGGTTCGCGGCGATGAGTAGCTGTGCTGCGGTAGAGGCGACGTTACCGGCCTTCCTGTCGCCAAGCTGTGCGGCTGCGAGGCCCTCGAAGATGTTGTAGACGCCAGCAGAGCCACAGCAGATCTCGCCCTCGGAGATCTCCCTCACCGTGATGCCGGCGATCGCGGAAAGTAGCTGACGGGGCTGTTGTTTGACCCTTTGCGCGTGTCCAAGGTGGCACGCGTCGTGGTAGGCGACAGTGATCTCGAGCGGATGCCGCGGTGCAATTGGTTCGATGCCGGCGAGAAATTCAGCGATGTCACGAGTGCGGTCGCCAAACGCCCGGGCACGGTCCGCGTAATCTCGGTCGCCCGAGAGCATCTCGCCATACTCCTTCATCGTCGATCCACAGCCAGCGCTGTTAACGATCACCGCCTCCACCTCATGCGCCTCGAAGGTATCGATCAATCGGCGTGCGAATTCTCGCGCCTCGTCGAGTCGTCCCACGTGGGCCGAGAGCGCACCGCAGCAACCCTGATCCGTGGGAACTACGACATCGAAACCCTCGCTCCGCAGGACCCGAACCGTCGCCTCGTTGACCTGAGGAAAGAACGATCCCTGTACGCATCCCACGAGCAGTGCCACGGTGCCACGCGTCTCGGTTAACGAGGGTAAAAACTCGGCGATGGACTCACGTGGTCCGATCCGCGGAGCGATCGATTCCATTGTTTGGAGGAATTTTGGTGCCATGGAGAGTAGGCGTGTCGTCCGTACCAAGCGTTCGAGGCCACTCTGCTGGTAGAGACGAAGAAATCGCCGCGCCACCGCGAGACGCTTTGGATAGGGAAAGAGGGAGAAGACGATCCATCGCTGGAGGCGAGTCGAGAGCGGGCGGCGATAGGAGCGTTCTACCTGCGCGCGCGTCGCCTCGATAAGCTCCCCGTAGTGCACTCCCGATGGGCATGCGGTCTCACAGGACATGCAACCAAGGCAGCGGTCGAAGTGGGTGACCATCTCCTCGTTGATCGGCGCGCCGTCCAAAGCAGCCCGCATGAGATAGATACGGCCGCGTGGTGAATCCATCTCCTCGCCATAGAGAACGAAGGTGGGGCAGGAGGGGAGACAGAATCCGCAGTGCACGCACTCGTCAAGTAGGTCTCTCCGCGGAGTATCGGGAGATGCGAAGGAGCCGCTCGAAGTAATGGGTTGAGAAGACATCAGATCCCTCCGACGAATCGGCCACGGGCAAGAAGTTGCTGAGGATCGAACTGCGCCTTTACCCGGCGCATGAGGTCAAGCGCGGGAATGGAGCCAAAGGGATCCATCGCCGTGCGTAGGGCAACCGGCGCCCGCAAGATGATCGCAGAACCGCCCAGCGCTGTGGCCAACATACGGATCTCTCCAAGGACTTGGCCTGCGCTCTCGAGCGTGAGAGTCGCTAATGCATCGATTCCAAGATGACACACGCCGATACCGATGGAATCCTTTAACTCCGTGTGAATCTGGTGGCGGTCGGCAATTTCGTAGAGCCCCTGTACGAGTTGTGGAAGTGAAGCGACCTCATGGGTCACCTTGAGGGTGGTGGAACCGGGGAGTGATGACCACCAATCGGGGGCAGAGGTACTGGTTGCAAAGGAGAGACCAAGGGCACGTTCCAAACCGGCCTGCCGTATCGGAACTCCCTTGGCGAGCCCCTCGATCAAGACAGAAAGCGTCAACGTCCTCTCACCGAGTGGCCCATGTAGTTCAATCGCGCTGGGGGCCACGGTGGAGTGGGTAAGGGCGGCTACCACGGGCCCGAGATTATCGATTGGCACGGCGACAGTGAGATACTGCGACTCCTCAGGAAGCGCATGCAGGCGAAGGAAAACCTCGGTGACTGCCGCGAGCGTTCCGTACGAGCCCGTATAGAGCTTGGCGAGATCGTATCCAGCGACGTTCTTCACGACGCGACCCCCGCTCCTTGTCAAAGTACCATCAACCCGAACTGCGCCCACACCGATGAGAAGGTCGCGTATCGCCCCGTAGCCGTAACGCAATGGACCCGAGGGCGCAGTCGCGACGAGGCCTCCGAGTGTCGAGGAGGGGATGAGCGTATCTACGCAGAGACGTTGACCTCGGGTGGAGAGCTCACGTTGCAGCTCCTCGAGGGTGACGCTCGCGGTGGCGCGGACGACGAGGTCGTCGGCCCAGTGTTCGATCTCGCAGGGAAGAGCGCCAAGTTCAATTGCTACATCGACTGATTCTGGCGGACGACCCCAGTCCATCTTTGTGTGATGCCCGGCGAGGAGGAGCTGCTTGCCCGAGTGAGAGGCCTCCTGCAACGTCGTCCTCAGCTCGTCAACGCTCGAGGGTGTTGCGGTGGCTCTTGGGGTCGCGCCGTCAATGGTTGCAATAGGGGAGGGCATTAAAAGAGCTCGGCCTCTCCAGAGAGCACGAGAGGATGGACCCCATGGTGACGGCCAGGAACCTCTCCGCACAGTCGAGGCGTCGGAAAGATCTTGCCAGGGTTAGAGAGATTGTCCACATCAAAGGCGCAGCGCACCATCTGCATCGTGTCGAGATCCGCCTCGGTAAACATCTTTCCCATGTA
This sequence comes from uncultured Acidimicrobiaceae bacterium, assembly GCA_903845085.1. Taxonomy (GTDB): domain Bacteria; phylum Actinomycetota; class Acidimicrobiia; order Acidimicrobiales; family Bog-793; genus CAIVND01. The sequence goes on from CAIMWD010000101.1 coordinate 4,381, forward strand.
GCTCACCTTGTCAGCGCCGACGCCATGCTCGCCGGTGATCGACCCGCCGTACTTAATGCAAAGGTCAATTATTGCCCCAGAGACTGCGTTGGCTGTCTCGAGATCGCCCGCGATGCGCTCATCAAAGAGTACGAGCGGGTGAAGATTTCCGTCGCCAGCGTGGAAGACATTTGCTACCCGGATGCCGCTGGTGCGACTGAGCTCTGCGATCTCCGCGAGTACCTGTGGCAGGGAGGTACGAGGAATGACACCGTCTTGCACAATGAAGTCAGGGCTGAGTGTCCCGATAGCAGCGAAGGCGGACTTTCGGCCCTTCCAGATGAGCGCTCGCTCCTCATCGTCGGCAGCAATGCGAAGTTCGCCGGCACCGCACTCTCGGCAGAATGCCTCGACACGCTCCATGCCAGCGAGAACCTCACCCTCGGGACCATCAAGCTCGACGATGAGGACGGTGTTCGCACCCTCCGGATAGCCACAGTGAACCGCATTCTCTGCTGCCTCGATGGCAAGTGCGTCCATCATCTCAACCGCCGCGGGCAAGATGCCGGAGGCGATAATTGCAGAGACGGCAGCTCCTGCTGAGGTCGTCGAATCAAAAGCGGCGATCAAGGTCTTGACCAGCTCTGGGCGCTTCAACAGCTTGGTCGTGATCTTGGTTGCGACACCAAGCGTCCCCTCGGAGCCAATAAAAGCTCCGAGAAGGTCATAACCGGGAGCGTCGACACATTTGCCGGCGCCGAGGGAGATGAGCTCTCCGTCTGGGGTGACAACCTCGAGTCCGGTGATGTGATGGGTGGTAAATCCATATTTGAGACAGTGTGCTCCGCCAGAGTTCTCTGCCACATTGCCACCGATGGAGCAAACCTGCTGACTTGATGGATCCGGTGCGTAGTAGAGGTCATCACCGACCGAGGCCTTCGTGAGGTCAAGATTGATGACACCCGGTTCGACAACAGCGCGCATATTCGGCGCATCGATCTCAATAATTCTACGAAAGCGCGAGAGCGAGATCACGACGCCCTCAGCGACTGGGAGCGCTCCCGCACTCAAGCCGGTTCCGTTGCCTCGAGCCACAAAGGGCACGCCGAGGTCGTGGCAGATTGAAATTGTCTGCTCCACCTGTTCCGCAGTTGTCGGCAGGACGACGACGGCGGGAATTACGCGGTGGTGGGCGAGGCCATCACACTCAAAGGTGCGCAGCATCGCGGGGTCAGTAAGAAGCCCGGTTCCCTCGTGAAAGATCAGACGCAGGCGCTCGAGAAGCGAGGCGAGGTTGTTCACGAAATCTGATCGTAGGCCGAAAGGGTGAGAAACGGAGCGAACTCCGGCGTCAATACGAGGCCACGGAAGAGGTCCGTCGCCTGTTCGAAGGATGCAACGTCAAAAAGTTCGCCCTGAACGGCACGGATCTTGTCAGTCTCCTCTGCGATGATCGTCTCAATGAGCTCTTCGGTGACGATCTGATCGTTCTCGAGGGCGATGTCAAAATGCAGCCACTGCCAGACCTGAGATCGTGAGATCTCCGCGGTTGCAACATCCTCCATCAGATTGAAGATCGCCACAGCGCCGGAACCTCGCAGCCAGGCGGCGAGGTATTGGAGACCCACGCTCACGTTGTTGCGGAGTCCCGCCTCGGTGATCTGTGCATCCGGTAGTGAAAGGTTCAGAAGATCAATCGCACGAACGGTCACATCCTCGCGCTGACGCCGAATCTGATTCGCGCTGTCGTGCAGCACAGAGTCAAAGACCTCGGTGCAGACCGGGACGAGATCGGGATGTGCGACCCATGACCCATCAAATCCGGCGGTAGCTTCACGGGTTTTGTCCTCACGCACTCTGGTCAGCGCGATCTCATTCACTGCAACGTCACGCCGACTCGGGATGAACGCCGCCATTCCACCGATGGCATGTGCGCCACGGCGGTGGCAGGTCTTGACGAGGAGTTCCGTGTAAGCGCGCATAAAGGGTGCGGTCATCGTGACGCTATTGCGATCGGGGAGCACATACGAGCCGCCCTTGTAGGCAAATTTCTTGATCAAGCTGAAGAGGTAGTCCCAACGACCAGCGTTCAATCCTGCAGAGTGTTCGCGGAGCTCATAGAGGATCTCATCCATCTCAAAGGCCGCAAGGATGGTCTCAATCAGAACGGTGGCACGGATGGTTCCTCGATCAAGTTCGAATCGATCCTCGGCAAAATTAAAGATGTCGTTCCATAGGTGTGCCTCGAGATGGCTCTCTGTCTTGGGAAGGTAGTAATAGGGGCGTTGTGCGTTCAGGCGGCTCGGATCGATGCAGGTGGTGAGATAGCAGGCAAAATCAAAGAGTGAACCCGAGATCGGCTCGCCATCGATCTGCAGATGACGCTCGATGAGATGCCAGCCTCGTGGACGTAGAACTATCGTGGCCAGATTCTCGTTGAGTGTGTAGTTGCGGCCGTCGGCACTTGTGAACTCGATCGTACGGTCGATCGCATCCTTTAAGTTGAGTTGGCCGCCAACGAGGTTCTCCCACGTAGGAGTATTCGAATCCTCGAAGTCGGCCATCCACACGCGAGCTCCAGAGTTCAAAGCATTGATAGTCATCCGGCGATCGGTGGGACCAGTGATCTCGCATCGACGATCCTCGAGACCTGGCGCGGGCGCCGCGACCTGCCAGTCGCCCTCGCGTATATCGGCGGTCTCCTCGAGAAAATCAATTGCCGCGCCCTCGTTGATCTCCGCCTGTCGGTTCTCTCGAATCTCTAACGCGATACGTCGTGCAGGTTCGAACTCGCGGTGCAGGTCAGCGAGGAATGCGAGCGTCGTGGGCGAAAGGATCTCCTCGTAGCGATCGAGGATCGCTCCGCTGATCGTGACTCCATTGGGCAATGCGATCTCAGACACCCTTGCTCCCTGTACTCAATGTTGCACTTCACGTGTCTTTCATTGTTGTCGACCCGCCCTGGGGAGGTGGACGCTGACGGCAACTTTCTCGGATTGATAGGTCACTCAACCCTGTGGCGTGTCACCCTCACGGGAACCGGTCGGTTGGCCATCACCGCAAGCTGCCCACACGCCGCATCGATGCTCCGTCCCCTCGTTCGCCGGATAGTGGCATTGACCCCCAATGCACCAAGCTCATTCGCGAATTCAGCGACTCGCTCCGGCGAACTTCCCTTCATCGCACCTGGTGCGATGTCCCGGATCGGGTTAAGGGGAATCAGATTTACGTGAGCGTGCAGTCGATTTGCGATGGGGGCGAGCTCAGCGACATCTTTTGGGGTGTCATTCACCCCGGCGATCAGAGCCCATTCGAAGGAGATGCGTCGGTGCGTCTGAGCGAAGTACTCCTCGAGGGCAGTTACCAGACGCTCGATAGGGTAGCGGCGGTTAATCGGCACTAATTCGCTGCGCAGCTCATTATTGGCCGCGTGGAGCGAGACGGCGAGGTTCACCTGGAGCGGATGCTCCGCGAGAAGGCGGATCTGGGGAATAAGGCCCACCGTCGAGAGCGTCACATGCCGAGCGGCGAGTCCGATGTCGTTCACTATTCGCTCGACGGAGCGCCAGACACGGTCGAAATTGGCAAAGGGCTCACCCATCCCCATAAAGACCACATGGTCGAGCCGCCGACCATCCGCGCGTGCACGGCGCGCCGCAAATATCACCTGTTCAACGATCTCACCGGTGCTGAGCTGACGGAGATAGCCGCCGTGCCCTGTCGCGCAGAAGCTACAGGCCATCGCGCAGCCGGCCTGGGAGGAGATGCACACCGTGGAATGATCGCGATAGTGCATGAGCACGGTCTCTATCGCGGCACCGTCATCGAGGTGGAAGAGCCATTTTACGGTTCTTCCACCATCGGCTCGTTGCTCGTTCGCTACAGACAGCGCAGGCGCAAACTCGGGGAGATGGGAGAGCCGCTCGCGGAGTGCCTTGGGGAGAACTGATATCTCCTCGATCTCCTCGAAGCGCTGATAGAGCGCCTCCTGAAGCTGCTGGAGGCGAAATCGCGGTTCGCCCGCCAAGAGTGCAGTGATCTCCTCATCTTCGAGGTCGTAACGGCTCATGATTGAACTCCGCCGACGTCAATGAGGTATGCCAGATCGATGTGGTCGAGGCGAAATCCAAGATCCGCATAGAGCGAGACGGCAGTGCTGTTCGCGGCATCCACGTAGAGCATCGCCTGATCGACGCCCGTGCGTGCAAGATGGGTGAGTCCCGCCAGAACCAGCGCACGACCGAGTCCATTTCTCCGGCGATCTGGATCCACGCCGACAACATAGACCTCGCCGATGCGATCGTCTCCCTCCTCATGCACTTTGGTCCAGCAGAATCCGTCGATCATTCCCGCCGTCTCGTGGAGGAGAAATCCGTCTGCATCGAACCACGACTGTGCGATTCTGTCGTCCAGCGTGGCCTGCTTCCAGGCTCCCTGCTCTGGGTGGTCGGCAAAGACTTTCTGGTTTAACGCGAGCCACTCCGCGTCGTCAATACCTGATCGAAAGGGCCGAGTGGGAATCTCGACTCTCGCCATCTCGTCTTCGAGAGGGAGGGCGCGACGCATTTGGTAGAGCTCGCGTCCGCGACGAAAACCCAGATTCCGTGCGATCTCATCGTGTACCTGCGTGGGCTTGGGGACCCAGAGGTGCACATGACCGCCGCCCCCCTGCGCTATCTCACGCAACGCATCCTCTAACAACATGGTTGCCACGGAGGTGTCGTTGTGTCTAATAGAGGGATGAATTACGTATTCGATCGACCAGCTCGTAGTGCCCTTTGCTATCTGTGCATAACCTATGACGCGTTCATGCCCTAATTCCCGAGCGACAAATCCGGCAAATCCCGCTCGTCCACCCTGGACGAGATCGAGCCACTTGTGTTCTCCGAGGGGCGCATGGTCGTCCACGCGCTCGGCGGCACGAAGTAGGCGCGAGACGGCGGCGATGTCCTCCTCGCCCATGCGCTGTTTGACCTCAATAAGATGCACCACACCACGGTACCGGTCTTTTGGCATGTCTCATTGTGCTGGGATCACTAGCGTGAGCCCATGGCTATCCCTCGAACTCCGCGTGGTCGTGCGCGAGTGGTGAATGAGCGTCTTGGCAAAACCTTCCCGGGAACCGCCTCCGAGCTCTGTGCGCTACGGCACGACAATCCCTTCCAGCTTCTCGTCGCCACTATTCTCTCCGCGCAGTGCACCGACGAGCGGGTCAACATAGTTATGCCAGAGATGATCCGACGCTTCCCCACGCCAGCACTTTTGGCTGACGCGCCACTACGTGAGGTTGAGCAGGTGATTCATTCCACGGGGTTTTACCATGCGAAGGCCGAACATCTCCTCGGGATGGCGACCGCACTCCAGGAACGATTTGCGGGCGAGGTGCCAGAGTCGCTCGCTGACCTCGTCACACTTCCCGGAGTGGGACGTAAGACGGGGAATGTGATCCGCTCCGTGGCCTTTGGCGCACCGGGCCTGCCGGTCGACACTCATGTAGGGCGCCTCTCACGCCGACTTGGTCTCACTCAGGAGGAGGACCCGGTCAAGGTAGAGGCAGCGCTTTGCGCACTTTTGCCACGGACGCAGTGGGGAGGGTTTTCGCTCCGACTGATACTGCACGGCCGAACCGTCTGCCTTTCGCGGACACCGCACTGTGAGCGATGCGAGCTTGCTGATCTGTGTCCCTCGGCTCCTCGGGCAGCGCGCCCGACCCAACGGCGCGCCGTTGGGTCGCAGAGCGGGTTGGAGGGATCTACCGGTGTTGCGTGAGCAGGCGAATGATCCTTCGATGAGCACCAAAGAGTGATCGTTCAATAGCAAAGAGCTCCTTGGCTCGACCCTCATCTCGATCGCGCAGCGTGGTCTCCGCCATATCCGTTATTCGCCGGGTCAGCTGTTCGAGCATGTCGGCGAGAGAGGAGAGCTCAGAGGTTTCGGGGGCCACGTCGTCCACCTTAGTGAGGGGGAGGGCGATCCTGCTGCGACCAGCTGTTCGCTACGATCTACCTACCATGATGCAGATTCTTGATCTTCGCAATAGCGCTCCTGGCGATCCCCTCGACCTTCCCCGCCCTGATCTTGGCGCTGAGGGGCCTGTCGCCGATGTGCGCGCCATCCTTGCGGAGGTGCGCCTTCGCGGCGATGCCGCAGTGCGGGAGTTCACCGAGCGTTTCGATGGCGTTGTGCTCGGCGATCTCCGTGTCGACCAGAGTGAGATCGATGCAGCACCTGGTCGGCTCAGCCGTGATCTGCTCGCGGGATTGACCGAGGCGCGAGACGCGGTGGATGCCTTCTATCGTCACCAGGCGGAGGAGATCGGTCTCTATGTGCGTGGCGGGATAGAGGTGCAGCACCTGCTGCTACCGGTGGACCGCGCAGGCGTCTACGCTCCAGGTGGACGAGCAAAGTATCCCTCCTCAGTCATCATGACCGCAGTGCCCGCACGAGTCGCTGGCGTCGCTTCGGTGATCGCCTGTGTCCCACCGAGCCCAGACGGCACATTGCCTGTTGAGCTGCTGGCGGCTGCACGTCTCGCGGGCGTTGACGAGGTCTATCGCATTGGCGGTGCGCAGGCGATTGCTGCGATGGCCTATGGAACCGAGTCGGTTGCCCGTGTCGACGTCATCGTGGGTCCCGGTAGCAAATGGGTGTCAATTGCTCAGCGCGAAGTACGTGGTGTGGTCGGTGTTCCTGCGGCATTCGCCGGCCCCTCTGAGGTTGTCGTGATCGCCGATGAGACGACTCCCGTTGATTGGGCGGCGATCGATGTCATCGTCCAGGCAGAGCATGGCCCTGATGGGCTCGCTTGGTTGATTACCTGGTCGGAGGAGACCGCACACGCGGTCGCGTCCGAGATCGACCGTCTTGTGGCCGCCTCGCCGCGGCGTGCGGAGACGGAGTCAACTCTCAATGGTGGGGGATATGTCGTTCTCGTGGATTCCCCGGAGCGGGCGATGGAGGTCTCGAATGCGATCGCACCAGAACATCTTGAGATTCTCACCGACAGCGCCGACGAGCTGTTGCCATTAGTGCGCCATGCGGGCGCAATCTTTCTCGGTCAGCTCGGTCCGGCAAGCGTGGGTGACTACATCGCGGGCCCAAGCCATGTACTGCCGACATTTGCGACCGCGCGCTTTTCGAGCGTCTTGGGTGTGGAGGATTTCACGCGGCGTGTTCATGCAGTCCGCGTGCGTGAGGAGGGTATCGGACGTGTTGCGCAGTCAGTAGCGGCGATTGCGACGGCTGAAGGTCTTCCCGCTCATGCAGAGTCGGTGTTGATGCGCATTGGGGAGCCAACGTGGAGCAGGCCATAGAGATCGATGAGCTGCTGACACCGCGCGAAGATGTCGCGCTTATGTCCGGCTACTACTCACCTCAGATCGATGTCGAGGTCCGACTCAATACCAACGAGGCGCCAGAGGAGCCACCAAGCGATTTTGTCACTCGTCTACAGGGGGCAATCGCAACGATCGATTACAACCGCTATCCCGATCGTGAGGCGGACACACTTCGTGATGCGATCGCGGCGCTCCATGGGGTCGCCCGTGAGCAGATCTACGTGGCAAATGGATCAAACGAGGTCCTGCAATCGATCCTTCTCGCTTACGGAGGTGCGGGTCGAACTGCGGCGGTCTTCGAACCAACCTACGCACTGCACTCTCACATTGCTCGAGTCACCGGCACCGAGGTGCTCGTCGGTGAACGCACCGCTGACTTTCTCATTGCACCGACCGCCTTTGATCGCCTTATTGTCGAAGCCGAATCATCGGGAGCACCGGCTCCGGCGGTAACGTTCATCTGCTCGCCGAATAATCCAACAGGACGCATTGAGGATTTCGACACCATTGAGGCGATCTTGGGACGCTCCTCCGGCCTCGTTGTCGTTGACGAGGCCTATGGCCAGTTCGCGCCACGATCTGCCGCAGAGTTACTCGCAGAACACCGAAATCTACTTATCGTGCGTACCTTTTCAAAGACATGGTCGCTTGCCGCGCTGCGCCTTGGCTACGTGATCGCCGACCCCGAGATCATCGAGGCGCTCTTCAGAGTCACTCTGCCGTACCACCTCGACGCTATTAAGCAGATCGCGGGTGTTCTCGCTCTCGAGTATGAGGACGAGATGAATGAGCGGGTGGAGCGACTCGTCGCTGAGCGCCGCCGCCTCGTGGCCGCGCTGAGCGAGCTGCCCGTGGATGTCGTGCCATCGGAGGCAAATTTCATTCTCTTTCGCCTTCAGAACCGCACCGCGAATGAGGTGTGGACGGCGCTTGTCGCCGAGTCCGTGCTGGTTCGCGACATCTCGGCATTACCCCACCTGGCGGGCCATCTGCGCGTGACCGTCGGAACCCCCGAAGAAAACGATCGTTTTTTGTCGGGGCTCGCCCACGCGCTGGGCACTGCCTGAACCCTTTAATTCCCTCGGTTGCGCCTCGACTCTGTGGACCCACCCGGTAGCATCTTTCGACGTCATTAGTAAGGAAGCAGGTGGTGATCTTGAGTCAGCAGAGCCGAGTGGCGAACTTTTCACGTGTCACCAAAGAGAGCGAGATTGAAATCGATCTCAATCTTGATGGTGAGGGCGCGACGTCGATCTCTACCGGTCTCCCTTTCTTCGATCACATGCTGGAACAGCTCGGTAAGCACGGGGGATTGGACCTCACGGTCCGCGCGGTGGGCGACCTTGCGGTCGACGCACATCACACGGTAGAGGACACCGGCCTTGCAATTGGGGAGACCCTCCGCAAGGCGCTGGGGACGAAGATCGGAATTCGTCGCTATGCCTCTCTCTCACTGCCCCTCGATGAGGCACTCGTGGAGGCTGCACTCGATCTCTCGGGTCGCCCCTTCCTGCACTACGACGTGCCCTTCGCATCGGATGCCCCAAAGCTGGGGGAGCCGGGATTCGATCCGCAGCTGGCAGAGGAATTTTTTCGCGCCTTTGCAACTGCTGCGCAGATCACCTTGCACCTGACGCTCCGTTATGGCAAAAACTCGCACCACATCATCGA
>CAIMWD010000102.1 GCA_903845085.1 uncultured Acidimicrobiaceae bacterium
ATCCTGGAGCTGAAAAAGGTTCCAAGGGTTGGGCTGTTCGCCCATTAAAGCGGTACGCGAGCTGGGTTTAGAACGTCGTGAGACAGTTCGGTCCCTATCCGCTGCAGCCGTAGGAGATTTGAGGAAGGCTGTCCCTAGTACGAGAGGACCGGGACGGACGCAGCTCTCGTGTGCCAGTTGTCCTGCCAAGGGCATCGCTGGTTTGCGACCTGCGGAAGGGATAAGCGCTGAAAGCATCTAAGCGCGAAGCTTTTTCCAAGATGATTTCTCCCACAGGGTTAACCTGGTAAGGCCTGTGGTTAGACCACCACTTTGATAGGCCGGAAGTGTACGCACGGTAACGTGTTCAGCTGACCGGTACTAATCGGCCGAGGGCTTGGATTTTCGCTCGTGCTCGCTATGGACGGCTCACAGGGAATCGCATTCGTGCGACCTGTGTGTCACCTCGTTGACCCTTGAGGTCACTCCCCAATTGGGGCGGAGGTGGCATTGAGCTATAGTTTCCGGTGGCCATGGCGGTGGGGCTACACCCGTTCCCATCCCGAACACGGCAGTTAAGCCCGCCTGCGCCGATGGTACTTGGGGGGAGACTCCCTGGGAGAGTAGGGCGCTGCCGGAATTTATCTCAGAAAGGCCCCACACGAACCACTCAACGAGTGATCCGTGTGGGGCCTTTCGTAATTTCCCCTTCGCTCTGTGTCGGAGGCGGGCGCACGGACGCTCCGTGGAGTGTGGTCATCGCTGCGCCCTCTGTCGGCTAGATTTTCTCTCCCGCTTCTCTTTGAGGATGTACTGCCATGCCCCCGAAACCAGATCGCCGTTCTTCGAGCGAGGAGGATCCTCGCACGGCGAGGCCACCGCGACCACGATCATCGGGATCGGCAGGATCACGTGCGGCCCGACCCGCGAGCGGAGCCGCACGACCAAGTTCGAAGCGCCCTCCCGTGACATTTGGGGACGGGAATGACCGGTCGGCGCGTCCAAGCAGCTCGCGTATGCAACGCCCGACCTCCTCACGTCCTGCGCATACGCGTAACCCTCAGCCCAAGATACGAAGGAGCGAGGACGAGCGCCCCTCCGGCGACGATCGTCCCTCACGTGGACCGCGGTCGCGTCCGGTGAGCCCTGCTCGCTCCGTGCGCCCGCAGAGTGGCAGGGCGAGCGACTCTCGCGATGACCGGCCGAGCTCTCGGCCCATTCCCTCGCGACCAGTGCGTCCTCGTTCTCCTCGCCCAGAGCGTCCCGTGCCACCCGCGGTAGGGAAGCGTTCGACGCCACGCCGTGCGCGTGAGGAGGGAGCGTCCTCTTCCCGACCGGGTACCGGTGTTGACCCACGACGCCCAAGTGGAACCCGTCCAAATCCGGAGCGACCTACAGGTTCGCGCCCAAATGCCCCTCGCTCCTCACGGCCGGTTGGCGGCGCTGCGCGCCCAACTACGGGTCGTCCAGCGAGCGGGCGGAGTAGCCGTCCCGGCATGAGCGAGGGTCGAGGATTACCCGCCCGTCCGATCGCGCGGGATCCACGCGCACAACGCCCGAGTTGGGGAAGTGTGACGCGCAATGGTGCGCATAATCTTCGCGAGGGTGATGAGGAGCGCTCAAGTGCGCCACGGCGCCCTCCTCGGGGAGTTCCAGAGCGTGATCGTCGCGACCGACCCGAGGTCCCAGAGGCCCGTTATGCCGTCAAGGGTGAGGGGGAGCGGTCTATTGTGACTGCTCATGATCGGGCTGAGGCACGTCGGGCAGCGATGGCGGCCGCCAAGGTGCCGACCACGAAGCGTCCGCAGCGACGACGAAAACTTCCGGTAGATGTTGCCTCGGAGTTGGGCTCTGCGGTCCCTGCGCGCTATCTCGCCCGAGTTGAGCTCCGCCTTGCGGATGCCTCACGCGCCTACAGCCGTGATCGTTACCCCGAGGCCCTCACAATCCTTCGCGAACTTATCCGAACGACAACACAGGTCGCTGCTGTTCGTGAGCTTTACGGACTCACCCTCTATCGCCTGGGCCGTTGGAAGGAGGCGATCCGAGAGCTCACTGCCTTTCATGAGCTCTCTGGCTCGGTCGACCAACACCCCGTGCTTGCGGACTGTGAACGCGCGCTTCGCCATCATGATCGGGTAACCGAGCTGTGGAATGAGCTTCGCCAGTATGGAGCCGGAAGCGACGTCCTCGCGGAGGGCCGTTTGGTCATGGCCGGGTCCCTCGCCGATCGCGATCGGATCGCAGAGGCTATCGAACTCTTGAACCCCTCAGCGACGCGAGCTGTGCGTAAGCCCTTGGAGCGGCACCTGCGTCAGTGGTACGCGCTTGCCGATCTCTACGAGCGCTCCGGTGATATCCCGCGCGCGAGGGAGCTCTTCCGTAAGGTTGTGGACGCCGATTCAGAGCTCTCCGATGCCCTCGAGCGCCTTGCTGCGCTGCGGTAAGTTTTGCTTTTCTGTGATAGGACCGTGGCGAAAGCGATCTCTTAGCTAAGGTTTTTCTCGATATCGAACGCGTCACACTCCCAGCTAATCGGCTGGGCTGAAGGAGGAAAGATGAGCCTCAACTACGAGGAGCTGCTCGGGGACGATGCGGCACACCTGTTGGAACACAGGTCGACCGCGATCGATAAGGCGCGACTTACGCTCCCCAGCTCGGACTTTATCGATCGCGTATTTCTCGAGAGTGACCGCTCACCTGCGGTGTTGCGAAGTCTTGGTCAGCTCTATGGTCATGGTCGCCTTGGCGGTAGTGGATATCTTTCGATCCTTCCCGTTGACCAGGGCATCGAGCACTCCGGTGCGGCGAGCTTTGCGAAGAATCCTGATTACTTTGACCCGAAGAACATCGTGGAGCTCGCCATCGACGCCGGTTGCAACGCCGTGGCAACCACGTTGGGCGGCTTGGGTATCGTCTCGCGACGGTACGCGCACAAGATCCCCTTCATCGTCAAGCTCAATCACAATGAGCTCCTGACCTACCCCTCGAAATACGACCAGGTGCTCTTTGGCAGCGTGCGCCAGGCGGTGGAGCTGGGTGCTGCCGGTGTTGGAGCGACGATCTACTACGGCTCCGATGAGGCGACGCGTCAGATCCAAGAGGTGTCGGCGATGTTTGCGGAGGCGCACCGTCACGGCCTCTTTACCGTCTTGTGGACCTACCTGCGCAATAACGAATTCAAGACGAGCGAGCGGGACTATCACCTCTCAGCGGATCTCACCGGACAGGCGAATCACCTCGGTGTCACGATCGAGGCAGACATCATCAAGCAGAAGCAGCCGGAGAATAATGGTGGCTATAACGCGATGAAGTTCGGTCGAACCGACCCGTTGGTGTACTCGGATCTGACGACCGACCATCCGGTCGATCTCACCCGTTGGCAGGTCGTGAACTGTTACATGGGCCGCGTGGGCCTTATCAACTCTGGCGGTGAGTCAGCTGGTGCGAGTGATCTCTCGGCGGCGGTGCGTACCGCGGTGATTAACAAGCGCGCCGGCGGGATGGGCCTCATCGTGGGCAGAAAGGCCTTTCAGCGTCCACGATCTGAGGGTGTCGCGCTCATCAACGCGGTGCAGGATGTCTTTCTCGATGAGCGAGTAACGATCGCGTAAGTGTTCACGCTCCTTTGAGGCGCGGATCCAGAGGTCGAAAATGGGCGCCCCTTCGGGCGCCTTTTTTCACGCCCGGATAGACCAAGCAAAGCGAGCAGCTCTCGCCTAGTGCACGGATCGATAGACGATACCCGTGCGAGGTTTTGGATTGAAGAACGTCGTCTTGGGCGGCATCCGCCTCCCGCTATGCGCGGTCTCGGCGATCTGGGCGACCGTCGCTGGGCGAAGGAGAACCGCGTATTGCGCGACTCCTTCGTCAACCAGGCGCTGACAGATGGTGGTGCCATGTTGGTAGACGAGTGTGTGCTCGGGAAGGTCGGCGAGGGCAACGTCGAGGCGGCTCGAATCAAGGTTGGCCTCTGCTGCGTCGATGAGCTCGGGACGTGGCCGCAGGAGATGGTGTCCGGCCGGTGTGATGAGGCCGAGTGCCCCCTCTGGGATCAACGAGCTTGCAAATTCGCCGATGGATGCTGCCCCCGGCGCGATCTCAAACCACCGTGAAAAATAGGTGAGCACATCTACGTCACTGGGAAGATCGCTGATGAGGCGATGAATTCCCTGTACATTGAGCTCGTCCTCCACCAATTCAACGATGAGTGCCATGACGAGATCTGCGGGACTCGCCTCGTCGCCGTTCGCCTCGCGCACCTCGGCACGGTAGTGACCAGAGGTCTCATACCGGTGGTGACCATCAGCAACAACGACAGGGGTGGTTCCGACAAGTGCACAGATCCGCTCAATGGCTACCGAATCACTGACTACCCAGAGTTCGTGCGTGGTGCCCTCGTCATCGGTCGCCTCCGCCACCGACGGCGTGAGCGCGGTAATTTTCCCCAGCTCCTTTGAGAGCCCCTCCGCGAGGGAGAGCGCCCAGATGGGGGAGACGTTGACTTGTGTCGCTCGGAGTAGGTCGAGACGATCTCCCTTCGGCTTTGGCATGGTGCGCTCGTGTGGCAGCACGGAACCCGTACCAATGGTGTCGATACCCAGCGCACCGATTACACCGGTGGTGGAGTGGTCGATTCCCAGCTCATCGGTAAAACTCATGCGATAGAGATAGAGCGAGGGCTCACTCTCCTTTTGGAGTGCCCCCTCCATCTCCCAGCGCGCAAAGAGTGCTGCCGCGTGTTGATAACGATCGAGATCCTCCTCCGGTTGGGGCAGCTCCACGTGGATCGCGTTATAGGGGCTACGGCCGGCGAGTTCCTGTCGCTCCCGCTCATCTACAACGTCGTAGGGAGGAGAGATCACCTCCGAAAGCGGTGCGAGATCGGGCTGGTAGCGGTGTCCGTGAAAGGGTTCGAAGCGAGCCATACCCCTTGCTAGCACATCTCATATCGCTTGAGGAATTTCGGCGGTGAGCAAGAAGATGAGAGGATGGGAAGATGTCCGATATGACGCATCTGGAGACGTGGCTCATCGACCTCGACGGGGTGATGTGGCTTGGCGACCACCCAATCGCGGGGTCACGGGAGGCGATTCTTGCACTTCGTGCGAACGGTCGCCGCGTGGCTTTTTTCACAAATAACTCCTTCTCCACGCGAGCCGAGATGCTGGACCGATTTCGTGCGCATGGAGTGGAGGTAGCTGACAACGAACTCCTCAGCTCCTCGCAATCGGCCGCGCAGCTCTGTGAACCCGGGAGCTCAGCTGCGGTACTTGGGGGAGCGGGGATCGAGGAGGCGCTTACCCTTCGCGGCATCCAACTCCTCCCATTGGAGGGCGGAGAGATCCCCGACGCCGTCGTCGTTGGGCTCGACCGGGATCTCAACTTTTCGCGGCTGACGGCGGCCTGTCGGGCGATCAATGCAGGCGCGCGCTTTCTTGCGACCAACGATGATGCGACCTACCCAACGAACGAGGGGACCCTTCCGGGTGGCGGTGCCCTCGTGGCCGCGATCGCCTATGCAACTCGAGTCCCACCCGAGGTCGCGGGCAAGCCCCACCCAGGCGCAGTGGCGCTCTCTCGTGCACTTTTGGGCGCCGTGGATACCGTTGTCGGCGACCGACCAGAGACCGATGGAGAGCTCGCCCGCGGCCTCGGTGCGCGATATGGATTGGTGCGCTCTGGGGTCACTGGGGAGCACGACGAGGTAGAGCCTCGCCCCGATGCGGACGCGTCAGATCTTGCCGACCTTGTTGCAGTGGCATTGGGATGGGATCGAACGCGGGTTCTCTCGGTGGCCGACCTACACTCGTGAGATGGACGAGCCCTCAGGAAACCGCCTTCGCGATACCCTAGAACGCCTCTTTGCCTCGGGTCTCGATGCAGTCGTCGATGGGGAGTCGGATCTCGGTGCGATATTTCGGCGCACAATCGATGGCGTCCGTGGTCGCTCCACCTCGCGATCGCACGATGCGACCGATCCACCCGTCTCGGTGCGGGCGGTTGGCGAGTCCCTCTTCGCCCTTGTGCGATCGGTTGACTCTCTCGATGATCTCATGACGCGTCTGCGCTCGAGCCGGCACGGACTTGGCGCGATTGGGCGACGTGCGCTGCGCGATGGCCTGGAGCTCCTGCGCGTCTCGGCACACCAGAGCGCCACTGCGCCGAAGGAGCCGATCTCTGGAGAGATCGTCGACACCACATCCACCAGGGAAGCAGACCAGGAAGGTCGGTGATGAGTCCAGCGATATCTCGTCTCGGACTGATCGTTCATCCGGATCGACCTCGGGCGCGCGAGCTTGCGGCAATCGTTACCAACTGGTGGACCGAACGTGGCGTGGCGGTTGTCGTGGATGCAACGGAGGGAGGCCCGGACCCAAAACTCGCTGCAGAGGGACTCGATGTCATCATCAGCCTTGGGGGCGACGGCACCATGCTGCGCTCGGTAGCACTTGCGGCCCCTCGAAATATCCCCGTTCTTGGCGTCAACCTCGGCAACCTCGGCTACCTCACCACAGTGGAACCAGAGGAGCTCGGCGAGGCGTGTGAACTTCTCCGCTCTGGTGACTTCCTTCTCGACCGGCGCATGCTGCTCGAGATCACGCTAGAGCGAGCGGGAGGGGCCAGGGAGAGCTTTCTTGCGATGAACGAAGTGGTGGTAGAGAAGACCTCTGATGGGCACACCATCTTTCTTGGCGTCACCATCGGCAAGGACCAGTTCCTTACGTACGCTGCCGACGGGATCATGGTGGCAACTCCGACCGGGTCGACGGCCTACAACCTTTCGTTGCGCGGACCGATCGTCTCACCCCGGCTACGTGCGCTGGTGATGACGCCGATAGCCCCGCACATGCTCTTTGACCGTACGCTGGTCATCGAACCCGAGCTTGCCATCCGTCTTGAGGTGCTCCGCGATCGCGAGACGGTAGTAATTATCGATGGCGAGCGCGTTGCGCACCTCACGCCAGGTGACGCAATCATCGTGCGCGAGTCGCCCTTCGAGGCGTCGATGGTGAAATTCGGCGAGCGGGGTTTCTATGAGATCCTCCATCAGAAGTTCGGTCTCTTGGACCGATAGCGGTGATCAATCAACTCCGCGTAACCGACCTTGGCGTCATCGCCGACGTTGAGCTCACTCTCGGTGAGGGAATGACCGCGATCACCGGTGAGACGGGAGCGGGGAAGACGCTCATCATCGAGGCGCTCGGTCTCCTTCTGGGTGGTCGTGCGGTCAGCGAGATGGTGCGCGCGGGCGCGGAGGCATCGCGTGTCGAGGGTCAGTTCTTTCACCAAGAGGAGGAGCTGGTCATCACGCGGTTCGTTCCCACGACGGGGAGATCGCGCGCGCAGGTTAACGGGGTACTTATTCCCCAGACAGCGCTCGCTGAACTTGGTGCTGACCTCGTCGATCTCTATGGACAACATGAGCATCAGTCGCTGTTGCGAGTTGGGGAGCAGCGTCGCTCCCTCGACCTCTATGCGGGTGTCGACCTCTCGCGGCTCCAGCACCTTCGTTCGCAGCTTCGTGATTGTGAGGCCGAACTCGTGGAGCTGGGCGGTGACGATGCGCTGCGAGAGCGCGAGTTAGAGCTCATACGCCATGAACTCCAAGAGATCGACGACCTGGGTATCGAGAGCGAGACCGAGCTGGAGCATCTTGAGGAGGAGCTGTCGACGCTGTCGAATGTGGTGGCGCTCCGTGAGGCGGTCGGGGTCGCCTACGCGGCGCTAGAGAGTGGGGACGAGGGAGGAGCAAGCCAACAGCTCAGTCGAGCCATAGGCGCGGTCTCGCAGCATCAGATGCTTGGCGCACTTCATAGTCGTCTTGACGCGTTGTCGGCCGATCTCGAGGAGCTTGCGCGCGATCTACGCTCGGCGATGGATGCCTTTGAGGAGGATCCGAGGCGACTTGAGGAGCTGAACGAACGCCGTCATCGACTCGCTCGGGTGGTGAAGAAGCATGGTGAGACCTTTGGCGATCTCCGCCGCGCACATGAGGTGCTGAGCGAGCGCCTCACGGTATTGGAGCGTTCTGAGGAGCGTCGCGTAGAGATCACGGTGCAGATGCGCAGGCTAGGGGAGTTAATCGCGGAGGAGGAGCGTCGCATCGGCGATCAGCGGCGCGCCTGCGCGGGCTCACTTGGCGAGGAGATCACCGATCATCTCCACGAACTTGGACTCGCGCGCGCCCGCATCGAGATCGCGCTCTCGCCCGTGGGCCTCGGCGATGATCTCCAGTTTCTCTTTGCGGCCAACCAGGGTGAGCCGCTGCAGAGCCTCGCGAGGGTGGCGTCGGGAGGCGAGCTTGCTCGGGCGATGCTGGCGCTGCGACTGGTCCTGTCGAGTGGACCATCGACGCTTGTCTTTGATGAGGTCGACGCTGGTATCGGCGGCGAGGCAGCACTTGCCGTGGGTCGGGCGCTCCAATCGCTCGCCGAGCGACACCAGGTTGTGGTCATCACGCATCTTGCGCAGGTAGCGAGCTATGCCGACCACCATTTTGTCGTCGACAAGATCGAGCAGGGAGACCGAACGATCTCGACCGTTGCACCAGTCTCGGGCGAGGAGCGTGTCGCAGAGCTCGCACGCATGCTCTCGGGCCACCCAGAGTCCCCGGTTGCTCGCCAGCATGCTCATGAATTGCTCGTATCCGCCGTTCGCGATGGACTGCGTCG
>CAIMWD010000103.1 GCA_903845085.1 uncultured Acidimicrobiaceae bacterium
CATCTTGAGCGCGCAAGACCGGGCGAAGGTGCGTAAGCGCACCTCTGACTGACCCTCTTCGCTAGGGGATCACGCGGGAATAGCGGAGACCACAGGTTGGCCAGATCGCCGAAGTCCCGCAATCGCAAACCAATTTGACTGAAGTCCTAGCGCCGCCGCGAAGGCGTCACCGGAGATGACGAGTCGACCTTTCTTGCCATGGAGAAGCACGGTCAACGCGCGCCCACCGAGCGCGCCGAGGTGATTACGCGTCACGACGTGCATGCTGATGAGCGCGCCGATGGAACCAAAGTGACGTCGCAACTCTGCTCCGGTCAGGGTGACCTGCCAGGTGTGCGAGGGATTGCACTCGGCCGGGACTGTCGGATCGATGCACGCATCGCCTCGGTCGCGGGTTGCGGGAAAGGTCGAGGGAGCGCTGTATCCACCGGTAGAGGCAGAGAAGGTCGTCTGCACGGCGACCGAGGGGTTGGTCGCGAGCACCCGAATCTCTCCAGCGGTCTGTGCCACCGCAAGGTCACTCATCGGAGATTCATAGTTTGCGCCGCTATAAACCTGACACGACGTGGTGTCGCAGATGTTCGCGTAGCCATTCCAGCCGCCCGAAGATGCGTAACCCATCGCGTAGGAGCGCGAAGCAACGGCCTGAGCGAGTAACGCCTGGTATCCCCATGGCTCACCGCCAGAGGCTGTTGTCGTGGTGCCAACCGTGCCCCATGAGGCAGAGACCTCAGAGGGCACAACGCCGCGGAGGTATGACTCCAGTGGCACCACATTCAGCGTGCGTTCGTAACCTTGACGGTCATATGCCTCGATGCCACCACGGAGCGACTCATCGACTCCATCGTGACGACAGAGTACTTCGAGTGATCCGAGTGGCGCCGTAGCGCTCACCGGTGATGCGATGATCGGGTTGACGAGACCAGTTGCAACGGGCGTCGATGCCGTCGAGACAGAGCCACAACTCGGACCCTCATAGGCGTTCCACGTTCCATTGGGTTCGAGGTGTAGGTCGATCGCTGTGCTCGCTGGAACGACAAAGCTCGTTGGCGTAACCACCCTGGTCGTTGTGGGAGAGATTGGCGAGGTCGTTGATGTCGAGGTTGTCGTCGAGGTTGTCGATGTAGTGGTCGTTGAGGTGGTTGGCACCGTCGGTACCCCGCCCTGAGAGGTGACCGCCAGTGTCGTCGCAGCGGTCACGATCGGGTCATAACCGAAATTCGTGACGAGGTTGGTGTTCTCGTTTATGACTACGGTGACCGTCGGGTTTAATCCAGCTGGGGTTGCCGAGAGCGACCCTGACGAAGTTCCTCCGTAGTAATGGCCAAGGATCCGTTCATAGCCAAAGTGGTAGCGAACGGCATAGCCAAATGCTCCCCACTGACCCATTCCCGAGCCCGCGCCCCATCCATGACCGACCAGCGTGAGTGCAGTTATGCGTGCTAGGTGTGAGTTGCGCGAGGGTGTGGTTGCGGAGGCGACATTCGATATGAACGAGGTTCCCGCCATGCAAGCGATAACCACCGCAGCGGAGATCTTTTGCGCGCAAAGCGAGGTGCGGCCGTGAGAGCGACGCTGAGAAGGGTTCACGAGTGAGAGATGTTAGGGGTCGTCATCAAAAAATGGGGGTCGCGGACCTATCCGTTCAGCGCGATCGCTCGAGTAATCGCTCCGCGGAGAGCATCCTCGGCCGCCGCGAGCGTAAGCGTTGCTGCTCGGCGACGGCCGCGGCGGCGTAGCTCTTCAGAGAGCGACCCGTCGAGCAGCAGCTCATGCACCACGCTCGCTACAAGATCGGGTGACTTATCCTGCAAAAGGACGGCACCATCGAGGACCGTTCCCGGTACCGCTGCGGCGGCATTGGCCACTACAAGCAGTCCGCGGCTCATCGCCTCGACCAGTGGTGCGCAAAATCCCTCGTGATCCGAGAGACAGACGAAGACGTCGGCGAGTTGGTAATAAGCAGCCAACTCAGCTGAGGAGACCGAGCCGGCAAGTGTGATGCAATCCTCAAGATGGAGATGATGTATGAGCCGCACCAAAGCAGCTCGATAGGCATTACCCATCTCACGACCCACGATATGCAACCGAGCGTTGGGATCAAAGAGCGCCCGGTACCGCGAGAAGGCCATAATGAGATCATGCTGGGCCTTATGCGGAGCAATCTGGCCCACAAAGAGCCAGTCTGTGCCCTCTCGCTCAACGAAGCGTGCAAGGACCTCCCTATCGGGCGCCTCAATCAGATTTCCCTCAGCGATCAGTACCGAGACGACCTCGGCGTGTTGGTAACCAAGTTCTACGAGCTCACTCGCGTTAAAGGCAGAGTCTGCGATCGCGAAGTGAACGATAGGTGCAAGCTCGGCGAGTTGACGCCGGCCGAGCCGTGTCTCCTCGCCGAGTGGAGGAAGCCAACGCTCCACAAGCTCTGCCGGTGTGATGTTGTGATAATCAAGCATCTTGTGCTGTGAATAAGCGGCAAAGATCTCTGCGGCTGGACTTCCAATTGAACATTGGTACATCACCCAGCGCCCGGAGTCGCCCTCGTCGATGAACTGTTCCAAGGGCTGGACTCGACCCTCGACACCGGGCCCTAACACCTGCGCGTAGATCGTGGAATCAAAGCCCATCTCCCTCAGGACGCGCTGGACTCCAAAGGTATGATTTGAGACCGCGTCATATTCAACGATGGAGGGGATGATCTGATCGATACGTCGTGGGCGCTCGCTCATCTGCGTGCACCTCCCCTACGAAGCGTGGCCAATACCAGCCGCTTCACCGTTGGTCGAAGCGCATGCGGCACCAAAGTTCGCACAAGACGGCGGAGCATCATCGATCGCGCAATGGGATCAGGTCGTCGAAGTGCCGCGCGAGCACAGCGAGAGAAGAGAGAATCGAGATCCGCTTTGGTTGCATGCGCATGCGCCGTCACATCTGCATGACTTGCTACCCCTCTGATGGCTCGTGCCATAAGCGAATCGATCGCCCGCGCGAACTCATCGTCGGTGAACTCCACCGACTACACGCCCTCCCCTGCCTCCATACGCATCGGCATGGAGAACAGTCCGGTCGATAGATCGGGGTTCATTACCTCAAAGGTGGTCCCTTGATAAGCCAACATGATGCCCTGCCCATCTCGAACGTCGATGTTCACGGTAAAGCGGCCATCAAGGAGTGGGATCGTGTCGAAGATAAAACTCACCCGATTCGGCCCTGCATCAAGGACGTCTCCGCCGGGCAATGCCTCACTGATCTGAGCCGAGACGACCTCGTTACGCTCCGAGAGCATGACGACGCCAAACCGCGCACCGGGGATCTCCTCACGCGCCGCAAGCTCAGCCGTAATCCTCAGCGGCTCTCCCGTAATCAGGTAGGGCCGCTCGCCAAAACCAGGATGGTCGACCGTGAGACTGGTGAACTCCGCAAGGCGCTTCTCCAGCGCACTCGGCATTCCCTCGACCTCAGGCTCGGCGACCACAAGGCCTGCCGTGATGAGTGTCTCACGGAAGGCACGTATGGCGGGTCCCGGCTCGTCTACAGCGACCACATGTCCATGGTCCATCACGATGATCTCATCGCAGAGCTGACGCAGGAGATCCGGCGCGTGCGACACCACGATGATGGTGCGTCCGTCACGCTGAAATTCTGCGACCTTGTCGAGACACTTTGCCTGAAACCGTTCGTCACCAACCGCGAGCACCTCGTCGACAAGCAGCACATCTGGCTCGACATTGACCGCCACCGCAAAACCGAGTCGCACATACATTCCCGAGGAGTAGTACTTCACCTGGTTATCGATGAACTGCTCTAACTCTGCAAACTCGACAATTGCATCGAAACGTCGATCGATGTCGCGGCGTGAGAGGCCGAGAAGGGAGCCATTGAGATAGATATTGTCGCGACCGGAGAGCTCGGGCTGCATCCCCGCGCCCAGCTCCAGCATCGCAGCGAGGTGCCCACGGACCACGACCTGTCCGGTGGTCGGCTGCAAGATACCCGCGACACATTTGAGCAGCGTCGATTTCCCGCAGCCGTTACGACCGAGGATTCCTACGGAGCCTCCCTCCGCGATCTCGAGATTGACCTCAGCGAGCGCCCAAAAGTCCTCATAGGGGACCTTGCCGGCGTGGAGAATGCGCTCCTTTAACGAGGTGTACTTCTGGTGGTAGAGCCGAAACCGTTTAGAGAGATCTTGCACCTCGACCGCATTTGCCATCGCGCTCAGAGCTCCTCGGCAAAATTGCCCTCAATACGCCCAAAGACGTAGAGAGCAAGCGCCAAGAGAACGAGAGCTCCAAAGAGCACCCAACCGAGCATCGCGAGATAGAAGTGGTACGGGTAATTTGCAAGAACTGCGCCGGGGCAGACGCTCTGCACGCCCCTTATAACGACCGCCTTGCCGTGCTCTAGCACCACGCCACATCCCGCCGGGGCAACATTGCCGTAGATCGCCCGCTGAAAAGAGAGCACGAGTGGCGTGACTGGATCAGCCAGGAAGAGATAGCCCAGCCATTTTGCATGGTGGTACACCTTGTTGAAGCTGTAGATGATCGGCACTCCCCAGAACCAGACCGTCATTAACACCTGAATGAGGTGCTCAACATCGCGCAGATAGACATTGATTGCAGAGAGCGCGATGGCGAGCGCCGTGGTCAAAATCACGAGATCGACAACAGCGAAGGGGATCAGCGGGAGATAGCTCCAATCGGGCGCGTAACGAAAGCCGAGGAGGAAGATCACGAGCACGATCAGCTGAAAACCGAGAAAGACCAGCGAAGTGCCCACCTGCGAGATGGCAAGGATCTCTCGGGGGAAGGAGACCTTTTTCACGATTCCTGCATTTGCAACGACGGAGTTGGCCGAGGTGATCAGCGAGACGCTGAAAAAGTTCCAGACCAGCAGACCACTAAAAAGGTAGATCGCGAACTGCGGAATTCCGCTCTTGAGAAAATAAGTGAAGACGAGCCAATAGACCACCAGCACGACCGCTGGATTGAGCATCGACCAGAAAAAGCCAAGCACACTCCCCTTGTACTTAACCTTGAGCTCTTTGCGCACGAGAAAGAGAAGAAGTTCACGAGAGCGCCAAATTTCGCGCAGGCGAGGTCGTAGACGTACCCGCGCCGAGACCACCCGCGCGCTGTGGTCCCGATGGCGAACGACGGAACCCATCGCTGCATCATCGGCGCGCGAGAGGGCGCTCGCCGATCGCACCTCGCCAGTCTCACTGGCATTACTCACGGTGCTCATGCAGATGATGCCCCTTTGGTCACAGTGATCTCGCCGCCAAACGTCGTGGCGGAGCGCGCGATCGATCCTAGCGGCGGGGGGTCAAAAGAATGGGCGCAGTGAGAAAGGTAGGTAGCATGACGAACGGGAGCATCGAACCTCGGAGGATGGCGTGCCAGAGCGAGTAAAGCGACACCTACTTCGGCGTGCGCGCACCGCAGCATCACTGCCGGGTCGGGTCGTTGCGACAGAGGATCGTACCGATGCTATTGAGGCCCATGTCGTCGCCAAGATCGATGAGATGCGAGCCGAACTTGCGCAGCTGCGCATGCTGGTTGAGGCTCAACTTGAGGCCGATGCCGAGGCGACGGAGCTCATGGGGCGACTACTGCAAAGTACCGATGCCCGTATCCGTGCGCTCGAGGAGGAACCGGACTATCCCCCGGCGCGCACGCTCGGTCTCGGCGAGGTCGCGGAGACCCCCTCACTTGGTGCCTGATCGCCTCTCCGGAGGATGTGCGGAGGCTCCGGTCATCGTCGACCTCGCGGCGCTGCAGAGCGAGGAGACGCGGGGCCGAGGGATCGGTCGCTACGCGCTCGAATGGTGCATTGCGCTTGAACGGTATGCGCCGCATCTCGTGCAGGCCTATGAATTATCGACGCAACTGCCGCCGCCCGGCGCGCTACGCGAGCTTGCCGCGACTGGCAAGGTCCGATATCGAACCGGGACCTCGGACTCAGATGTACGGATCTTGCACCAACTTTCACCGTTTGACCTCTCCCGATCGCTCACCGAACTCGCGCCACGATACCGATCTGGCCAGATTCGTAGCGACACCGTGTATGACCTGATTCCCGCCCACGACCTCGCGCGCGAGCTCATCGACCCGGTCGAACGCAGGCGCTACCGCGCGCGCATGGAACTCGTTCGCACAAACGATTTTCATCTTGTTCTCTCCGCGACGGTGGGGCGCGACCTTGTCGAACTCCTCGGTATCGATCCGGCCACGATTGGGTGCATCGGGGCGGCAGCGCAACCCATCTTCCAGCCAGCAGGGGACCTCGCCCAAGCCACCGCGAAGGCGCTTGCGACGCTTGGTCACGTTGGACTCGATCGGTCCTATCTGCTCTACCCCAGCGGATCACATCCGAGAAAGAACAATGAACGACTGATTCAGGCATTCGCTGCACTTCCCGCGATGGTGCGTGATCACTTTCAACTTGTGATCACCGGCCGATTCAACCCATCGACGGTGCATCACTTCCATCACCTCGCGGTCGAACTTGGTGTCGGTGACCAATTGATCGTGCCAGGGCACCTCGGCGATAACGACCTGCTTGCACTTGTGCAGGGAACGGCGTTACTTGTCTTCCCCTCCCTTGCCGAGGGATTCGGACTTCCCATCGTCGAGGCGCTCGCCTGCGGACGGCCCGTGATTGCCTCGAAGATTCCTGTGCATGAGGAGATCCTCCCGAACTCTGTGCTCTTTGATCCCCTTGACCGCGACGCGATTACAGAGATGATCCAAGAAAACCTCACGGACGATATCGCTGCGGCAACCCCTCACGATGCCCTTATTGATTGGAGGCAGGTCGCGGCGCGAAGCGAGGCAGCGTTCGTCGCCATGTTGCAGAGCAATCGTGTGCGACTCCTGCCCCCGCGTCACCTTCGTGCGCGACCACGCCTCGCAGTGGTCACTCCCCTGCCACCGGCGGCGACCGGCATCGCCCGATACAGCTACGAATTCTTACGTGCGCTCGTGGCAACAGAGAAGGTGGAGGTCACCGCATTCACCGATGGCCCGACCGAGGGACAGTTTGCCCCCGAGGGCGTCGAAACCTACCGCGCAGAGAGTCTCTTACCGGTTGAGCGACTCCTCGGTCCCTTCGACCATGTTCTTTACGTGATCGGCAATAGCCATCATCACCTCGGCGCGCTCTCGCTCCTTCCGCTGCGTAGCGGAAGTGTTCTCAGTCACGACGTGCGACTCAATAACCTCTATCGGCATGCCCATGGTGACCCCGGACTCCTGCCCGGAGGGTTCGCGCGCGAGATCGCTGCGATGTACGACAACCTATTGCCAGATGATCTTGGTAACGAGGGTTCTCTGCATCATGAGGACCTAGAGCGTTATGGCCTCTTAATGGCCCGCGACATTATCGCTACAGCCGAACACCTCTTTGTCACCTCTTCCTCTGCGCGCGCGCTAGCAACTATCGATGCGCGCAAAGACGATGCCGGCAAGATCTCGATCCTCCCCTTTGCCATGGCGGAGCCAGCAGAGGAGTTGGACTTTGTAGAGGATCAACCTTCCATCGCACCAGCACTCTCGCGGCTTGGTGACGCACGAGTCGGTCTTGGTCCTCCCGACGATGGGCGGCAATTTATCTCCCACTTTGGACTTGTAGATCCGATCAAAGCGCCGCACCTGCTCCTCTCTGCACTGGCCGCAACAGACAACCTCTCGCTTGCCTTTGTTGGTCCGATCTCTAGTTCGCTCGCAGAGGAGCTCGTGACGCTCGCAGAGGAGCTGGGAATTTGTGATCGGATCTGCTTCACCGGTCCGCTTCCTGCCGACCTCTACCGTGAATGGCTTGCCCGCACACTGGTCGCGGTTCAGCTACGGATCGCCTCCAATGGAGAGGCAAGCGCAGCCGTCGGCGAGTGCCTGGCCAGTGGTGTCACCACCATCGTCTCCGACCAAGGTTGGGCGAGCGAACTTCCAAAAGAGGTAGTGCTTCATCTGCCACCTCACGTTGAGTCGGCAGAGCTCGCAAACGCGATAACGCACCTCGTCACTAACGACGAAGAGCGACGCGCTCGAGGTCTGGCTGCGCGACAGTTTGCGCAGCGCAACAGTTTTTCACAGAGCGCGCGAGCACTACTTCTGGAGCTCGCCAACACAGCACTTCATCCCACCGGCGTAATGAGCTAACGACTCCGTCCTACGCGACGAGCAAAGCCGCGCAGCACGCGACGAACGGATGCTTTGGTCATGACATAGAACGAGAGCTTTCCCGTCGGCACCGCGCCAAAGGGATTACCCGGACGTGGGCCTAGATCGAGTGCGCCGAGTTCAACACGTGCATCATTTGCGCGCCGTTCACCCTGCGCGCGGCGGCGGATCTCTGCCAGAACTCGCTCGCGAAGATCTGATTCATCGGCGCGCGGCCAGGATGCATCGCCTCTGCTGGTGACCACACCCGACATGGTATCCGCCACCTTCACACGATCTGCGACGACTCCGGGAGCGCGGAGCAGCTGTCGACGATCCGCCTCGGTGGCCACCACAAGCTGGGAGGCGCTACGCCAGAGCCTCGCGGTCGCACGCCCGCCAACCCCACCGGGAATCGGAATCGGTGAGTCAAGGCGAAGCGTGACCGTGCCGTAGCGCCCGGTCGCGACACCAAGTGCCGAGAGCGTCGCCGCTCTCATGAGACGTCCGGTTCGTTCTCCGAGCGGCATCTCCGTCGCGATGCGCAAAACAAGCGCGTCATAGCGTGGGGCAAGCCGGAGAAGACGTAGCGGAAGAGCGAGCGTCGATAGATGCCCGTGGAGGTGCGCTGCGCTGCGCGCATCAGGGGAGAGAACCTCGACCTCATCACCGAGTGCCCGAAGTCGGTTGACCTCACCTGCAAGTGCGATGGCAGAATCGCCTCCAGGCGGAGGAGTCGTACCGACGACGAGTACCCTCAACGCAGTCCGCCGGCGAGCTCTGCAAGCGAGTGCTCCATACGATCGAGCACTAACGGCCAAGTGTAATTCGCAAGG
Organism: uncultured Acidimicrobiaceae bacterium; assembly: GCA_903845085.1. Lineage (GTDB taxonomy): Bacteria > Actinomycetota > Acidimicrobiia > Acidimicrobiales > Bog-793 > CAIVND01. Next base: position 8,999 of record CAIMWD010000103.1, read on the forward strand.
ACGTAATCACGACCCCGCGCGGCAAGCGCTCGGGCGCTCTCGGGCGCCTCGGCGAGAAAATGGAGGCACTGCGCGAACTCCAGCTCATCGGAGTAGGTAAGGCCGCCACCAGATCGCTCACAGTGCCAGGTGATGACCTCACCGCGAGCATTTGCAATCACCAGAGTTCCCGCGAGCCACGCCTCCATCATCGTGCGTGAGAAGCTCTCGTTGACACTCGGCTGCACCATGGCTGCGGCAGCTGCGAAAGCGTTCGGCAGCTCCTCCGTGGACATAAATCCAAGATCGATCACTCGATCTTTGATCCCCGAGGGCACCTGCGGAGCGCCGACTCCCACCGTCACAAGATCAAAGGGAAGATCATTCCCCACCAACGAGGCTGCGTATGCAGCGAGCAACTGGCGCCATCCCTTGCCGTCTTCGCGACGACCTGCATACAGGATAAAGGGACGTCGAAGGCCATGGCGCTCCCGAAATCCCGCAGGGTCATAACTACTCGGAACGTCCACGGCTGCGCCGACGACCGGGTGGTGCGAACTCATTCCCGGCGCGATGCGATGGCCTAGCTGGTGCTCGGGCTCGGAGAGGAACCAGACGCCAGCAGCCGCTGAGATGGTCTTCTCCACCACTTTTAGATAGGCGTAGGACTCATCATGGAGGCAGGGCATGACGATGGTGCGCTCTGGCGCTACAGCTGCACCGTAGATCGTGGACCAAAAGAGATATGGCGAGAGCACGATTGCGTCAAAGCGTTCCGCGTTTGCCACCAGATGAAGGTAGAGATCTGGAACGCGAAGACGCCCATTCACCCATGCAATCTCCTCGGATTCGCTCAACCTCTCGGAGCGCTGCACCCGACGTTCGAGCTCGCCGGCAAGCACTCGAGAGATCGCGGAGACCGTCGGGAAACGATGGATCACGATTCCGTGGTCTTGTGTCTCGCCTGGGGGGAACTCGTTCTCCCAGGTAAAATGTGACCGCGCACAGGTCGTGAGCAGTTCAACCGTGTGGCCACGCGCCGCAAGACCCCACGCCGCCTCCGCCATCACGGCCTCAGATCCACCGACCACGCCCTCGCCGTATCGCGGGGTGACAAAGGCGATGCGGAGGGGTTGCACCTTCACCAACTCGTCATCTCCCCGGTTCGATGCTTCTTCCTTGACGCAGCCTAGGTGAGTCACCACTTCCCAATGTGTCGCATGCAAAGGCGACGGGGGCGACAGACGCAGCAGAGGGGCATCTCCGTGCACCGAGCGACACCCGTTGCACCACTAGCCTGTCGACCTATCGGGTGTGCAATTTGCCACGTGCACGATCAAAATTAGGGGGGGGAAAGTTGTTTACGCGAGGCGGCGAGAGAGCGCGAGCCCACCTGATGCACCTCCGCACATGCCTCGTGCTTCTTCTCGCTTTTGCCGTCGCACTGCCGCTTTCGAGCGCTGGCACCGTTGCCGCCTCCGCACCCTTGTTCCCGCTCCCCACGTGGACTGACACTGTTGGACCAGTGGCACTCAGCTCACCCACCGTCGCCACCATCGCAGGTACCCAAGTGGTCATGTTTGGCTCTCAAAATGGTGAACTCTATGTTGTCAACGCCGCAACTGGCGTGCCCCTCCCCGGTTGGCCACAGCCAGTTGACATCACCCCGGGCACGCCTACCGCGGTCGAATCGACGCCAACACTGGCCTATGTGAATGGCCCAAATAGACCCCCGCTCATATTGGTTGGGGCAGGCTCTACCTATGTTCAGAAGCAGCAGGGAGGTCTCATCGCCTTCAGCATCACCGGACAGATCCGTTTTCGCTTCCATACCCTTGATATATTCAATGAGTGGAACGGTGGTGCCTCTCCCGATGGCTATTCGGAGGGAGTCTTTGCAACGCCGGTAGTTGGTGACGTCACCGGATCTGGACAGAAAGACATTGTCTTTGGCTCGTGGGATCACCGCCTCTACGCGCTGACCCCCTCGGGCAGACTTGTACCCGGTTTTCCGATCGATACTCAGGACACCATCTGGTCATCTGCCGCTCTGGCCCACGTACGTGGAACCCGCCATCAGGTGGACATATTCGTCGGCGGCGATGCATCGGGGCTTAATCACTGCCACGGAGGGTTCATCTACGACATCTCCTATCGGAACCACACACCGGTGATCGAATGGCAACACTGTGAAAATCAGACCATCTGGTCGAGTCCTGCCGTGGGCACGCTGACGTCAGGAAACCGCCTCGATGTCGTCGTGGGTACGGGATTTGGCGAAACTCCTCCCTACAAGAGCGGCTCCTACCGACTTTTTGCCTTCCGCGCCGAAAGTGGCAGACCTCTCCCTGGCTGGCCAGTCAAGACAACTGGCCCTACCTTTGGATCGCCGGCGATCGCGGTACTTCCGGGTACCTCTCGTCCCGACGTAGTCGATGTCTCTTGGTGCATGAGCTGCGCGACGACGGGAGGGGGCACCTCCATCGTGCGAGCGTTTACGGGGACCGGTCATCTTCTGTGGTCGCAGAACCTCTCCGGGGAGAAGGACTTCGCCTCACCCGTGATCGCTGATCTGAATGGGAATGGACAAAATGACGTTCTCGTTGGATCGGCGGCAGGGCTCTATCCACTCAGCGGTCTCGACGGAAGCTTTCTCTTTGGTACCTCGATTACGAACACCCTGACGAGCTGTTCGATCCAAGATGCTCCAGCAATCGCCGACATTGCAGGAACGGGTCCGGGCACGGGGTGGCGACTCTTTGTAATCTGCGGCGGCCCCCAGCAGCTCACCGCGAGTGCACGACTTCTCAGCTTTCCGTTGCCAGCAACGCCCTTACGAAACCCGCCGTGGCCAATGTGGCGAGGAAATATAGCTCATACCGGCACTGGTTCTTAGCGGCTGACTGCTGTGCATCTCTGCACAGCCCGTCTACCTATCATCCACGCTGCGTCGCCATCTCCGAACGCTCAATCACGCGATCGATGAAGCCATAGGCAAGCGCCTGCTCCGAGGTGAACCAGGTATCGCGGTCAGAATCCGCCTCGATTCGCTCGACCGTCTGACCGGTGTGGAAGGCCGTCCGCTCAGCCATCATCTTCTTCAGATAGACAATCTGCTCCGCCTGAATCGCGATGTCAGCGGCCTGACCCTGCATCGATCCAGAGGGCTGATGCATGAGGATCCGTGAATGTGGAAGCGCGTAGCGCTTTCCAGGTGCGCCGGCCGAAAGCAAAAACTGACCCATAGATGCAGCAAGCCCCAAGCAGATCGTCGAGACATCACAGCTCACGTACTGCATCGTGTCGTAGATTCCGAGGCCATCGGTAACAGATCCACCGGGCGAGTTGATGTACAGCGAGATATCGCGCGTAGGATCTTCCGCCTCAAGCAGAAGCAGCTGCGCGCAGATCAAGTTGGCGCTGTTGTGGTCCACTTGGGTACCGAGAAAGATGATCCGCTCCTTCAGCAGCCGCTGGTAGACGTCAGGATTCCCGAGGTCGCCGCCGGAGAGCGCGTTGAGCATGTTGGACTGAGCGGTATTGAGGTGAGCGGTCATGATCACAGGCTATCGCCTCTCTCTGCCTCCCCCACGGTGCTGCTGCAGCGAGCGCTAGCGCTCCCACGGGGAGCGATGGTATTCGACCTTCCGCCGCCACCGATCGTCTAACTGGAGAGAGTGCTCGCCTAAGGTAATTGACCAACAGATACGTGGGCGTGGCGAAATGGCAGACGCGCTGGGTTTAGGTCCCAGTCCCTTAACGGGGGTGGAGGTTCAAGTCCTCTCGCCCACACCATCTTTGAGCTGGGAGTATGCGACTCTATTGGCAGGTCTCGCAATTGCTAAGGGGAAAACCACGGCGTGACGTTTTCGAGGGCGTGGAACGCGGGTACCTCTGGAACGAGCTAAAACCAGACAAAGAGGGCATTTAGCGATCGAGTTCTCTCGGCGGATCTCTCGCTCGCCACGAGATAGCGGTCGCCGCTAACGAGATCTGCGACGAGGATCGTGAGGCACCGACCTCTCTCCTTCACAGCAGATAGTGGCACATTCGTGTAGAGCGAATAGTTACCAGCGACCAGATCAACGGTTCAGCCAATCTCATGGGAGCACCTTCGGCGATTGTCCGAGGCTAATGTCGTGGCCGACCTCTGTTGCCGTTGGGTTATCCGCTGCAACGCTCGAGAGCTCCACTCTGGCTCCGCTTCGCCTATCGCGTCAGGTGCCTCCCTGATCCGAAGATCATTTTCCGGTGTTAAAGATCCGCGCGCCCGAAATCATCGTCCAGGCGAATGATGTCATCCTCGCCGAAGTAATCACCGTATTGAACCTCGACAAAGACAAGTTCATCGGGACCGGGGTTCTCGATCCGATGTTTTGCCTTTCGCGGAATATCGATGGCTTGGCCGGCGGATAGCGCATGGTTCTGCCCATCAAGTACCACCACCGCGTTGCCACTCGTGACAAACCAGTGCTCTGCACGAAACTGGTGGAATTGATAGCTCAAACGCTTTCCGGGTTCGACCGAAATTCGCTTTACCTTGTGTCCTGGTTCATCATCAAGGACGAGGTAGGTCCCCCAGGGGCGCTCGCCGGTCTCTCCATAGGCCATCTTTCCATTCTGCTCGCAAAAGCTGACCTTCGGTAGGCACAATGGTGCCCTCCAGCGGATTTTCTCGCTCCGTGATCTGTACCGAAGCGCTGACCTGCCAATTCTCGGACGAGCGCTTCGCACCCCCTTCTGAGCAAATACCCTGGGTCATGGTGGTGCTGGGCGATGGGCGTATAGAGAAAGTTATTAGTAGGCTCAAAAAGGCCAAAAACGTGAGAGTTCACGATCTGGAGAACCTTGAAGGAGGGGCCGTGGCATTGATTGACGCGGATGCACACGTTGTTGAATGTGATGATACGTGGAAGTTTTTTGATGATTTTGATGAGTCTGTCGCAAAATTCAAGCCAACTCGTGTAGACGTCGACAACGCAGGTCGCAATAAGCACTTTTGGTCGATCGATGGTCGCCTCGTCTCCACTGGCCCATTCAGCGAGACCGATGCGATCGCCGCTGTTCGCGAGATGCGTGACATGCCGGGGCGACTCACCCAGATGGACGAGATTGGCACCGACATTCAGATCATCTACCCCACAATCTTCCTTCGCCCGATTACGAAGCGCCCAAACCTTGAGGTCGCGATGTGCCGAAGCTATAACCGCTGGATGGCCGAGCGCTGTGCCGAGGGCGGTAGCCGTTTCTCATGGGTCGTCGTTCCGCCAACCATGATCATCGAGGAGGCGATAAAGGAGATCCGTTTTGGTCACGAGAATGGCGCCTGCGGCATCTTCTGGCGTGGATTTGAGAACGGTCGCCTGCCTACTGACCCCTATTTCACACCGATCTTCGAAGAGGCCAACCGTCTAGGAATGGCCATCAATCTACACGCGGCAAACGGAACCTTTGAGATTCATGACCAGTTCCCAGATGACAATGGAATCTTTCGCTTCAAGGTTCCCGGGATCACGGCGTTCCATAACATCTTGAGCTCTGACCTTGCGACGACCTACCCAAATATCCGTTGGGGCTTCGTAGAGTTCGCCTCGCAGTGGGTGCCCTATGCGATCCATGACTACATGCGTCGTGGTGACCGTCGTAATCAAGGCATCGACCCTGCATCGCTTATGGCGGAGAACAATCTGTATGTTGCCTGTCAGACCGACGATGACCTCAAATACGTGCACTCCTACGCGGGTGACTACAACCTTGTTGCTGGTACGGACTTTGGTCACGCAGATACGTCGTCTGAGCTACTGGGCCTCGTACGACTCAAGGAACAGGGTGCGATCGCTGCCCCAGCACTTGATCGCATCTTGGACGCGAACGCGCGGGCGCTCTACGCGCTCTAAATCGGCCCACTGGTGACGTAACTCACGTTGCCAGATCAACAGATCCTCAGGCGAGAGCCACGTCACTAAGTGATGTGGCTCTCGCCTCTTTTTAACCTCTCGCGCACACATCCCACACCGTCATCAACGCACCGCCCACCGGGACCTCGTGCCAGTATGAGTCAGGGATCGGCGCTAGATGTCCAAAAGATCCTCCACCGTATCGATATCTTTTGAGCGACCCTCGCAGACAACGACCTCCACCAGTTCAGGATGCGCACGCATCACAACCCTGGCACCCTCGTCGCCATCTCTTGGCAAGAGATCCCAGACGGAGCGATCTAATCGAACCGGTGGACAGCGCTGCCCCTCAAAACTTGCGGTCGCGATCGGCAAGGTCCCGACTCGAGCGACTCTGCGCCACGTGTCCGCACTCACGAACGGCTGATCCCCCAGTCCGACCATGAGCACGTCGTGCCCATTTGCCTTTGCGAATTCGACAGCAACGGTGAGCGAAGTTGCCTGACCCTCTGCCCAGTTCGGATTCGCGAGGTGAGTGATTCCACTGGGAATCACCGCATCAAGGTCTACTGAGCCAGTAACGATGCCGATCTCATCGAAGCCTGCCTCCTCAAGCGCCGCGATCGCGTACGAGATCACCGGACGGCCGTGAAGCAGCGCGAGGAGCTTGTGAGAATCACCATGAAAACGCGTGCCCCCTCCAGCCGCAAGAAGAACGGCGAAGGTTGTCATTTTGACAGAGTGGTCGTGGTCGTTGATACCGCGAGCGCACGCTCTCCGAGCGAAACGATCGCGTTCGTCAGCACCCCTTGATCGCTAAAGAGCGCACCATAACCCCCCGCCGGATCGATCAACAGAGTAGATCCGGCGATCACATGATGGAGCCACTGAGAATTCGCGGGCGGAACGACGAGGTCCTTACCACCAGTGAAGATCAACGTCGGCAGATGGATCAAAGGAGCAAAGCGTGCGATGTGCCCGTTTGCAAATGCTGCCCGCTCTGCGCCCGCCTGATGAGTGATTGCCGAGGCGATCACATCATCTGGTGTAACCAGCGCGGTGTCGGCAAGCCACGCTGCACGAGCAGTCGCGCCCAGAGAGTTTCCGGGAAACATCAACGAGGCAAGTTCCTGCACCGTTGCCATCGGATCGCCAAAGGCCGCCACGGCCGTGGGGCTCATGGGCGTAGCGGAAGAGCCGCCTGCGCTCGTATCGACAAGGACGAGCCCCGCGACCAATGGTGCGTGTCGTTCCGCGAGTGAGAGCGCTACCTGGCCGCCCATGCCCCACCCGCACACGGTTACCTGTGTCAGGCCAAGCGCAACTATGAGTCCTGCAAGGAGATCGCCGTCGGTCTCGACGCTGGGCGGGCGCACCGTGGTTGCGGAGTAGCCCACCTCTGGTTCATCAAAGATAGTTACTCGGAAATGTTGTGCGAGAGCGTTCAACCAAAGCGGATCCCACCAGCTCATCGTGCCGTGCTCGCCCATCACCAGCACCAGATTCGGCCCGCTCCCGAACTGACGCAAGGCAATACGTACCGTACCTACCCCCGTTCGGATCGTGACAGGACGCGACGGGGCGGCGACCTCACCTCGGCCAAGGGGTGTCACGGCAACCCGTGAGACACGACCCTCAAAAGCTGCGGCGCCGGTTGTTTCAGTTGCGAGTACCACTGAGGGAACAGGCAGTGTCGTAGTTGTCGTTGAGGTCGTAGGGCCGAGCGCGGCTGAACTTGTGCCGCAGGCAGCCAACGTCACTGCCGTGCAGATCGTTGCGACGAGCGAACCGATCGATCCCCTCCCCCAGTGTTGCCTCACGTCAGCGGAACCACTAACTGCGCTGCAGCGAGGCTTTGACGAGCGTCTTGCCGAAGGAAAAGATCAGCGACGAGTTGCGGTGTGCGTCATTCAAAACGTCATCGAGTGCACTGATAAAGGAGTCGACCTCCTCCTGACCGCAGATAAGCGGAGGCAGAAGCTTCACTACATTCATCTCGTCTCCAGCCACCTGTGTCAATATGCCGTGGCGCTGGAAGAGTGGACCAACGATCAGCTGCGAGAAGAGCCCCTTGTGCGCCATCTCTAACAACTTGAACCGCGCGCGAAGGCGCATGGAGGTTGGCTCGCCGAAGACGAGTCCGATCATGAGGCCCTCGCCACGCACCTCATGGAGGAACTCATATCGTTCCACCAACGGAAGCAGGCCCCGCATGAAGGCCTCACCCGTCAACTTTGCACGTTCGACGAGGCCCTCGTCATCGATGACCGAGAGCGTTGCGAGACCTGCCACCATGGCGAGTTGATTGTTCTTAAAGGTCGACGAATGCACCACCGCGCGCTCCATCGAGGAGTAGACAGCGTCAGAGATCGCCTTCGTTGAGATCATCGCGCCGACGGGAATGTAGCCACCAGAGAGCGCCTTGGAGGTCGTAATGATGTCGGGCTGAATGCCGTAGTGCTCATGGGCCCACATTTTTCCGGTTCGACCAAGACCCGTCTGCACCTCGTCGGCGATCATGAGCGTTCCATGTGAACGGCAGAGTTCCTGTGCACGCTGCCAGTAGCTCGCGGGGGCGATATTGACGCCCTTTCCCTGGATCGGCTCGAAGAGGAATGCTGCGACATCACCGCGTCGCAATTCGTGTTCGAGTGCCGCAATGTCACCAAAGGGCACCTCCGCAAAGCCCGGTAGGTAAGGGCCAAAGCCCTTACGAAACTCACGACCACCATTTGCAGAGAGCGGCCCATAGGTGAGTCCGTGAAAGGCATGGTCGAGAAAGATCACCCGTGGACGCTTCGTCGCGTACCGCGAAAATTTTAGGGCCGCTTCGACTGACTCCGCACCAGAGTTCGTGAAAAAGACACGACCCATATTCTCTTGACAGCGAGCAAGCAGCGCCTCTGCCAGAAGGCCCGGCAACAGAGCGGCATCGAGCTGAATGAGGTTTGGAAGGTCTGCATCGATCGCCTCGTGCAACGCCCTTTTGAGGACTGGGTGGCTCCGGCCCAGACCATAGACACCAAAACCGGCGAGGAAGTCAAGATAGCGCTTGCCATCTCGGTCAAAGAGATAGGCACCCTCGGCCCGAACATAAGGACGGTCGAATCCGATAGATCGCAGCACGCGCACGAGCTGGGGGTTGATGTGCTCGCCATATAGCTTGAAGTTCTCGCCCTCCCGCTCGGCAAGCAGGGCATGCAGATCAAAACCCATGGTTCTCCTTGGTCAGTCGCTCCCAGCGTAGTGGCCCACACCTACCAAACCGGGTCGTCAAAGCCTAGTGAGGCAGCCGATAGGCAGGTCGCAGGTGGTACCACCTGCTGATCGCCGCTGGTGAGATCTTGCGGTCCGGCACGATCGCCACGAAGGGGCTCACCTTGAAAGTCCGATAGCCAATATGCAGGCGAACAAGGTAGTGGGTGAGTTCGTGAGAGGTAAGGCAGCGATCGGACTTTGCCGCGCAGCTCGGATCCATCAGCGAGACACCGGTCAACGCTACGCCTAGGCGATACTTGCTCGGATCAAGCAGCAGCCATGCAGGAGCACTGCTCCGTGCGACTGAATCCAACAGGGCGGGACTTCGCACGTAGGAGATGTCGGAGGCGGTCAGGGTGCTGTTCGCTGCGAACATCAGCGGATAGGCGACCCAGTACCCCGCGTAGACATCGTGAATCCCATCAGCCTCCAGCCTGTTCGCCACGACATGAAACCCCGCCTCTGGATCGCTCCGCCAAGAGGTCCAACTCGCGCTCCCTGTCGAGGCGACGCCGTTGGGATGGTACGGAGCGATCTGCGTTCCTGCCCAGAAAGTGAGGAGAAGGCCAACGAAGACAGCTCCGGCGGTGAGCTGGCGCTCTCCCAGAGTGACCCGTCGCAAACGGGCATACCTTTGCGCAATTCGAGGCAGATAGCGTGCACCCTCACGGACACCAACGATGACCAGAAGCGATGTTGCTGGCGCGAGAAATAATCCGTAGCGACCATCGGACCAGTACCAGGTGAATGGCGAGATCACATAGACAATTGGAGCGAGGAGACAGAAAAATACGAGAAGAACCGCCTCCCCTCGTCGGAGAAGGATAACCAAAAGGGCAATTGCGGCGAGGATCGCGATTGCGGTTACGAAACTCCCCGTGGCGACCCCGAAGAGCCAAACGCCAGAGGCACGCAGTTGGATGCCGAGCAGGAGTGGCAGGGCGTGCTCTACGAGCGTTTTAAAATGCGAAAGAACTGAGTTGTCAGGCTGCACTCCCGCGCGCAACGAGGCCAGATGGGAGTGCACATTTGTCCAGATCCATACACCGGCACCGAGGACCGCGGAAAACATTGCAATGGAGACGTCGCGAATTCGCAGGCGGAGTCGATCCCTCACCATTCGGTAGATAAGAAAACCCACGATCGGGAGTGCAAAGTACATGATCTCCGGCGAACCCCACCAGCCGGCTCCAAGGAAAAGTCCGAGTAGTGCAAACTCCCACCACCGGCGCGATGCCCGCTCATCGAGACATCGAAGTGCAAAGAGGAGAGCGGCAAGACCAAGGTCAAGCACGAACCACCGGAAGCCGTACTCAATTGTCGACTGCCAGATATAGACCTCAGGCCAGATCCAGAAGAGGAGCGCCGCGCAGATGCCAACCCAAGGACCAAAAAGGCGTCGGCCGATTCGCCAAAGAAGGAGCGCGGCGATGAGATCGAGCAACACAGGGGTAAGACCGAGAGAGAGCGTGGATCCACCAAAGATTGCAAACATGCCGGCAACGAGATAGGGCTCGCCACCACCGTAGTTCTGCCCCCAATAGAAGGCCGAGAGGTGGCCCTTTAGGATCTGCTCGGCCATCAGACCCACAACCGCCTGGTCGGCATTTATCGATTGACGACCGATCGCGTAGAGCCGAATCGCGAAGCCAACGAGGATAAGCGCGCCGACAAGTAGTCCCAGAGTGCGTCGAGTCCACGGTCGTACGGGCACTTCCATAGCTATCGATCCTTGCACAACGACTATTGCGTTGAGCGCCTCACACTGCCATGGAGACCGGTGGTGAGTTCTCCCGATGGTCCAGAGAGTGACACACCAGGCCGATAGGGTCTCATTGGTGGCACGGCCTCAAGGATCGCTCTCGTTCGTCCACGCGGCGGACCTACATCTCGACACCCCGTTCACGGGGGTGCAGGCCGACGTGCCCGTGGTTGCCTCGGTGCTCAGAGAGGCATCGCTGGAGACTCTGGATCGCATCATTGACCTTGCCATCGCCGAGTCTGTCGACTTTGTGCTCTTTGCCGGCGATATCTACGACGGGGCGGAGCGCGGTATCAGAGCACAATCACGCCTGCGCGATGCCATGGTCCGCCTTGATCGTGTTGGCATCCAAGCATTTCTCGTGCATGGCAACCATGACCCGATCGAGACCGGCTGGAGCGCTATTGCGGAGAATTGGCCCGCAAACGTCACCATCTTTGGCAGCGATTCAGCTCAGGTTCGTGAGATATGGCGTGATGGCGAGCGAATCGCCACCGTGCAAGGAATCAGTTATCGCGAGCCTGCGGTGACGGAGAATCTCAGCCTTCACCTCCACCGACCGAATGGCCCCGGCATCCATATCGGCCTACTCCACGCAAATGTTGAGGGCGGTCCGTCGGGCCACTCCAATTACAGTCCCTGCACCATCGCAGACCTCGTCGCGACAGAGCTCGATTATCTCGCATTAGGACATGTGCATGAGCGCCGGATCCTCCTCGAAGGCGACCGAATTGGGACGCCATGGATCGTCTATCCAGGCAATACCCAAGCCCGTTCGGCGATTGAGCAAGGCGCCCGTGGCGTCTATCTGGTGCGTGCAGAGGGGGGAACAATTTTGCCGCCCACCTTTGTCGCTTGCGATGGTGTGCGCTTTGCCACGATCGAGGTCGACGCCACCCCTTCTACCTCGCTACTCGAGATCGAAGATCTCTGCCGGGAGCGGGTGGATCATCTCCGCGAGGAGAACCCTCATCACCCGCTTATTATTCGTACCGTCTTACAGGGCCGGACCTCGCTGCATGAATCGCTGAGCGCGCCAGGGGTACTCGAGGAGATATTGGCGACGCTTCGACACAGGGGTGCGCAGTGGACCCCCTTCCTTTGGTGGGATCGTCTCGATAGCGCCACCCTCCCAGATCTCGATCTTGACGAGCTCGAATCGCGGGATGACTTTGTTGGCGCACTCTTGACCGCCGCGCGGTCACTTGCCGTTGATCCAGATCGCCATCTAGGACTCTCTCAGTTGCTCATTGCTGCGATTCCTCAACATCTCCGTCGAGAACTTCGCCAGCGCCTCGCCGACCGTGAGAGCCTCGAAATGGAGATCGCCTCGGCAAAACTCATCGCGCTCGACGCGTTGCTGGGTGAACGATGAGGTTCGAGCGACTCTTTGTCGATGGCTACGGGCCCTTTGAAAAGTTCGAGATCAGTTCGTTTTCCCCCGGCCTCAATCTTGTGATTGGCGAAAATGAGGCAGGCAAATCGACCCTCCTCGATTTTGTCCGTGGTGTTTTGTATGGCTTCGCTGATGGACGTGCCGCGGGTCGACAGCATCTCCCTCTCTACGGCGGCCAACACGGTGGACGCCTCTGGCTGCGCGACGAAGACGACATGCTCTGGACGATCGAACGTCTTGGTCGAAATCTTTCACTCGCATCTGAAAGAGGTGAGGAGGGAGGACAGACAAGGCTTACTCAGCTGCTCTCACACACTGATGAACACGTCTTTGAGTCGATCTATGCATTTGGGCTCTCGGAACTCGAAGACGTACGGCGTCTTACCGACGACGAGCTTCGCGAATCGATCCTCTCTGCGACGGTCTTGGGAGGCGGACGATCGGCGACCCTTGCACTCCGCGCACTCGAGGTAGAGCGGACAGAGCTCACCCGATCGGGACGGAGTGTAGAGCGCCACGGCGTCCTCACGGCGCTCCTCTCTCGGCGTGAGGATCTCGAACATCAGCTCAACTCTGCTCAAGCCTCGGCGATCGGATACGCGGAGATGGAGCGCCATCTCGATGATCAACAAGGTGAGATCACTGCAAAGATTGATGCGCTTCGGATAAAGCGTGAACGGATCGAACGGCTCCACGCTCTCGAGCAGACGGAGCAATTTGTCGAGCAGGGTCGACAGCACGAATTAGCCGCGGCGGCACTTGGCGACCTCGATGATCGCGAACGCCAGCTTGCTCTTCGCGAGCGCGAGATCTCTGAGGCCCTTACGCGCCTCGATCTTCACGACCGCCTTCGACGCGATATTGCCGTTCTGGCTGACCAGGTGCATGCGACCGAGGAGGAGATCGAACGGTCCTGCTCCTATCTCGGACTCACCCTGGCACAGTGTCGCAATCAACCAATTGACCTTGTCCGCCGCAGCGCCTCCTCACGGCTCATCAACCGCCATGAGGAGCTCTCCCGCGAGCTCGCACTTGCAACTGAGCGCGCGTTCACCGCTCGCAAGGAGGCCGATCTCACAGAGTTGGCTGTTACCTCACTCGAAGCCGTTGCACCGTCACCATCGCCGAGCGCACTCCTCGAGTCGCTTGTCACTCTTCGCGGCATGCTCCGCGAGCGAGAGCGAAAGAATCATGAGATTGAGCTAAGGCGGAGCCAGCTCGCCTCCGCTCCCCTTCCGGTAAGCGCAGCACTCCTTCCCATCTCACTGATCCTTCTCGGCCTTCTCGGCACGGGCATCACCATTGTCGCGTTGACAACTGGCACACGCCACCTCTCTCCAACAGGAGTGCTCGGACTCTGCGTGGCATTGATTGCGATGATCGGTGCACTGTTTACGTGGCGGACGATGCATATCAGGGGTGAGTCCGCGCACGCGATCGACGGAGAGAATGAGCACCAAGACGAACTTTCACAACGAATTGCGGCAGTCGCGGAGCTTCTCTCCCTTGCGGCGCTGCCCACAGAGGCTGAGATCGTGCAACGCGAGAGCGCACTTCGCCGCGACGAGGAGCGAGAGCGAGAGCTCGCTGCGGCGCAGCGACGCTGCGCGAGCGCACGTGCCGATCTAGTCGAGCGTGAGGGCGAGGTCGCACACCTTGGAGCGGAGATCACACGCATCGAGGTCGCAGCCGCCGAGCTCGCAGAGCAGATCGGTATTTCAGGAGTCTCCGATCCGCGCACTCTGCAGCAGATACTTGACACAATCGAAGCGGTCCAGCGAAACGATCGCGATCGCGCAGCGGGTTCGGAGCAGCTCTTGGCACGTGCAAGCGAACTTGCCGTAATGGATAACAAGATTGCGCTTTTACTCGAAGAATTTGGAGTTTCCATGCCCGATCAGGCAGATCTTCGAGCATTCCTACTCGAGCTCTCTGAACGTGCAGCAAAGGCTGCGATGTTCCTCCAAAGGCAGAGTGAGCTCGCAGGAGCGCAAGAGCAACAGCGCCTTCAGATCGAGGCGAGCCTGGATCGTTTTGACGATCGGTCGAAGTTGCTCGCGGAGCTCACCGAACGCAGCCCCGCCGAGCGGCGTGGAGAGAAGGAGCAGCTACAACGTGAGATTGACCAGCTAAATGACCAGCTCGATGAGCTCACCATGGCACGCGGCGCCCTCCTCGCGGAGCGCGGTCGACGGGAGTACTCAGACGAGGTGATTGCGTTAGCGACCGAACTTGCCGCACTTGACACGCACCTCGAAAGCGCATTCGAGCGCTGGATCGTGGTCACGACGGCGACACAGCTCCTTCGTTCGACCTTGGAGCAATTTGAGCGTGAGCGACAGCCTGCGGTAATCGCGCGTGCTGCGGATCTCTTCGCGACAGTTACGGAGGGGCGCTACCGGATGCTCATCTCTCGCGAAGACGCCAACGCTCGCCGCTCACTCGAAGTCGAACGTGAAGATGGCGCGCGTATCGAATCCACCCGGCTCTCGACCGGGACGCAGCAACAGCTCTACCTCTGTGTACGGCTCGCTCTCGCAGAGAGATCCCGCCAACTTCCCATGGTGCTCGATGACGTACTCGTGAACTTCGATCCGCGGCGCGCACGCAACGTCGCGCGGGTGCTCGCAGAGGTGGCGGAGGAACTCCAACTGTTGCTCTTTAGCTGCCATCCCTCCGTCGTCGAGGTATTTGCTGCGGTCGGGGCAACTCCCCATCTCATAGAGCTTCCCTCGCGTCGCTAGCGGTTCTTCTCGGTAGCGCGCTCCTCTTCGGCGCCATCATGAAAGGGCGCGATCGCCTCATCCCATCCTGTCACTACCAACACAAAGATCACCAGGGTGAGCAGATGCACTCCCGAACACCAAAGGCAGATCGAGTGGATGAGGTAGAGCTCGGCGTAGATGAGATAGGAGATGAGCCCGACGGAGACGATCGTCGCTCCGACGCGCAGTGGTGCGACAAACCGATTCCGCGACCACCACGCCCAGGGAGAGAGCAGTGCCACCATGGGCAGGTAGTAGGCGAGTCCGAGCACGGCGACGGGAATACCAAAGATCACCGATTGGGGGCTCGTCGTCACCTTTGCACAATCGACTACCCCGCCGCCAAGTGGGCATGCCAGCGAACTGTTACCGCTGTAGTGCTCGTAGGTGAGGTAGATCGAGATACCAAGCGCGAGGATTGACGCGACCCAGCTCGCTACGACGCGCGCAGTGAGGCGTGGTCTCACCCATTCAGCACCCATCATGAGTAGGCGTCGATCAACCGACGAGAGGTGCTGCTGCGATCGCTGTGGCCGCTGCACGGACACCCGAGGTCGCACAGACCGAGGAGGGCTGCTGACCATCCACGTGACAGATCGCGGCGGAGAGATAGTTCGCCATCACGACGAACCCATCGGCCGCGATGCCCTTGCCAACCGCAGAGTACGGATTATGAATCGCCTGAGCGATACCCGTGACGCCAAGGCCGCCGCCGTTGACCAGAGGTCCATTGTCCGCACCAAAGTAGGAGGAGAGGTAGGGCGGATCTCCCGACTCAACAAAGGCGTTTGCAAGGTCGAGGAAGGGGATGCCCGCACCTCCCGCAGAGAAGATGGTTCCCGTTCCCGCAGTTCCCGCGTCATAGGTCGTATAGAGCTTCGCAAGATCGCTCGGCACCGCCTGAAGCGGTCCCGCGCAGGCAGGGAGGCGGTTGCACTCCTCAATCGGCGAGAAGACGAGGTACTTGCTCTTATAGGTCGAGCCAATGAAGCTAAAGGTTGGGATGTTGCCATCGGCGGGTGAGGAGGCCGACTGCTTCAATCCGGTGAAGGTACCAAATCGACTCAGCGCTGCCACCATCGACCAGCGCGCCGCCGCACAGTAGGGACAGTACTCGGCGCCGATATAGACAAGTCGTGGCAGATGATTACTCGTGAGCGCCGGCTGGCTCTTCGTGACAACGAAGGGTACGGCCTGACCCGCGATACCTACCGCGTTATAGGTCGCGGTGCTGATAGAGGTCACGGGATCCACCATCGATGCAGGTGCAAGTGGCGGATTGTTTCCCGTCACGGAGATGGTGCCGGGGCTCGCGGTGTTACTGGAGAAGAGCTTGGGCAGACCAATCGCAAGCAACGCAACGATGACGATGCTGACCACAATCCAACCGGTGCGACGACTGTTATTCGACCGCTTCGCGCGCGCTTGACGTCGCTGAGCTCCAGAGGAGGTGCGCTGAGGTTGCTGCTGCGGACCGAGGCGGCGGGGAGCACCAGAGCCCTTGTTTGGCGTCGTTGCCACGTTGCGGGTTCCTTCCGTTGAGGGATTCCACCAAGGTACCAGTGAGCGCGACGTCATCATCTCGCAAATTGTTTCACTGCTAAATAGTTCACTGGGTGAACTATCAGTTTGGACACAGCTTCGCCACAGTCGACCTGTTTACGGTGACGAGAGCTTTGGGGGCGAGATCAGTCGCCGCCGACCACCACCAGGAGGCAACAGTTGTTCTCGCTCAGCTACGTCATCAACGAACTACGCCGCAGAATCGGACGAACGCTCGTCACCGCCTTGGGACTCGCCGCCGGCGTGGGTCTCGTCATGGGCATCATCGGCGTCTCCGAGGGACTGAGTAACGCGCAGAACCGCGTCCTCTCTCCTCTCGGCTCCGTCGGCACGGATGTCATCGTGACCCGCACCGTGGCGCCCACGACCTCTACGGCCTCAACCACCACGACTCTGCCAACGAGCGGATTTGGAGGAGGTGGCGGTTTTGCTGGCGGCGGCGGAGGCGGAGGCTTCTTTGCCGGCCGAGGTTCGACAGGACTCAACGCCGCCGACACTCAGACGCTCCTCAGTGCGAACTCGTCGATCATCACCGACCTCGCAAAGCTGGGAAAGCCCGGAACGCAGTTCACCCATGATTTCTTCGTTCCCGGCACGCTCATCACCTTCCCCACCGCGGCGCTAGCAGACGTGGCAAAGGTCAAGGGTGTCCAAAGCGCGGTCGGTGCGCTCTCGCTGCAGGCTCTGCACGAGACCGGCACCGTTCCCACCCAGGTCGCGACGGTCAAGACCGGTGGACAGACGATCTCGACCACGGTAAAGCCGCCCACACTTACCGCGGCGCAGAGGCTCGCCGAGCGGACCTGTATTCAGACGGCGATTACCAAGGAGTTTGGCTCAGCAACCAGCACCCCCGCAGCGGGTGCATCGGGTAACTCAGGTACTGCAGGAACAGGACGGATCGGCGGAGGAGCCGGCGGAACGAGAGGTGGCGGCCTGAACTTCGGTGGTATCAGCTCCAACCCGGCGATCGCCGCCTGTCTGACCCCTGCGCAGAAGGCCTACCAACAGAATGTCGTTGTCCCTGAGCAGACCGTACGTCAGGTTCTCAATGCTCCAACGACGAACACCGCTACCTCGACCTATACGGTCGCTGGTGTCAACATTGCGAACACGCAATCAGGGCTGGTGACGACCCAGCAGCTCACCAAGGGAAGCTGGCTCTCCTCGAACGCCGCAGTCGCAAAGACCGAGGTGCTCGTTAACACCGCCTACGCCACCCAAAAGGGTTACAAGGTTGGCGGATCGATCACCATCAACTCGGTGAAGTACTCGATCGTTGGACTGGTCAATCCAACACTGACGGGCAACACCGCAGACCTCTACTTCAGCCTCAACTACCTTCAGTCGATCTCATCGAGCACCGGTCGGATCAACGAGGTCCTCGTCAAGGTGGCCAATGCGAATGATGTGAACGCCGTCGCGAAGGCGATCAAAGCAGCACTTCCGGGCGCGACCGTGCTCACCTCAGCAAACCTTGCCGACCAGGTGACGGGAAGCCTCTCCAACGCACACAAACTCGCAAACGACCTCGGCGGCGCGCTCGCTGTGGTCGTCATCCTCGCTGCATTTCTCATCGCGGTCTTGCTCACGCTCTCTTCGGTCGCAAAGCGCGTCCGTGAGATCGGCTCGCTCCGTGCGATCGGTTGGTCGCGTGGACGTGTCGTGCGCCAGATCGTCGCAGAGACCGCCGGTATCGGCATCCTCGGTGGCCTTATCGGTATCGGTGTCGGTGCAATCATCTGTGTGATTATCGGTGCGGTTGGTCCCGCACTCTCGGTCACGAGCTCTGGCCTCACCGTTGGTGCCTCGGCAGTGAGTGGCCTCATCGGGCAGTCGACGACGAGTGCGGTCTCAACGACGGTGCATCTCACCGCGCCGATACATCTGCTGACGATCCTTATCGCCTTCGCCGGTGCCCTCATCGGTGGACTTATTGCCGGTGCAGCCGGTGGATGGCGCGCAGCACGACTCGCTCCCGCCTCTGCACTGCGCGATCTTGGCTGAGCCGACCCCACTGACCGACGAAACTACGAAGACGAAAGAGGAACGAACGATGACAGTAACTACCACGATGTCGGCCACACCGACGGATGGATCCGGTGCACTCTATGAGCTCACCGGGATAACTCGGAGCTACTCCAAGGGTTCGGTGACGGTATCGGCGCTGCGTGGGATCGATCTCGCCATTAACTCCGGGGAGATGGTCTCACTCGAAGGGCCAAGTGGCTCGGGTAAATCAACGCTGCTCCAGCTGCTGGGTGCGCTCGACACTCCGAGTACCGGCACCATTCGCTTTGCCGGGCGCAACCTCGAGCACGAGTCCGATGCGGAGCTGACCGAGCTCCGTTCGGGAGAGATCGGCTTCATCTTTCAACAGTTCAATCTCATCCCCACGCTGAGCGCGACGGAGAACGTCGAGATCGCGCTCATCCCCCGTGAGCGTTCGCGTGAGCGTCGACAGGCGCGCGCGATAGAGCTCCTCACTCAGGTCGGCCTCGCGCACCGCCTCGATCACCTGCCCTCTCGGCTCTCTGGAGGTGAGCAGCAGCGGGTCGCAATCGCTCGCGCACTGGCAAAGGCTCCCCGCGTCGTGATCGCGGATGAGCCAACAGGAAACTTGGATACCGCGACCGCAACCGAGATCATGGGGCTCCTTCACGAGCTCCATGAGCGCGAGGGCGTCACGGTGATCATCGCCACACACGACGAGGAGATCGCCACCCAGACGACACGCCGTATCAAGCTGCGTGATGGGTCGATCATCTCCGACGAGAGGATCAGCTAAAAAGTCACGCGCCCTTGCGTGGCGCTACCGTGAGCGCAAGAGGGGCACGGGAATCTCCCCGTGCCCCTCTACCTATCTCAGGCGACGACGCGTCGCTCCATCGATTGCCTATGAGGCTGAGGAATCTTCTCCCTCGCCCGTCTCATCACCATCTGCTGCTGCATCCTTCGCACGATTACGGATCCGGAGGATGACCTCATTCGCGTTGTTTGCATCGGCACCCTTCTCCTCAAAGAGAAGTGCTCGATCGGCGGCGGCCTCTGCCTCCGCGTTCTCGTCGGCGGCGGCGAGACGGGCCTCGATCCCCTCCTCGGCGATCTTCTTCGCCTCGGCGACAAGCGCGGTCACCATCTCTCCCTCGGGCACCACTCGGACGATCTTGCCGCGGATGAAAAGGTGGCCCTTGTGGCGGCCCGAGGCGATACCGAGGTCGGCCTCGCGCGCCTCGCCAGGTCCATTCACCACGCAGCCCATAATGGCGACCTGCAGTGGAATATTCAGATCACCCAGCGCCGCCTGAGCCTCGGAGGCAATCTTGATGACATCGACCTCTGCGCGGCCACAGGAGGGACAGGCGATGAGGTCGAGTCCCTTGCGCTCGCGCAGTCCCAGCGCCTCGAGGAGTTGACGGCCAGCGCGGGCCTCCTCCACCGGATCGGCGGTGAGCGAGTAACGCAGCGTGTCACCGATGCCCTCTGCGAGCAGTGCGGCGATGCCTGCAGTGCCTTTGATAAGACCTCCAGGCGGTGGACCGGCCTCGGTCACGCCCAGGTGCAGCGGGTAATCAAAGGTCTCTGACGCCAGGCGATAGGCCGCTATCATCGTTGGCACATTTGATGCCTTGACGGAGATCTTGATGTCATGGAAGTCAACCTCATCGAAGTAGGCGATCTCCATCCGCGCCGACTCGACGAGCGCCTCTGGGGTTGCGCCACCAAAACGCTTATAAAGATCGGGGTGCAACGAGCCAGCGTTCACTCCGATCCGAATCGGAATTCCGCGATCCTTTGCCTCTGAGGCGACCAGTTTGATCTCCTCTGGCTTGCGAAGGTTGCCCGGGTTGAGACGCAGTCCCTGCACGCCGGCCTCGAGCGCCGCGAGCGCCATCTCTACATGGAAATGGATATCTGCCACGATCGGAATTGGGGAGCGAGGGATTATCTGCGCAAGCCCCTCAGCCGCCTCTTGCTCGTTACAGGTGCAACGCACGACGTCGGCGCCCGCTGCAGCGATCGCGTAGATCTGCGCGAGTGTGCCCTCCACATCTGCAGTCTTCGTCGTGGTCATCGACTGCACCGCAACCGGTGCGTCGCCGCCAATAGGAACCCTCCCGAGCATGATCTGTCGGGTCTTGCGTCGCTCTGCGATCTTGACGGCTGGAGCCATCTGGAACTGACCTCCTCGGGGTCGCCACCATCGGCGCTCACACCCTCCATCCTAGGGCGAGAGCGTCTTGCCTCTGCGGCGCTCGGTGGATGTCACCATTAGCGTCCCGGAAGCGAGACCGGCTGCACAATGTTTGCGTAGAGCGCCGCCACGCCCATGATCAGGATAAATGCGACAAAGAGTGCAATGACCGGGGTCAGTTTGGTGACATCGGCGAAGTAGCGGTGGCCGCGACGTGAACGGATCCGCTCATAACAGGCGACGACGACGTGTCCGCCATCAAGTGGCAGCATCGGAAAGAGATTGATGACTCCGACAAAGAGATTGATCGCGACGAGTAGCGCGATGAGGATCGCCACGTTCGTCTGCACCGCCTGCGCACCGATCACGACGGCTCCGTAGATAGAGAGCAGCTGGCCAGAATTCTGAGAGCCGATTTGACCAGCGGTCGCGCTGTGCTGCGTTCCGGCAACGCGAACGCTGTCAGCGAAGGAGAAGAGTCCGTGGACAGAGAAGACGGTGCCGATCTGCGAGAAGGTCGCGCCCGTTAATGAGACGAGCGACGACCCGGAACGTTGGATGGCGATCAGGGGATTTGTGGGTGTGTTTTTCTGCAGGAAATTGACCTCGACACCGATAACTCCAGTGCGTGGTGCGGTCGCCGGCGCGAGTCGCTCGACGCCCTGTGGCGTGGCGACGCGGACCGTGCTCTTGAGCTGCGGACGAAGATGCAGGGTGAGATCGTGGCCCTGGCGCGATACCACCATCGCGATCATCACACCAGGGCGCGACTCGATATAGGTGAGATAGCGCTCGGGGTTCGCGTAGCGATGGCCGTCTACCGAGACGATCACATCTCCGGCGTGCACACCTCCTTGAGCCGCCGGCGAACGCTGTCCGACAAATGAGCTCACGCTCGCAATTTGTGCACCAACATCCGTCGGTACGCCCACAAATCCAAAGAGCACGAAGAGCAGGATGAACGACATGACGATGTGCATGAGCGAGCCCGCGACAGCAACCAAAATGCGCCGAGGAAAGGTTGCGGCACGATAGCTTCGAGGCTCATCTTCGGCCGCGATCTCTTCGGCGCTGTTCATGCCGATAATTCGTACGTAACCGCCCGCGGGGATCATCTTGATCCCATACTCGGTCTCGCCGCGACGGATCGACCAGAGCCGTGGACCAAAGCCCAGAAAGAACTCGGTCACCTTCATCCCTGAGGCCTTTGCGGTAACAAAGTGACCGAACTCGTGTCCCATCACCATGAGCAAGAGCGCAACAATCACGATCAAAACCGGGAAACCGTGAAGGATCCAGGCCAGTGCTACGGCAACGGTCACCAGTGCGACGAGCCGCACGAGCGCGATCCGATCGAGAGGTGTTGGAGCCAATGGCTCTTGCCGAACAGGAATTGGAGACTCACTCATCAACGCCATCCTCCTCTCGTCAACCCACTACCGCGAGCGCGATATCTCGCGCGACCTCCCGAGCGCGTCGGTCGGCATCCAGGACGTCCTCAACCTCGATGAGATCAGTCGGCTGATGATGCTGCATCGTCTCATCGACGATATCGGCGATCGTCGTCCAGGCAATCCCTCCGCCAAGAAACGCCTCTACCGCAACCTCATTGGCCGCAGAGAGCCACGCCGGTGCTGAACCGCCCTCACGACCCGCAGCGAAGGCGAGATCGAGGCAACGGAAGGTAGCGAGGTCGGGAGAGGAGAAATCAAGCGATCCGAGTGTGGTCCAATCGATCGCCCCAAACGGCTCCTGATAGCGATCTGGATAGGCCAGGGCGTAACCGATGGGGAGACGCATGTCGGGATAGGAGAGCTGACAGATGGTTGCACCGTCGGACCATTCGACCATCGAGTGCACGATCGATTGCGGGTGTACGACGACCTCGATCTGGTCATAGTCAACGCCGAAGAGCTCGTGGGCCTCGATAACCTCCAGCCCCATATTCATGAGCGTGGAAGAGTCGATTGTGATCTTCGGTCCCATCTTCCACGTTGGATGTGCGAGGGCCTCATTCACAGTGACCTGACGCAGCTCGTTCAGTGAACGACCGCGAAAAGGTCCACCCGAGGCAGTCAACAACATACGACGAAGTTGGCGTGGCGCCTGGTAGAACTCGTCAACAGAGGCCACGCCGGCGCGGTGGTGCTGCGGTCCGAGACACTGGTGGATTGCACAGTGCTCTGAGTCAACGGGAACGATCTCGGCGCCCTCGGTGGCGCGCGCGCGCTGTACGACCGGCGCCGCCGCGATCAGCGACTCTTTATTGGCGAGCGCGAGACGCCGCCCGGCACGAAGGGTTGCAACGGTCACGGAGAGCCCTGCAAATCCGACCACGCCGTTAACCGCGACGTCGGCGATCCCAGAGATCGCCGCAAAGGATTGCTCACCCACAATGAGCTCAGTACCTTCGGGAAGACGCCCCATAAGCTCCTCACGCCGACTCGGGTCACCGAGCGCAACGACCTCTGGATGGAGCTGATGCGCCTGCGCTGCGAGAAGATCAACCGACGAGTGTGCACCGATTGCCACGACTCGATACTCGTCGGGGTGGCGCATAACGACATCGACTGTCTGAGTACCGATGGATCCGGTGGAGCCGACGATGCTGACCGTTTTCATGCGATCAGCCTAACGACTGCGCTCTGCTTCGTTGGGGCGCCATCTCCGGCGTCGCGCCGTGTTCGAGCCCAACTCGCGGCGACATCAAGGGACAGACGCTCCTCGTGCACAGCCGGTGCACAGACAGCGGTGCGGCACAATAAAACGAGAGCCTTAGTGCAGCGAGAAGATGCGCACCACGAGGTAACAGATAGGCAGAACAAAGAGCATCGCGTCGATTCGATCAAAGATCCCCCCATGTGCGGGAAGTATCTTGCCCATGTCCTTGAGCCCTAGATCGCGCTTTGCCACCGATTCGAAGAGGTCGCCGATAGGCGCAAAGATCGCCACCCCGATTCCGAGTGCGATCGCACTTGTGAGTGTGAAGGGGTGCAGGTGCGCGACGAGTGCAACAGCAACGACAAGGGTAAAGAGGGCGCCGCCCGCAAGACCCTCTCGCGTCTTGCCCGGCGATACTCGGGGGGCGATGGGATGACGTCCAAAACGGTGACCGATGGCGAAGGAGCCCACATCATGGGCCACCGTCAGCGCGATCGCCCCGACAACGAAGGCGACCCCATGGCGATGAGGATAGGAGGCGGGGCTCAATAGCAGGGAGGCGAAGGAGCCGAGCGTTCCCGTCCAGAGCACTACCAGAGCGGTCACCCCCAGATTGATAACCGGTTCGCGCAACGTGAGTCCGGCGATGCCCCAAAGGGCGAAGGAGACCATCAGCAACAAAATGGTGAAGGGCACCGCGATGGGCCCATGAAGATAGGTACCAACCATCATCACGGGAATCGCGATCAGGCCCACCAGCGTGGCGGGACGATAGCCCGCGCGTTGGAGGGAGGAGAAGAGCTCTGCGGCGGCGAGGGTGACCGCGACGACCGCGAGGGCGAGCGTGCTCGGCGCGCCAAGTTTGAAGCAGGCGACGGCCACGAGGCCGATCGCGAGACCAACACCGGTAGCGACGACGACGTTGCGCTCGGCAGCCCCCTGCGTCTCGCTCCCGTGGACCCGTCGTGGACGTCGGCGCCGAGCCGAACCCGCGAGGTGATGTGCACCGTGGGGTTCGTGAAGGTCGATGAGCTCGTGACCCCCCGCTAGCGACTCTGGCATCTCGCGATCGCCAAAGGCGGCGTCCCACTTTGCCTGCGCTTGCTCGTCAGCCGCGCTACCAGCTCCTTCCAGCTCCTCAAATCCCACTCCAAAGGGACTCTCCACTGGGGGTGCAATCTGTCCAGCGATCACCGGAGAATCTTCGTCCTCGTTTTCATCTATTAAAAATGCCAGATCGGCATCGTTGTCCCAATCCGATCCCGCCTCGTGCCAGCTGGGGCCACGGAGTCCTGACTCGACAAAGTCACCCTCAATTCCCACGATCTCATCCTCATCGAGGAGCACCTTCGGCACGAGTCCTGTCGGAGGCTCTGTCCAATCGGGCAGAACGAAGGTTCCGGTCTTTGGCTCCTCTCCCGGCGGCTCCTGTGCCTGGGCGGCAAGACGTTCGGCGAGTGGGCGTGCGCGAAGACGTGGGGTGAACTCTTCCTCGTCTCGGTGCCGCGGCTCTCGAGCGACGGGAGATGGGGTCGATGGTGCTCCCTCAGCCACGGAGGCAGCGGTAGGGATATGTATTTTGAGCTCGGGGGTTGGTGTCTCCCCCTCCACTGGCTCATCGTTCATGACGTCTCCTCTGAAGGAATGGCTGCGATCGGCTGGGTCGCCGTATTCGGGGGTGCTCAGACCTCGAGCAGTTCCTGTTCCTTGTGCGCCAACATCTTGTCGATCTCGCTGACAAACTCCTGTGTTACCCCATCAAGCTCTTTTTCGGCTCGCTCAAGGTCATCAGAGGAGATGTCCTTGTCCTTTTCGAGCGCCTCTAGGTCCTGTCGGGTGGCGCGACGGACGTTGCGGATACCAACGCGACCCTCCTCTGCCCGGTGACGCACGGCTTTTACAAGCTCCTTACGGCGCTCCTCATTCAACTGAGGAAAGATAATGCGCAGCACCTGTCCGTCATTGGAGGGATTCACTCCAAGATCGGAGGCCTGAATTGCCTTCTCGATCGCGGTAATTGCCCCCTTGTCATAGGGATTGATCACGAGGGTACGCGCCTCTGGAACGCTAAATCCGGCGATCTGCTGCAGAGGAACCTCCGTTCCGTAGTAATCGACACGTAGCTTCTCTACGAGAACGGGCGTTGCACGTCCGGTACGGATAGAGCCGAACTCGCCGCGCGTGTGCTCCACAACCTTCATCATCTTGTCGCGGGTGTCTTCAATCGCCGCCTGAACTAGTGATTCGTCGCTCATTGGATCAACGTTCCTATCTTCTCGCCAAGCAGTGCACTCCGGATATTTCCCGAGGTCATGACATCAAAGACCAAGATCGGCAGATTGTTATCCTTACAGAAGGTAATCGCCGTGAGATCCATCACGCGAAGATCCTTGGCGACGACATCCATAAATGAGACCTCGTCGTAACGGGTCGCGGCTGGATCCATACGTGGGTCTGCGCTGTACACGCCATCCACACCAGAGTGTGTTCCCTTCATCACAATCTCCGCCTCGATCTCCGCTGCGCGTAACGCAGCCGGCGTGTCGGTTGTGAAGAAGGGCCGGCCCATGCCCGCTGCGAAGACGACGACGCGACCCTTTTCGAGGTGTCGCACCGCGCGGCGGCGGATGTAGGGCTCGCAGACCTCGGACATCGCGATTGCGGACATTACCCGCGTGGGTTGGCCGAGACGTTCGAGCGCGTCTTGCAGCGCAAGCGCATTTATAACCGTGCCGAGCATTCCCATGGTGTCAGAGGTCGCGCGATCCATTCCCTCACCAGCCCCGGTCTGACCCCGCCATATGTTTCCACCGCCGATCATCACCGAGACCTCCACACCAAGTTCGCTCGAGGCCTCCGCAATCTCTGCAGCTATGCGCTCAACGGTGTGTGCATCGATAGTGTCATCGGATGAGGAGGAGGCGAAAGCCTCCCCCGAAAGCTTGAGAACGACACGGTGCCAGCGAGGGGTGACCTCGCCCACACTGCGACGGTCGGATGCGCCGACCGCCTGACCGCGATCGGTCACGCCCCGACGACGACCTGGGCGAACCGCCGGATCGATGCCCCATCAAGAAGCTGGCTGATGGTCTTCTTTTCATCACGCGCGTACGACTGCTCCAGAAGCACTCGCTCTTTGAACCAGCCGTTGAGACGACCCTCAATAATCTTCTCAAGCTGGGCCTCTGGCTTCCCCTCCTTGAGGGCGATCGTCTTGATGGTCTCGCGCTCCGCCTCGATCGCAGATGCGGGAACCTGTTCACGCGTGAGGTAGTCCGGACGTGCGAATGCGATATGCACCGCGATGTCGTGTGCGAGCTCCGCGCTCCCACCGACGACCTCGATGAGCACGCCATTTACTCCGCGACCATTCTGCACGTGGAGGTAGCTCTCGAGCAGCGAGTCATCGCCAGCCACAAACTGCTCATGGCGTCCAACGGCGATGTTCTCCTTTAGCGTGACCTTGATCTGATCGATCTCGGCAGCAAAACGCGCAATTCCCGCCTCGCCGAAGGTCGCGCAGGCATCGGCGAGGTTGTCGACGAGGGCAACGAAGTCATTCGACTTGGCGACGAAATCGGTCTCACACTCAAGCGCGACAACGGCACCTTCTTTACCGTTGACGACGACCGAGACTGCTCCCTCGGCACGCGTACGGTCGGCGCGCTTCGAGGCACCAGAGAGACCTTGTTCACGCAGCCACTTCGTCGCCGCCTCCAGATCTCCACCATTCTCCTGCAGTGCCTTGCGGCAATCCAAGATGCCGGCGCCAGTTGCCTGACGAAGCGCTGCAACGTCTTTTGCGGTTACCTCTGCCATGGAATTACGCCTCCGAGGGGGATTCAGGAACGGTAGCGACCGCGACGGGCGCCTCGGGGGCGACTTCGGCAACGGGCGCGACGGTCTCGACCGGGGCAACAGGGGCCGGAGCGGC
>CAIMWD010000104.1 GCA_903845085.1 uncultured Acidimicrobiaceae bacterium
CCCCTATCGCGATTTCTACCTCGGTCAGCCTCCTGGAATTCTCTACCTCTCCCTTCCCTTTGCATTCCTTGCCCACACAATTGGGACCGCGGATGGCCTCGCCTGGGCTCGTGTCGCGACCGCACTTGTTGCCGGCGCGAACGCCTTTCTTGCCTTCCGCCTCCTGCTGCAACGCTCCGGGGTCGTCGCGGCTATTGCAGCGGGACTCGGCGTTGCACTCTTTCCCTACTCGCTTTCCGCGACCCATACGATGATGCTCGAACCGTGGACGGTCTTCTTCCTCCTCATCGCCGCCAATTTGGTCCTTTCCCATGATCGACCCGGATCATCTCTCCTCTTCCTCGGCGGCCTCTGCCTCGGATTTGGGACGCTCCTCAAGATCTGGGAGATCGTGCCCCTCGCAATCATCACGCTCATCCTCGCGGCGACGCAGCATCTTCGCGTAGTGCGTTTTTTTTTAGGTGTGCTCAGTGGTCTCGTCATCCCTGCGCTGCCCTTCGTCATCTTGGCGCCACACGCGTTCTTTCGTGATGTGCTCTCGAGCCAACTCTCCCGTTCAAGCTCAGGGATCGGCGGACTTGCTCCCCGTATCAGCTACATCTCTGGTTTTGGTGCGCTTACCAAGGTCAGTGCCACTACGGCAGTGGCGATCTTTTTCATCCTTGGCGGCTTCGCCATCCTCGTGGCATTGATCTCACTGCGACAGCTCACCCGAGTCGATCTCTTTGTTCTGCTCTCTGGCGTCGCCTCAGTGGCGATGTTTCTCATCGCTCCCGTCTTTTGGCCCCACTACGCCTATTTCTCTGCGGTCTTTCTTGCGATGGCGGCGGGGGTCACCCTCTCGCTCCTCGCACGATTTGCCCGTGCCCACCTCCACTCGCTCGTACGCCGAGTAAACGCAGATCGTGCGCTAATCCGTCAGAGCGCAGGGGCTGTCGCCGTACTCGCGTTTATCGTTACTGGCTTCTTGCTCCGCGGCACCATCCTCGCGTGGGCATGGCCCTATGACCCAACCACGCTGTCGGGTGTCATCCCACCCGGTTTCTGTGTCGTTGGAGACCAGACCTCGGCACTCATCGGCGCAGGGCTGCTCGGCAAGGAACCCAGGAGCTGCCCGGTTGTCGTCGATTCATGGGGCCTTGACAACCTCGATAGCAGCAACCTCTCCGCTGCTGCCTACAAGCTCCGCTGGGAGCACATCTTTGAGCACACCGGCTATGTCGTCTTAAGCGCGCCGTTGACCCAGAATGTCAACATTCCAAATGAGAACAACCTCGCAAAGTGGTTTGCCCATCGCTTCACGCTCATCTCCAACAACGACATCTACCTCGTCTACGAGCACAAGCATCCGACGATCGTGAGTCACACGCAGCCCGCTCACCGCGTTTAGATCACGGATCGACCACGCGCGATCCTCCGGCGCGTATCAAAGAGCACGACGTTCCACGGAAACTCGCGAAGTGGCGCCGGTGCAATCGCATTGCATCGCCGCATCACGACGAGCGCCCGGTGGAATCGACGTTGCTCACGCTCTCCCCAGGCGAGCCCGAGTGGCTCTCGGAACTCTCGTGGAAGGAAACCCGTTGTGATCACGCGGTGGATCCCTCCCAAGCTCCGCGCCAAAGGTCCGGGGAGAAAACGCAGTGCCGCGAGGTCGTGGAGATAGGCAGCGGTCACCTCATCAAAGGAGATCGTACGCACCTCGCGCTGCCAGTACTCCTCAAAGGCTTCGAGTCCGGAGGGCCACTGCTCCTTGCTCACCTGCAGCGTGGTCGCGAAACGGCTTGCGTGCCGGTAGAGCTCCTCGGCGAGTTCAGCGTTTGGTGCACCATAGAGGAGGGTGGCAGCATCGAGAAGACCACGGAACATGCAGGCTGCCACCCACCGTTGCAGCTCTGGGTCAGATGCGTCGTACTGCACCTCGGCGTCATGAGGCGAACGGACCCTTCGATGTTGTCGGGCGATCTCGCTCCGCAATACGCCGCGCTCGTGGTCACTCCCAAGAAGCGCGATCATCACGTAGGCAAGTGTCGTTCGGGTGCGCTTCATGGGATGACGAAAGAGTGCTCCATCATCCACCCTGCTCTCCGCGACTCCTCTGCCTATCGGCCGACGTGAAAGCTGCATGATGACATTCGCGCCCGCCGACGCGAGCGCCAGACCGGTGAGCAGCACCCGGCGTGCCTCGGGAGAGAGCGTGGGAACGCCCGGTTGCGCCTGTGATTCATCGATCTGTCGATACATCAGCGGTGGAGTCCCATCATCCCTATTCTCCACCTAATACGTGTCGACCATCTCGCCACTCTCCCTACCCTCGGCACGTGACGATGTATGTCACCGAGAGGACGAAACCACCCGCACACCCTCGCAATCGCGAGGAGCCTCGTTTAGCATCGCGGACGGACAACTCATCACCTCTGGAGGGGAAAAACATGTGGAATAGCTTTCTGACCGACTCACACGTGAGCGTGCGAGCCGAGATCACCACCTATAAGGGTGGCAATGGGGACGAGATCCACGCCTACGTGGCAACGCCAATCGATGACGCCCCGCGCGGCGGGATCGTACTGATTCATCACATGCCCGGCTGGGATGAGTTCTATATGGAGTTTGCCGAGCGTCTCGCCCGCCATGGTTACAACGTCATCGCTCCCGACCTTTACTGTCGGGTAGGACACGGCACCTCCGATGACGTGACCGCCAAAGTCCGTGCCCAGGGTGGCGTGCCCGACGACCAGGTAGTCGCCGACTGCCGTGCTGCTCGGGAGTACCTCAACGCGCTTCCCAGTGCGAACGGAAAGACTGCGGTGATGGGCACCTGCTCTGGTGGTCGTCACGCCCTGCTGGTGGCCTCCCTTGTTCCTGAGTTCACTGCGGTCATCGACCTCTGGGGAGGAAACGTGATCATGGCGGAGGACCAACTCACGCCACAGCGCCCGGTTCCGGTCATTAACTACACCGAGCAGCTCACGGTACCCTTACTCGGCATCTTTGGAAACGACGACAAGTCGCCGACACCTGAGCAGGTCAACACCCATGAGGCGAAGCTGAAGGAGCTCGGTAAGCGCTACACCTTCTACCGATATGACGGTGCGGGACATGGCTTCTTCTATTACCAGAACCAGATGTACCGCCAAGAGCAGGCGATGGACGCCTGGGAGAAGGTCTTTGCCTTCCTTGCCGACGAGCTCGCGAACTGATCGGAGAATCAAATGTGCACAAATATCGCCTCCACCACTGCGGTCTCTGGGTCGGGCAAAGGGGTCAATGGCTGGTTTCCCCTCACACAGGCGACCGTCGGATACGACCATGCCTCACACTGTGAGGAGGAGCATGCGCTGCTCCTTGATTTTGTGAACTACGACCTCGGCACGGGAGCACGCGTCGCCGTAGAACTTGACCTTCCCTCGGCACGATCGCTCCTCGTCTCACTCACCACCGCGATCGAACTCGCGGAGGCAAGCGGCGTATAACGCGGTGGCGCCGATTTTGAGGGCGTGAGCGAGCACCAGCTGCTCATCGCGTCGTGAATGAAAGAGGCCACGTCCACCTAGGTGGACGTGGCCTCTTGTCTTGCGCTCCGTCCGGGGGGAACGGAGGGGAGCGCGAGATATTGCGCGACCGTTACTTCGGAATACCCGTAAGCGTGAGACTGACGGTGTGCGGCACTCCCGTGGTGTCGGTGTAGCTGACACTGACCACGCTACCGGGATGGAGCGCCGAGACGATCTTCGTCAACGCCGGCCAAGAGGCGGTCGCTTTGCCGTTCATCGAGGTGATCGTGTCACCCGCTGCTAGCCCGGCGGTCTGTGCGGGGCTATTGATCGCCACACCACCGATGGTCACGCCAACCACGGTGGCGCCACTGTTACCCGTCGTACCGGTGGAACCCGAAACTCCCGAGGTGCCGAACCCAAAGCCAACCGATGGTGTGGATACCTGTTCGAAGATGCCCATGTAGGGAGACTCGCCGAGCACGATGCCGTTGGTCGCCTGACCGTGCTCTATTGAGGTGATGATGTTCCGTGCGGTATTAATCGGTATCGCAAATCCAAAGGTGGTACCCGTTCCCGTGGAGGCGGAATAGGCGGCGGTATCCATACCGATGACCTGACCCTGAGCGTTGACCAGAGGACCGCCAGAGTCTCCCGGCGCGATGGGCGCATCAGTTTGGATCATCCCATAGAGCGTCTCAGTGCCTGATCCCGTGGAATCACTCGCAGTGATCGTTCGATTGACCGCGGAGACGATGCCGTTAACGACAGATGGTGAGCCGCCAAGTCCGAGCGCGTTTCCGATCGCGACGACCGGCTGGCCAACCTTTACCTGGGAGGAATCGCCGAGGGTGACATAGGGAAGAGTTCCCGAAAAGCCCTCAATTTGCAGGAGCGCAACATCAGAGCTCGGCGGAGCGTCGGTGCCGAGCACCCGTGCGTTATAGGTGCCCTTGTGACCCTGAATGGTCACCTTGATAGTCGTCGCCTCTGCGATGACGTGGTTATTGGTCAGTACCTCTCCCGAGGAAGTGACGATCATCCCCGTTCCCGCTGCCTGTTGCAGGCTCGCTCCACTCTGTGTGGCGATCGTGGTCTGAATATCCACGATCGCCGGGGTGACCGCAGCAGCGACCGAGGTCACAATATTTGTTCCCGTCGCGGTATTTGCCGTGGGGGCGGCAGAGGTCGGCAGCGTCGCGACCGCGCTGGGTGGTGAGCTCGATGAGTCTGAGTTTGTAATTACACCGATCGCCGCGCCAGCACCTCCCGCCACGAGTGCGACCGCAGCGATCGCCGCCACTAAACGGCGACGGCCCGAGACTCGCCTCGGCGGCTCTGATCCATCCACGCTTGCCCAACTGGTTGGGTCATTTGGTGGTGGTGGTGTGAAACCGGGTCCCCCCAGGGGCATCGAGAGCGGCATCAGTGGCACAAATCCAGTTGGCGGCTCTCCACTCGTGGCAGCCTCGTTCGCTCCGCCATCTTCCAGCTCCTCAGAGGAAGCTCCGTTCCAAACGGACTCGTCCATGTCAGCTCCGCTGAAAAGTCCAACACTCGGCACAACACCACGGAGTCCCGTAGGAGTCGGCTCTGCCGGAATGGACTCTCCCGAGATGGGCTCTCCCGAGATGGATCTCGCGCTGGTCGCGGCCGGCATGGAGGGCATGGAGAGTGGCATCAGTGGAGGTGGTGTCGCACCCTGATCCTCAGAGTTCTCTCGAATCTCATCCATTTTGCGCTCCTTCGCCTCGCATCGTTCTCCCGGACCCGTGCATCCGTGCCGGTCGGGATCTTCTTCATCCACTATCACCGGTGGTTCTTGTGGGCGACTGAGTCTGACCTGATAATTACCTGTGAATATTTACTGGCACTCAGCCTAGTGAGGACACCCCCAAAAACGTTCGCGAGGGGTCAAAGGGTGGGAGAACCTTTACGCGAGTGAGATGAGGTCCGCGAGCTCGTCACTCCAGAGGTCCTCGATACCGTCGGGCATGAGCAGCACCCGATCGGGAGCGAGCGCCTCGACAGCCCCCGGATCGTGAGTCACGAGCACGATGGAGCCTCCGTAGGTACGCAGTGCGCCCAGCACCTCCTCACGGCTGGCCGGGTCAAGGTTGTTCGTCGGCTCATCGAGGAGGAGCACGTTGGCCGAGGAGACGACGAGCGCAGCGAGTGCAAGGCGTGTCTTCTCGCCTCCCGAGAGCGTCCCTGCCGGCTGCTCGGTGCGGTCACCACTGAAGAGAAAGGCGCCCAAAATGCGACGAACTTCGACATCACTCAGGTTCGCTGGCGCCTGGCGTCGTACATTTGAAAAGACGGAATCCTCAGGACGCAGGGTCTCGTGCTCCTGGGCGTAATAGCCAAGTTGCAGACCATGACCTGGTATCACCTCTCCCGTGTCAGGCGCCTCGACCCCGGCGAGGAGACGGAGGAGTGTGGTCTTTCCCGCACCATTGAGACCGAGGATGACGACACGACTTCCCCGGTCGATCGCAAGGTCGACATCGGAGAATACCTCTAAGGAACCAAAACGCTTGGAGAGCGATTGTGCGGTCAGTGGCGTACGTCCACAGGGTGCCGGATCGGGAAAGCGAAGCTTTGCGACCTTGTCCTGTTCGCGCACCGCATCGAGCCCCTCAGCGAGCCGACTCGCCCGCCGGTCCATCTGGTGGGCCGCCTTCGCCTTTGTCGCCGTCGCTCGCATCTTGTCTGCCTGACGCTGCAGGGTCACAATCTTGCGTTCTGCGTTCGCACGCTCTCGGTGACGACGCCGATCATCTTGCGCCTGCTGTTCGAGGTAGGCGCGCCAGCCCATGTTGTAGATGTCGAGCTCACAGCGGTTGGCATCGAGGTGAAAGACGCGATTAATCGTCGCCTCGAGGAGCTCCGTATCGTGGCTGATCACAATGAATCCACCCTCGTGGCCTCGGAGAAAGCCGCGTAGCCACGCGATTGAATCCGCGTCGAGGTGGTTCGTCGGTTCATCGAGCAGGAGCGTCGGCGCCTTTGAAAAGAGCACGCGGGCAAGCTCGACTCGGCGCCGCTGTCCTCCCGAAAGTGTGCCGAGCGGCTGCTCTAATATGCGGGTTGGTAACGAGAGTGAGGAGGTAATCGCCGCGGCCTCGGACTCAACCGCCCATCCCCCAAGGCTCTCGAACTCCTCCTCGAGCCGCGTGTATCGACGCATTGCGCGTTCGCGATCCTCGCCCACGCTGTCGCCCATCCGCGCGGCCTGCGTCGCCATGTCACGGGTGATGACATCGAGTCCACGCGCACTCAGCACCCGATCGCGGGCCATCATCGCGAGGTCACCCGTGCGTGGATCCTGTGGCAGATAGGCCACCGGTCCACTGGTTCGAATTGAACCCGAGGCAGGGAGCGTCTCCCCGGCAAGCACCTTCGTCAGCGTCGTCTTTCCGGCACCGTTTCGTCCCACGAGACCAATACGGTCACCCGGAGCGATCTGAAAGGTGACATCCCCAATTAGGGTGCGCCCTCCGGCGACGAGTTCAATGTGATGGGCGTTCAACATGGGGGTGGGTGACGACGATCTGTAGGAGGCGAGGGGGGCGCGATGACCCTCCCTAGTCTCCCATGAATGCACCGGCCCGTTGACGCCACCCGGGCCTCAGCCGCTCAAACAGGGCCCTCTTCGTACACTCAAGAAGCGACCAACCACTAGCGTTGGGGCGATGAACGGTCCCGTGGCGCTCGTAGGAAGCGGGGAGTACCTTCCCGTAATGAACCCTGTCGATCTCGCACTCCTCGAGGGACGACCGCAGCGGGTGGTGATGCTCCCGACGGCTGCTGGCGAGGAATCACCGGAGCGGATCGCCTACTGGTCGAAGCTCGGAGTTGATCATTATCGTGATCTTGGCGTTGCATCATTGGTGCTCCCCGTACTCGACCGTGATGATGCCAACTCACCCGAACTCGCACATTCCATTGAGGGAGCAGGACTCATCTACCTCTCCGGCGGCTCCCCCGCCTACCTCGCTGAAACACTGCGGAACTCAGTCGTGCTCGCGGCGATTATCGAGGCATGGCACCAGGGAGCTGCCCTCGCCGGCTGCTCGGCAGGGGCCTGCGCGTTGACGGCGATCGCGGGAGGATTCCGTCATCCCGAACGACTTTCGGGGCCGGGATTGGGCCTCATCGATCACCTCGCCATAATTCCCCACTTTGACCGCTTCGACCGCCGAGATCCCGCACTCGTCGCTGCGATGCGTGATCGAGTGCCCAGCGAACTCACGCTGATCGGCGTTGATGAGCGCACCGCGATCGTCGGCGGGCCCGAGGAGTTCCTTGTCATGGGTGAACAGAGCGCCTGGTGGATCGAACAAAACGGCAACCGCCAGGGCTTTGCGCCGGGGACCCGTCTGCGGCTTTCACCCGGTGCAGAACCTTTCGTCCTCGCCTAAGCGAGAGATTCGCCTGCGCGTGTGAGCGCACATTTGGGCGGATCGTACTGCGCTGCGTTGAGCGTGCAACGAACCCGTGGGATCTGGCGCCCGTTGCGACGAGCGATCCAGTTCAGGCCGCTACTCCCCCGTGCGCGCAATTCGTTCGAGCTGTGCCGCGGTTGGTAGACGCAGCTCTGTCGCGAGATGCAACTTGGTCATCGCCGCGATCGTGAGATAGGAGAGGTCGAACTGTGTGGTGGCTAATCCATGTCGCGCCGAGCGCGGGAAGGCGTGATGGTTATTGTGCCATCCCTCGCCAAAGGTCAGCATCGCCACCACGACGTTATTTGTCGATCGATCTCCAGTGACAAAGGGGCGCCTGCCCCAAGTGTGACAGACCGAATTCACGGCAAAGGTTGCGTGTTGAAAGAGGAAGATGCGGACAAGTCCCGCCCATACCAGCGCCTCGACACCGCGTTCGGTGCTGCCGGTGATCAGATAGGCGATGAGAAAGGGAAGACCCACAGAGACCGCGACCCAGACAAAATAAAGGCGATCGATGAGCCGGATCACCGGGTCATTGAAGAGGTCGCGACCATAGATCTCACCCCGTTCGAGTCCCTTCTCCGAAAAGAGCCATCCCATGTGCCCGTGATAAAAACCCCGGACATGGCCGAACCAGGTGGGCCCACCAAGGTTGGGTGAGTGGGGGTCTCCTGGCTGGTCAGAGCGCGCATGATGCTTTCGGTGATCGGTGACCCACTGGGTGAGTGGACCCTGCAACGTCATCGAGCCAAGGATGGCAAAGGCGATCCGCACTGGCTGAGAGGCGACAAAGGACTTGTGGGTAAAGAGTCGGTGGAAGCCGACGGTGATGCCAAGTCCGCACAACAGATAGAAGATGGCGAAGAGCTCGAGGTCGAGTGGATGGAGCGCCACGCCCCAGAGCAGCCGTGCGACACTCAGGACGCCGAAGATGGGAGCGACGATCGCAACTCCGGTGATGAGCTGACTCGCCAGTGGTGTGTGTGTCCGTACCGTCGTGATCTCTAAAGAGGCAGGATCGATCGCTCCCGATTCGACGTCACCCTCTATGCCCGCATCGATCGAAGCGTTCGCAACGATTGCCTCGGGTGCCATGTAATCCTCCAGAATCTTCGCCCGCGACGACCGCGCACGGCCCGGATCGACCACTAGTTAGGGATCAAATTGGGTTGGATACAGCTTAGTTCGCCACCTCTCTCCAGCCGCGGCGCATCAGGTGAGCGCCCCACTGGACTTTGGTGGCGCAACTACGGTGGACGGCGATGCTGATCACCGTCGCGATTGTGGATCCCGCTATGACCTATGCCCTACGTCATCGTGTTCTGCGACCCGATGCTCCACTTGCCGAGACCGCGGAGATCAACTCCCTACCCGGCGCGCTCACCTTTGGGCTCACCTGTGACGACGACGCCGAGGTGATCTCAACCGCCACGATCTATCCAGAGGATCCACCGCCGCATCTCACTCCCATCGTTGCGCTCACCTCGACGCACCGCCCGTGGCGGTTGCGCGCCGTTGCGACGCACGAGGCACATCGCAGCCAGGGTCACGGAGCCAGAGTGATGACAGCGGTCCTCGATCACCTCGCCGGCAGGGGTCCCACCGTGCTCTGGTGCAACGCTCGGAGCGACGCGCGTGATTTCTATCTTCGCGAGGGATTCGTCACCGAGGGCGAGACGTTCACAATCGAGGGGATCGGTCCCCATCAGGTGATGTACCGCACGATCGTTTAGGCGACATCGATCCCGACGAAATCATCGTGGCGTCGCCTATGCCGTGAGAGGGTGCAGGGATAGACCCCATCGATCTCGATCTCGATCTCGAGGCACCTCAATTGGCGGTGTCGCCAGCGACTACGGACGGACGAAGCTCCGCCAGAGCTCATTCGATTTGGCGGTCGCGGGTGTCGCTCGCAGAAGTTCGTCGCTGCAACTCTCCACCAGTTCGTGTCGACGCCAGTGATCATGCGCGACGCCACCAAAAAGCCCCGCGCGCAGCAAGACCAATTCTTCAGGTGCTGCCGAGAGAAAACCGAAGAGGGTGAGCGCGACGATGAGGTCTGCCTTGACTGGAGCGCGCCCAAAGAGCGCAGCTCTGGCCATTCCAATCGCGATAGTGCCGGCAAGCACGTCATCTACGAACTCGCCTGGTACCAAGACAATCTCGCCCTTGACCTGCTCCGCGAGGAGGGAGAGGTATCCCTGATCGGGACCGGCCGAGGAGCGGGTACGGACCTCGCCGGCAACTTCGTCGCCGGGGCGGTTGGGTGCCCACGGACGTGGCACGTTGAGCCGGTAGGCGGGACGTACCTCGTCGGCGTAACCGATCGGTGCAAATTTGGGCTGCGTCATCGTGTGCTCTCCACCATCTTGCGAGCTGACTCTCGCGGCGTCACGTTAGTCAAGGAGTGGGGGTCGGTCGAATCATCAATCAAAGTGCGTCGAGCAGCGCCTCGATCGGACACCTCAGGAATTGTCGCGTTTCGTCCGTGAGAGACCCACGACGACCGAATCGACTAGCGCCTGCCAGGAGGACTCAATGATGTTCTCTGAGACCCCAATCGTCGACCAGGAACCGTTCGCATCTGCGGAGTCGAGGAGCACACGGGTGACC
>CAIMWD010000105.1 GCA_903845085.1 uncultured Acidimicrobiaceae bacterium
AGCGCGATCTTTTTCGCGCTCGCCGCTGCAACACAACCCTCGCCAAAGGCTGCAGTGATGTAATCACCGGCGAGCCCTTCAATCCGTGCAGCTTTCCAGTCGCGAAAAGCAGCGCCAACGGCCTCGGCACACTCCTCAGTACCGTCGCGCTCGGTTGTAAAAGCGGACTCGAGACGCGTATGGATACCGTCAAGGATCTCGTCGGCGAGGCGCCGCGCGATGCCGAGAGCGTGAGTGCCATCGGGCGCATTGCGCCGTCCTCGCTTGTTCGCAAGTGCAAGAAATACGGTCGCCGCGAGATAGGCATCCAATATCGGGGCGGTAATTTCGCCCGTCAGACGCAATCGCGTCTCCTCACTGGGCAGCAAGGTGATCGCGCGCTCCCCCTTTTTCAGATGACGCAGGGCATCGAGCAAAAGATTCTGTTCCTCGCGAAGCGCGCGCTTGAGTGCTCGAGAGAGCTCCTGCGAGGGCGGCGCGAGCAGCTCGTCCCGGCGGCTACGCATGCGATCCTCCCCCACCACAGGGTCGCCTTCAGAGTTGGGCACCTCGACAACATCGGAACTCGCGACCTTCCCGCGCGAAGGAGCGGTATCGGCGTTCGTTGCCGGTTTCGCTGTGCTCGCATCGATGACGACATCCGATGCCTCATCGAGGGAGGAATCGACGGACTTTGTCTCGCTCTCGCTCGGACCACCAGCAAGCACCCGCTGCGCATCGGCCGTCTTCGAAGCGCGAGAGGCACGAATCTTGGCAAAGAGTTGATCAACGGGGCTCTCCGGAGCGGTCGAGGCCGCTTCCGGCGGCGTGACAGCCGTGGCAATAAGCGCGTCATTGTTCTTTGCAATGGGCGAGGAGACCACGGGAGTCACGAGACCAACCTGACTGACCGTCGCCGTGGTGTCGGGCACACGCTCAGGTGTTCGCGACACCTCACCACCCTCTGCACCTAAGCGTCGTGTCTCGGTGCCAACAATCGGGCCCGTGACCGTCAACTCTGGACTTACGACCGTCGGACCCGACAGCGCGATGGACGTCCGTACGTTCGGTTCACGTTCGATGTCAAAGACGCGTGGCTCGGATGCAGGTGAACCCTCCTCATCCATGGCCGCGAGCACGTTCTCGGAGACCGATCTGGGAAGCCGGGCCAAGGCCTCCTCGACGAGCGCATCAACCTCTTCGACCCCCGCGAGGAGCCGACTATCAAGTTCCTTTGCCGCGTGCTCCGCGGCGATCTTTGCCCGCTCCTCCGAGGAGCTGAGTTGCACCCTTACCTCGTCCAGAGAACGAACGACGCCAAGGGAGACAGCATCGATCGCCTCGGCCAGCGTTTCCTTACCAACACGTACCTGCTCGAGTTGAGTGAGGAGTATCCGTCGTCGATCACCAAGATCTACCAGCACGCGACGACGCGCCTCTCGCGCCTCTTCAATCATTGACCGACATTCGACTTTGGTCTTTTCTATTAACTCAGCTCGCTCGCGCTCGGCGCGATCGCGTACCGTGCGCGAGAACGCCTCGACATCCTCACGACGGCTCTGTACGAGCGCCTCTGCACCGGTAATCAGTTCAGCGGCCTGATGTTCGGCCGCGTTAACAATTACATGCGCAGATTCACGTGCGGTCTTAAGAACGCGTACCGTCTCCTCGCCCAACGCGCGAGTTAGCGCGGCCTCGTCGAGCGCTTGTGGTGGTTGAGGAGCGGGAGCGGGAGCGGGCGTTGGGCGTTGGTGCAATGCAGCGGAACGTACCTCGTTACGTAGCTCTCGCACATATTGCGCGACCTCACCGAGGAATTGATTTACCGCCTCGGGCGCGAGGCCCCGACGTGCAGTAGGAAAGACCCGGTTCGCAATGTCCTCCGGTGTAAGAGAGCGGCTACTAGAGCTGGAGGCAGGGTTCTGATCGGGCACGACCTAACACTATTGCCTTAACGTACAAATTCCTTGACAATCACCCCACCATGCTGTTCGAGTATCTGCAGCACGGTCGTAATCGATGAAACACCGTAGACCGACATCGTCGGTCCAGCGTTTGCTCGTGCCACAGCGAGCTCAGCTGTGGGGACAAAAAATAGCTGAGCTCCGGCTCTTCGGACTGCGATCGTCTTCTGAGCCACGCCTCCGACATCACCCACAGCTCCATCCGTGGACATTGTTCCCGTTGCGGCGATGCGCAGCCCACCCGTCAGTGACCCTGTATTTAAGGCGTTCATCAGACCAAGCGTGAAGGCAAGGCCCGCGGAGGGGCCGATAATTCCCTCTGCATTGAGATCTACCGGAAAGGGCAGGTTGGTTGGCGTCGCGACGACCTCAAGTTGGACTCCAATGCAAGGCCGTCCACTCGCTCCTGATGACCTCGTTACCGGCCGGCACTGTGTCACCCCGTTGTGGGTGATGATCACACCCAGCCGCAACTCTGCCACGTGCGGAGCGGAGGATCTCTGACGCGAGAGCGACAAGGAGACAGAACTGCCCGGCTTCAATGTACGGAGTTGTGTCTGTAGCGAGGTGACACTGCTGAGTGGACGTCCGTCGATCTTATGGAGCGCATCGCCTGGCAGGAGTGGTGCGATCCCAGAGGAGGGCTGTGCCGGCGATCCAGGCTCTGTTGCGTAGACCACGAGACCACCGAATTTGAGAGTCACCGGCCATCCCAGCTGTCGGAAGGCGACATAGGTCGCTGCCTGCTGAGCGCTCACCATATCGAGGACACCCTGCTCGTTGTAGGCGCTCGACGATTCAGATCCGACTACCTGCGTGGTGGACAGCACCTGATCATCGTGGTTCAACTTGTCGGCAAGATAGGAGATTGCGTTTAATGAAACGAGATTTACATCGACCATCGAGATGGAGCCGCTGTGGACATGGCGATGAGCTGGGGGCACTGTGATGAGCGAGGCAACATTCAACGCTGATCCAGGGGTGATCGCCTCGTAGGGAACGGAGACAAGGCTCGCACCGAGGAATGCGACTATCAACAGCACCGTCGCGACTGCCACGATACGCCGAGCTCGTGACCAGGGAGCGCGTGACGAACGGACGGTACGCTGAATATCAGGAGAGTCCTGCAGCGACGACGCTGGCACACGCACCTCTTCGCGGTCATTCATGGGCGCCGCCGGCCGCTACGCCCTCCGTACGATCCCCAATGGCTAAATTCTTATATGCGACGTGGTCGCGTCTGACGCCGATGATCTCGAACGCAAGAGGAGCTACCGCATCCATGTCGAAGGAGCCGCAATCGGGGAACGCACATATCGAGCGTAGCGAGAGCCCCCGCGATAGCGACGTCGCCGCGCGTCGCAAACGCCGTGCTCGATTCGATCCTGCTGACACGACGGCCTTCACCACGAGCGCCACTGAACAACGAAGGCGACTTCACGCAATCGCCTGTGGCTTCACGGGCGACAAATCGGGAGCGCGGGCGCTGCTAGGCGATGCCTCTGAACGCGTCCGAGCGAGTGCACTCGCCGCACTCAC
The DNA here is from genome assembly GCA_903845085.1 of uncultured Acidimicrobiaceae bacterium. GTDB lineage: Bacteria > Actinomycetota > Acidimicrobiia > Acidimicrobiales > Bog-793 > CAIVND01. The sequence goes on from CAIMWD010000105.1 coordinate 3,483, forward strand.
CCGACTCGGAGCTATTACCCTCGACGAGGCACAGCTGCTTTTGCATGACCCCTCTCCGCTCGTCCGGCGTGCCCTCTGTGAACTCGCGCTTCGTCTACCGCTGGTCGATTTTGCAAGCCTCCTCGAAGACGAGGATCCCCGGGTGGTGGAGGCCTGTGCTTTTTGCGTTGGTGAACTCGAACTCATCACCGCGGTACCCGTGCTCATCACCGTTGCGAGCGGGCACGCCGACCCACTCTGTCGTGAGTCCGCGGTCGCCGCGCTGGGGGTAATAGGGGACCCAGCTGCCACGGCCACACTCATCGCGGCACTCGATGACGTTGCCACGGTACGCCGCAGAGCACTCATCGCTCTATCAAACTTCTCCGGTGTTGAGGTCGAGACGGCGATGCGGGCGCACCTCACCGATCGCGATTGGCAGGTGCGTCAGGCCGCCGAAGATCTCCTCGGCATCAGCGCGCAGGAGCGGCAGTAAGCGCATCCTCTAGGTCGTCAAAGGTTGCGAGACATCGGGCGGCGCCAAGCACACCAAGGCGAGTTGGAAGTCGATGCTCATGCACGGCAATGCCGGTCGCGAGTGCGAGGCGGTGGCTGAGCCCAGGTACCAGCGATCCTCCTCCCGCAAGTTCAATACCCTGCGCGAGCAGATCGTTTGCAAGATCGGGTGGCGAGGAGGAGATCAACTTTGTCGCAGCGCCAAACAGAGGTTGGAGTTCACGCTCGAGCACATCAACGACGTCTGCTCGACCAAGCAGGAGCGAGTGAGGTACGCCCTTCGTTCGATCTCTCCCCTGTATCTCCACCATCGCATCCTCCGCGTCGACCTCAAGAGAGCCCAGCTCGCGTCGTGCAGCTGCGACAACCCCGAGATCTACGACGAGATCGGCGCGTTCGAGCAGCATCGCCGCTACCGCACGATCGAGCGTCTCGCCGCCGATCGGAATCGTCGTGCCAACCACAACTCCACCTAAGGCGATGACCGCAAGGTTGGTAATCTCACCACCGACATCAACCACCATTGAACCAATCGGCTCCTCAATAGGCACTCGGGCGCCGAGCCCACTTGCGATCGGCTGTTCAAGAAATCGCACGCGGTGCACTCCCGCTCGCTCAAGTGCACGCTCCATCGCACGAAGCTGCACCGGAGTGGTGCCGAGCGGCATGGTGGCTAACACACGTCGTCGGCGCAACCGCGCATAACCAAGTCCTTTGACGCAGTGCTCAAGATAGGCCTCGGCGACCTGCACATCAGCTAGCTGACCTGCCTTGACGGGACGGACGATCCGGAGTCGACCCGAGTGTAAGACGCCAGCACCTCGGGCCTCGTTCCCAAATCGAGAGGGAACCTTGGCCTCCTCGCTCACCGCGGCGATCGTGGGCTGCTCATAGATGATGACGCCACGGGCATTCGCGATGCGGGTGGTCACCGATCCAAAGTCCAACGCGAGGTCCGAGCTCATCTGCAGTGACCGGTGAGTTTGGAAGGATCCATGCGAGGTAACACAGAGAACATCCTAAGGAGCATTCCGGCGATCGGTGAGGGGGTGGGCGACCTCCCATTTTGAAAGCAGAGGGCTAACTTTGACCGCCGTGGCGAACTTCGAGGATGACTTCGACGAGTCCTTAGAGGAGGACCGCCCAAGTCGGATGCTGCCGCTTGAAGATCGCCTCTGGCGTCACCCCTCCGAGGTCTTCAAATCACCCGCGCCACTTGACCCACTTGCCGTTCGTCGACGTTGGCTCCAGACACAGCCCAGCCGTGCCAGTGCATGGTCCGCAGGCGTTGTGGGGGCGTTGCTCGCGACGGGCCTCGTGGTCTTAGGTACACACCTCGCCGGCGCCCTCGCCGGCGATAGCCTGCCCACACCTGCGCTCAGCTCGGCGGCTGTCACTACCGTGGCACCAACGGTAAGCGTGAGCCCACAGCTCGCGGGGTTTGGTCGAAGCGTCGATGCAGAGATCGCGCGTAATACCCGCTCCATGGCGCTGATCACCATCTCCGCCACCGGGGCGACGGGCGAAGAGCTGGGGCTCGTCGTCAATAGCGCCGGCTTTTTGGTCATTCCCAGCAGTGGCCTCAAAGGAGGCGTGTCCATCCTGGTCACGCTCGGGAACGGGGTGGAGTACGTCGGTCAGATCGTGGGGGAGATCCCCAGCGAGGGCCTCACGGTCGTACATGTGAATGGCGCAACAAACCTTTCGACCGCCGCGTTTGCATCGAATGGCGAAATCGATCCGGGAAGTCTCGCAGTTGCGATCACCTCAATAAAGGGCGCCTCTGTCGTCACGACCCTGCGAGCGATGACAGATCTACCCCAAATTGGAGGCAGTACCATTGAAAAAGCCCTCACGAGTGACCTCAACGTCGCGAGCGTGGCTCTCGGCACACCCCTCATTAGCGGCGTCGGTCATGTGGAGGGTGTCGTTGTGGGTAGTACAAACGGTGTCCTCGTTGTAGCGCCGGGCTCGCTCGTCGCCGATGAGGTGCACGCCATTATCGAGCAGCAGGTCTTTAGCACAGCATCACTCGGCATCACTGTCACAAGCCAAACCGCAAATAACGGCGTTCCCGCAGGAATACTCATAAGTGCCGAGGCGCGCAATTCCAGCGCTTCATCAGCAGGCGTTGCCACTGGAGACCTGATCGTTGGCGTGAACGGCATCACGGTGACCTCGCTCGACGGTTTTGAGAACGCGCTCCGTGAGGCCGCGCCGACCTCTCCCCTCGTGCTCACGGTGTACACGAATCAGTTGCCTCATACGGTGATCGTGCCGGCAACGGTTTCGCTTACCCCTTAGTGGCAACCCGGGCGGCTCGCACGCTGCGCCGCACCATCGCAGCCCTCACCTCAACCGATTACGGAGAGACCCCCGTGGTTGATCAGAAAGGCAGCGGTCTCGGCGAGATAGCCACGTAGCTCACGCTCATCGCGGTCCGAGAGTCGATTGGGATTGACAGCGATAGTTTCATCTAGTGAAGCGATCATGTGAGTGAGCCAGATATCTTTTGCCCGTTCATCGATCACATACGGCATGTGACGGAGGCGGAGGCGCGGATGCCCACGCTCTTGATCGTAGGTCGTTGGACCACCGAAATATTGGATGAGAAAGAGCCGCAACCGTCGCTCCGCCGGTTCAAGGTCGTCGGGATACATCGGTCGGAGTACGGGATCTGTGGCAACTCGTTGATAAAACCCGGCGACGAGCTCCTCGAAAAGAGGGGCACCACCAACACGGTCATAGAAGCTCTTGAACATCCTGCCAGTCTTATCGGGATTAGAACCGTCTGTCGCACGCTGCGAGATGACGAACCGGGATGATTCGCCGGTAGATTCAAAGCATGGCGAGCGACGATCCTTTTGGTGAACTCCCGGGCATGGGCGGAATAGTGCCTGGCATGTTTACCGATGTCATGCGGATGATGCGCTCGCAGGATCCGACGCAGTTTGAACTCATCTCCCAACTCGCGCTCTCTATCGCGCTCGATCCAGAGGAGGGGAATGTTGATCCTGCAGATCGCATCTCCATAGAGGAGATCACTCTGATCGCTGAACTCCACGTCGCTGATGTAACCGGGATGAACGTTGTTCCCTCTGGGCAACCGGTTCGTGTCGAGACAATGTCACGAGGCAACTGGGTGCAGCGAAGCTTGGCACATTGGCGGCCCCTGCTCGGCGACATGATCATGACCCAAAAGGGTGAGCCCACCAGCGAGTTGACGCTCAACGACCCCTTCGACGACGCAGATGGAGCGCAGCTCGCCAAGATGATGGAGGGGTGGATGGCCACGCTCTCTCCGACACTCATCGCGATGCAGTTTGGCTCGGTTATTGGCCATCTGGGACGACGGGCAACTGGCCAATATGACCTGCTTCTGCCTGCCGACTTCTCTGACGGCATCGGGACCATAGTGAGAAACCGTCGCGAATTTGCGACCGATTGGTCTCTGCCGGAGCGCGACGTCATGCTTTGGTTCAGCGTTCGCGATATTGCTCTGCACGCCATTCTGTCGCGCGCTCACGTGCAGAGGCAGCTCGCAGGTTTAATTGTTGAGCATGCCAAGAGTCTCCGCATCGATCCGATGACACTCCAGCAACAGCTCGGTTCGTTGTCCTCAGGAACGCCCTCATCGATGACGGATCTCTCTGATCTTCTCGGAGAGAGCGGTGCGATGAGCGGCATGGCGGCTTCGCGCGACGAGCGCGCCACCGCAGAACTCACCACGCTGGTCACCGTGATCCATGGGTATGCAGATTGGGTGACGACCACGGTGGCAGAGCGCGCGATCGGCGCGCGATCGGCGATCGGTGAGGCGATAAGTCGATCGAGGAGAGAACGCAGCGAGAGCGAACGGTCGGGCGATGCACTCATCGGCGTGGAGACGAATCCGGATCTCTATGACCGTGGTCGACGGTTCGTCGAGGGCGTCATCGAACGCAATGGCGATCACGAACTCGCAAAACTCTGGGTTGTAGAGCGCAACATACCTACACCTGCGGAACTCGAGGCACCGGGTCTTTGGCTTGAACGCATAAACCTGCCAGAGTCAGCTCGAGAAGAACCATCAGATAACTAGCCAGACCGCTTTCCCGTGAGGTTGTTCGCACTCGCTAGTAGTCAGCTCGTGGCAAGTCCCGGCGAGGAACGGCAGAGCGCTCTCCGACGAGCCACGTCGTATTAGGAGGCGACCGTCTCCTCAGGTACTCCCAGATCCCATTCCAAGAGAATGTTCTCTCGCTCTGCATCCCGCACAACTCGCTCACGGTTGCGTCGAAACTGAGGGTCATGGGGAGGAAGGAGAAGGAGCCGTGCGAGTACTCTCTCGCGGAAGGGCTCGATGACCGCGCGGTCTCCAAACTCTGACTCGATCTCCCAGTGTGGGGCGACGGGACCCAGATACACGATACGTGCATGGCCCTTTGGTGGCTCCTGATCTGCCACTGGAGTGGTGTTATCGATACTCATTATGGGACTCCTCGTCGTCTTCGTCTAGGAGTCTACCGGCCCGATCCCCCTCACTTTGAAGGCAAGGCGTGCCACGTTGACCACGAAACGACTCACGATGGAGATCATTTTGACCGTCACTCCCCTGCCCGCGGCGGCATCACTCCTGGAGCAGTGCACGCAGTTTGAGGTCGATCTGAGATATCTGCTGGCCATGCAGGTGAGCCGCTTATGGTCAGCATCTGCGACATCGTTAACTCCTCCTGCTGTGATTCACAGTGAAATGCCAGCCAAATTCGCTAAACAAGTTATGTCCATAGCGAAATACCCGGATTAGTAATTGGCCCGTGTACGCTAGAGATCAGTGAGATCGGTGCAACTTCATAGAGGGTTGTGGCGTCGAATATCACTACTAAGAAAACAGGTGAAGTAATGGATACGGAGTGGATGGCAAAGGGCAAGTGCCGGGACCTACCGCCGGAGACGTTTTTCCCAAGTGATGGTGTTGGCGTTGATGTCGCACGCAAGATCTGTGTTGACTGCATCGCCAAGGAGCCCTGCTTGGAGTACGCGCTCGGAAATCACATCGATCATGGCGTCTGGGGTGGAACATCGGAGCGTGAGCGCCGTCGTATCGCTCGCGCACGTCGCCGAATCGCAATTGAGGTTCGTTCCTAACTACGCCTCGCGCTGTCGCCCCCTGGGATCTGTTGAGCGCGCATCATGCTTGAGTGCGTCGTCAACGTCAGCGAAGGTAAGGATCTCGACCTCATCGGGATGATGGGGCGCGCCGTCTCGCGATCGCTTCTTGATATCCACCACGACCAGCAGCACCATCGAAGCGTCTTTACGCTCGGCGGCGCGGGTGTGGTGGATGATGCGCTCTTGCTCACTGGGTTGGCCGTTGACCACCTCACCTTGCTGGGGCACACAGGAGTGCACCCCCGGATTGGCGTCATCGATGTCGTACCTTTTGTGCCGCTCGGCGCTGCTGGACTTCATCTTCCGTATGACCTCACCGAGGCACTAGATGCGCGTCGCCGCTATGCGGAGGTTGCGAGTGCACGATATGACCTTCCCTGCTTCTTCTACGGAACCGGCCGATCGCTCCCGGAACTACGCCGCCGTGCCTTTATCGACCTACTGCCCGACAGTGGACCCCACCAGCCTCATCCAAGTGCCGGTGCGGTCTGTGTCGGCGCACGGGGCGCGCTCGTTGCTTACAATGTCACCGCAAAGGGGCTTAATCGCGCGGGCGCGGTCGAGATCGCCCGCAGCATCCGCGAGCCACGACTCCGAAGCCTGGCCTTCGACCTCGGCGAGGTGATGCAGATCTCCTGCAATCTGATTGAGCCATCGACTCTTGGGATTGAAGAGGTGTTTGACTCGATCTCCTCAGCTGCCGCGAAGCTTGGCGGCCACCAACTCCAAGGCGAGCTCGTTGGCCTGATCGCGAGTGAGCTTTTAGACGAGATCCCGGAGGTGCGATGGATAGAGCTCGGATTGAGTGCGCAGCTAACCATTGAGTCGCGCCTTGGTCAGGGAGGGAGTTGCCTCAGCGCCAACCAGGTAACTCGCTAGGCAACGGCAAGCGTCTGCATCCATGCACCCGTCTTCAGTGCGATGAGGTGCACAATGATGACGAAACACCGTGTCCAACGAGACGCCGACATGGTTCAACTTACGGAGTAGGCGCTCGTTACGGCCGCGACGACGTAAGAGCGCAATAGTGCAGCGACATACGCGCTAGGACGCAACCACCGCATCGCGCTGTTGCCCGAGGCGCGCCCGACGTACCCGACGTCGCTCACGCTCACTCATGCCTCCCCAGATACCAAACTTCTCCCCGTTTGCGATGGCGAATTCAAGACATTCCACTCGCACGACACAACCCCGACAGACCTCTTTGGCCTCACGGGTAGAGGATCCACGCTCTGGAAAGAAGAGCTCTGGATCCACACCCATACAGTTCGCCTGACCCTGCCACGCCTCGTCGGTGCTACCACTGAGTCCTCGGATCTCCATCGGGCTCCTCCTCCTTCGGCGGTAACCGCCGCAAACGTTTCACCGATGTAGTTACAACGGTGTAGTTATTTTGCTTGCTCAGCGACCGAAACGCAAGAAAAAATCCTCCGCTCTGCAAAAATCTCCTCTCGATGGCCCCTAACGAGGCTCTGCCGTAGGATCTCAGGAGCGACCGCGGAGCTTTCGAACGCCTTTGGCGCTGTGGTTCGCGACAAAATCAACGAGGACATAATCGCCGAGAGTGTCGGGAGTGGCATAAAAGGCCCTCCCACGGTTCATTTGAGTCATGCGATCGACAAATGATCGAAGCGCGCCGGTGGAGTTCAGGACGAAGGTGTTAATCACAATGTGCTCCTTCGTGCAACGAAGCACCTCGCGCATCGTCCGCTCTATGGTCTCGGGGACAGCGGGATAATTAAAAAACACACCACCATCGTCCTCAATGTGGGCGGTCGGCTCGCCATCGGTGATCACGATGATCTGTTTGGTGCCGCTATGGGTCGAGAGCATCTTGCGACCAAGCTGAAGTGCATGTTGCAGGTTGGTTCCATAGGCAAAGTCCCAAGAGACCTGCGGAAGGTCGTTTAATCCAATCTCTCGCGCCGTGGCAGAAAATCCAATGAGACCGAGATGGTCACGCGGATAGCGCGATGCAATGAGCGACTGCAGGGCGATCGCCACCTTCTTTGCCGCTAGGAAATTGTCCTCCATCGGCATGGAGAGCGAGAGGTCGATCGCCAATACCGTTGCGGCATTCGAGAGATGCTCCGTCTGGTCGAGTTCAAAATCGTCGAGCGTCAGCGAGATCGGTACCGTGCCCGATACCGAACCGTCCTGTGCTTGGCGAACAGTGGCATTTCGCAGCGTCTGTTGCAGATTGATCCGAAAGGGATCACCAAACTGAAAAGCACGCGTCTCATCAGCGAGATCGTGCCCATCGCCCGTGCTTGACACTGCATGATTGCCTACGCGATCACGCCGTAGACGTGCGAAGAGCGCGGAGAGCGCCTGGGATCCGAGATGGCGCACGCCCTGAGGCGTCAGCTCAAGACGCCCCTCGCGGCGACCGACGAGACCTGCCTCCTCGAGCTGCGCCGTGAGCCGGGCCAACGCCTCAAGCGAGCGGGACGCCTCGGGACCCAATAGCTCTTGTACTCGGTCGAGATCGAGCTCACGCAGCTGATCGGGACCAGCGGCGGAGGACAGCATGCGCTCAAGTTCGCTAAGCGATGCGAGCTCCGCGAGACCCTGTGCATCACCAAGAATTGAGAACGGATCACCCGAGGTGGAGCCGAGCGAGCTCTCCCAGGGAAGGTCTGGCATCGCGTCGCGCAAATTCTCACCGAGACGACTCATCTGCCAAGCAAGATCGACGTCGCTCAGCAACTGGTCGCTGAGTGCGCCAAATTGGGCTCGCTGCTCCGGAGTCATTGAAGCCATCATCGAAGACGCTGCCGACATGCGCTGAGCGAGTTGTGCCATGAGTTCATCGAGCGTCTCAGGATCGCCAGGGAACAGGTCGCCAAATTGCTCCTTGAACTCTGCGAAACCCTCGGAGACATCTTCGCCCTGCGCTCGCTGCTCGATGAGGCGATTCAACGCATCAAGACCATCACGAAGGTGCGCCTGTTCCTCCGGTGTTGCGGTGGCCAGTTGGGATGCGGCATTATCGAGTTGTTGTTGCACAAGATCGTGTCGAAGTTGGTCCATAAGCTCTGAAAAGCGTCTCTCCGCGGCCGCGGAGGCAAAGGAATGTTCGCGCAACGCCTCTATGCGTCCAAGAAGATCCTCGGGAAGCAGCTCCAACGAGAGCGAGGCCATCATCGACGCCTCATCGTTTCGTTGCGATAGCTCACTGCGCTCAAGATCGAGCACCTCATCGACCGCATGAGCAATTCGCGCGCCGAGGTCACTGCCCTGTTCGCCTAAGGTGCGTTTGCGTTCCGCGATCTTGCGCATGATCTCGTCGATTCCTGCGACTCGTTCTCCAGCCGCTGAGTCGAACCCATCTTTTAGGAGTTGTCGTAGCGCAGCTGCGAGGTCACCGTGGTAGAGGAGATCATCTCCAAGGCCAGCCAGCACATCGTCTCCATCGAACTTCAGCGGTTCGCCAGAGCCATCAAATCGTCCGTAGCGCCAACTACTCGCATAGATCCGCCGGTGGTTCGCGGGGTCGGTCATCTCAGGACCGTGATTGATAGGAGACGACGCCCTCCACCAGCTCCTTGCTGAGGCGTCGCGATAGATAGAGGCCCTCAAGGAGAAACTCCAGCGCGCTTGCTCGTTCTGGAGCACTCGTTCCCGAGAGCGGTGCAACGATCTCGTTGAGGAGCGGATGCTGGTCAAGGAGATCCTCATAGTGCGAGGCGGGCAACGCCGCTCCAACTTCGACCGCGAGCCCGTCTTCAAACTCGCCAATTACCTCTCCAAGACGTTCGATCGGCATGGACTCTTTGAACGTCGCAAGAAGCGCGGTGTGGACGAGCGCAAGCACGATCTCCTCATCATCGTCATGCTCGAGAGCCTCAATCTCAACCTTGCCGATCATCGAGGGCAACATCGAGACGAGATCGCTGGGTCGGGGCGTGGCGATGACATCGCGCTGGCGCACCGCCCGTGCAATTGAGGCAGCGACCAGTGTCTCGTAGTTCGAGATGCTTGCGCGCAGCGATACGCCTGAGCGTTGGTTTATCCGCTGGCTCTGGCGCGCAAACTGGCTCAGGCGGGCGATCGTCTCAAGGAGAAAACGCGGTACGCGTACCTCGGTTCCATTGATCTCAGGGATCTCGGCCTCAGCCAGGATGATCGCCACCTCGGTGGCCACCTCGGTGGGATAGTGCGTGCGAATCTGCGCGCCAAATCGATCTTTCAACGGCGTAATAATTCGTCCACGGTTGGTGTAATCATCTGGGTTTGCCGAGGCCACCAGCAAAACGTCGACGGGAAGGCGTACGCGGTGCCCCCGGATCTGGACGTCGCGCTCCTCCAGGATGTTCAAAAGACCTACCTGAATCCGCTCCGAGAGATCGGGTAATTCGTTAATTGCGAAGATGCCTCGGTTGGTGCGCGGCACCAGACCGTAGTGAATCGTAAGTTCGTCAGAGAGATAGCGACCCTCCGCAATCTTGATCGGGTCAACCTCCCCGATGAGATCAGCGATGGAGGTATCAGGGGTAGCAAGTTTCTCGCCATAACGATCGTTTCGACTGATCCAGGCGATCTTGGTCTGCTCTCCGAGTTCTGCGACGAGCCCGCGCGCGTAAGCCGATACGGGATGATAGGGATCATCATTCACCTCAGAGCCAGCGATAATCGGCGTCCATTCGTCAAGGAGCTCAACAAGCGAACGGATAATCCGAGACTTTGCCTGACCACGCTCTCCAAGGAAGATGAGGTTGTGTCCCGCGATGAGTGCGTTGGCGATCTGCGGAACAATCGTGTCTTCATATCCAAGCACCGAGGCGACTATCGGCTCCTCCGCAGAGATGCGCGCGAGGACATTGTCGCGGATCTCTGTCCGTACCGACCTGCTCTCCCAGCCCGCAGCGCGTAACTCACCAATCGTGCTCGCCCTCGTAATCTCTGCGGCCACGAGCGATACTCCTTCGTTCGATCCGATCTCGTTGCCCACCCTAGACGCGTGCTCTATTCGATCGACCGGTATTTACCACTCGGGAACAGCCGCATATAGCGTGCACGAGCGCCCTCACGGGGTCCCTTTATCGAGGAGATCACCGAGAGAGAAATTTCGGCGCCAGGGCGCAACACCACATGGCCAGCAACTCTCGTCAAAATTGGGCACCCACGCGGCATGGGGTTGCTGGCTTGTCCTAGATTGGTGCCGTCATCATTTCGCAAGTGAGCTGGAGGGTGCTGTGACCGTCGTCGATCCGGCGAAGCCAAACATGTCCGTAACCGCGGTACAGATTGGCAAGGTACGTGGAGGGCCGCCGCTTTCTAAGGTTCTCCGTCGCGATCGTTGGTGGATTCAACCAGCGCTCATCGTCACTGGACTCACCCTCTTTGCGATCTACGCGACGTGGGCAGCCTTCCGCAATGGGCACTACTACGCCGGTTCGCTCGGTCGTGATTACCTCTCCCCCTTCTACTCCCCCTGCCTCGCGCACATCTGCAGTACAAAGGGTGGTTACAGCGGCTGGGGACCGATACTTGGTTCGTGGTGGGCGATCTCGCCGGCACTTCTCATCCTGATCTTCCCACTCGGATTCCGGATGACCTGTTACTACTACCGCAAGTCCTACTACCGTTCATTTTGGCTCTCCCCACCTGCGTGTGCCGTTCCTGATGCCGGCTCGGCGAAGCCAAACGGGCGCCGCAAGCGCTACACCGGTGAGACTCGATTTCCACTGCTCATCCAAAACATCCACCGCTACTTTTGGTACGCAGCAGTCGCCTTCGCCGGCATCTTGACGTGGGATGCAATCGCAGCATTCCGCTTTGGTAACAGCATTGGCATGGGCCTTGGGACATTGATATTTGTCATCAACGCCGCGCTTATCTGGGCGTACACCCTCGGCTGCCACTCCTGCCGACACCTCTGCGGCGGTGGTACAAACCGACTCTCTGAGCACGCATCGCGTTATTGGATCTGGAAGAACATCGCATCCAAATTAAACGAGAAGCATCAGCTCTTTGCCTGGCTCTCGTTGGTTTGGATTGCGTTTACTGATTTTTATATCTACATGCTCACCAGCGGCATCATTCACCACGACCCGAGGTTCTTCTAAATGTCTGAGTTTGAAACGCATATCGTCGATGTCTTGATCATCGGCGCCGGGGGCGCCGGTCTACGTGCCGCAGCTGAGGCAAGTGCAATGGGCGCCTCGACCGCGGTTGTCTGTAAATCACTTCTCGGCAAGGCACACACCGTGATGGCAGAGGGTGGCGTCGCTGCTGCTCTCGGGAATGTGTGGCCCGAAGATAATTGGAAGGTGCACTTCCGCGACACAATGCGCGGCGGAAAGATGCTGAATAACTGGCGCATGGCGCAGCTGCACGCGCAAGAATCACCTGACCGTGTCCTTGAGCTTGAACAGTGGGGTGCGCTCTTTGATCGCACGCCCGACGGCAAGATCCTCCAGCGCGACTTTGGTGGTCACCGCTATGCGCGACTCGCCCACGTCGGCGACCGCACAGGACTCGAGCTCCTGCGCACCGTGCAGCATCGCGCGGTCGATGTCGGCATCGAAGTCTTCATGGAGTGCAAGATCGTTCGCCTCCTTCACGATGCGACCGGTGCAGTAAACGGAGCCGTAGGCATCTGGCGTGAGACCGGAAAGTTCATTGTCTTTGGGGCAAAGTCCGTAGTACTTGCGACGGGTGGCGTCGGCAAGATGTACAAGTTCACCTCCAACTCATGGGAGGGAACCGGCGACGGGCACGCGCTCGCGCTGTGGGCGGGTGCCGACCTCATCGACATGGAGTGCATCCAGTTCCACCCGACGGGAATGATCTGGCCCCCGAGTGCTCGTGGCCTTTTGGTTACCGAGGGTGTCCGTGGTGACGGTGGCGTCTTGAAGAACATTGATGGCGAACGCTTTATGTTCAACTACATCTCCGATTACTTCAAGGCAGAGACCTCTGACACCATCGAAGAGGCGGACCAATGGTATGAAAACAAGCGTGATTTCCGCCGCCCGCCGGAGTTACTTCCCCGCGACGAGGTGGCTCGCGCAATTAACTCTGAGGTGAAGGCCGGCCGTGGTTCACCCCATGGAGGCGTATTCCTTGACATCGCCTCGCGGCGCTCACCAGAGGATATTCGTCGTCGTCTTCCCTCGATGTACCACCAGTTCAAGGAGCTAGCCGACGTGGACATCACCAAAGATGCCATGGAGATTGGGCCAACATGTCACTACATCATGGGTGGCGTGCGCGTTGACGCCGATACTGCAGCGGCTACCGTCTCTGGTCTCTTTGCCGCAGGTGAGGTCGCAGGTGGAATGCATGGAGCCAACCGCCTTGGCGGCAATTCGCTCTCGGACCTTCTCGTCTTTGGACGTCGAGCCGGCATCGGAGCCGCAGAATACGCGCTCGGCAAAAGTGGTGAGGTGGTTATCGACGAGTTACAGGTCGCCTCTGTGACCGCGCATGCACTTTCATTCTTTGACAACGATGGCTCCGAAAATGCCTATTCCGCTCATCAGGCCCTGCAAGACACCATGCAGTCGCTCGTCGGCATCATCCGTACTGAGTCTGAGCTCGTAGAGGCAAAGGACAAGCTCGCCGAACTGAGCGAGCGTGCCCGGGTGGTCAGTGTCGAGGGTCACCGCCAGTTCAACCCGGGCTGGCACCTTGCGCTCGACCTTGAGGCGATGACTGCTGTCGCCCAGTGCACCACTTTGGGTGCGTTGGAGCGTCAAGAGTCCCGAGGCGGTCATACCCGTGAGGACCACCCGCTCCCTGACAACGAGGTTTTTGGCAAGGTCAACATGGCGACCAGCTTTGTGGATGGTCAGGTGCGGCTGCGTCGTGAACCACTACCAGAGATGCCCACGGAACTCAAAGAACTCTTCGAGGAGGCACACTGATGTCAACGGAAACAGCAACCGTGGCGGGACAGCGAACGCTGAAGATGCGTCTCTGGCGCGGCGACGAGAGTGGTGGCGACTTCGCCACCTACGAGATTCCGGCACAAGAGGGCGAAGTGGTGTTGGACGTCGTCCATCGGATTCAGGCTGAGGAGGCGCCAGACCTTGCCGTGCGCTGGAACTGCAAGGCGGGAAAGTGTGGCTCGTGCAGCGCTGAGATCAATGGTCGTCCAGCGCTCATGTGCATGACCCGAATGAGCACCCTGAACATCGATGAGCCGATCACGGTCTCGCCGATGCGAGGCTTCCCTATTATTCGGGACCTCGTAACCGACGTCTCATTCAACTATGCGGTGGCACGACGCATCCCGGCCTTTCAGCCACCCAAGCTCGCCGAGGGCGAGGTATTCCGTATGCAGCAGGTCGACGTCGACCGCAGCCAGGAGTTCCGTAAGTGCATCGAGTGCTTTCTCTGCCAGAACGTCTGTCACGTCATCCGTGACCACGAGGACAACAAGGAGAGCTTCGCCGGGCCGCGCTTCTTTGCGCGCCTTGCGGAGCTTGAGATGCACCCGCTTGACACGCTCGACCGGCGCCGACTCTCCTCGGAGCAGTTCGGACTTGGGCTGTGCAACATCACCAAATGCTGTACCGAGGTCTGCCCAGAGGGAATCCATATCACGGACAACGCGATTATTCCGCTGAAGGAGCGCGTCGTCGATGCCCGTTTCGACCCAGTCGCTTGGCTTGGCCGAAAGATCACCGGAAAGCCAGATCCAACACCCGCGGCTGTTGCCGCCAGTTTTGCGCCAGAGACGCTCGAACAGCAGCAGGCTGCGCGGGCACTGGGCAAAGTTGGATCGCACCCACAGACCTCTGGCGCGTAGGAGCCATGGCACCATTTCTCAGCGCGGCGTGGTTTGACGAATTCGATGCACGGCTCTCCGGACTGATCGTTGGTGAGCTCGATCATCCGGCACTTGCCCTCGGCCAGGTGATCCATTCCCCCGATGGCACGACGGTGAGCTACACGCTCCTCCTCGGTTCAGGGGTGCCGGGTCGCCTCATTCGTGATTCGACTGAGGAGGCGACGGTGACGCTTGTCTGTGATCTCGCAACTGCGCAGAGCATCACCGAAGGTGCATCCGTCACCGAGCTGCTTGCCACGGGCCAGATCAAGATACGAGGCAACGTCAATTCCCTGCTCAGCTCCCAAGAGGAGCTTGGCGCCCTGACCCAGGCGCTCAGCGCAACGAACTGAGCGAAGCGCACTCCATTCTTGCGAGTCGTACACTCGCGTAAGCGGTGCTGCTCGCGCCACCCACCGAGAGGACGCCGACGTGAACATGGGACTGGCAATCACGACCTGCTTGCGCAAATATGCCGTCTTCCAAGGGACTGCATCGCGGAGCGAGTATTGGTACTTCTTCCTCTTCTACATCATTGTCGAGGCGATCATTGGGCACTTCGGTATCATCGGGATTGCAGTGGAGTTCGCCCTCTGGGTGCCCCTCGCCGCTGCCGGAGTGCGCCGGCTGCATGACTCCAACCATTCGGGTTGGTGGATTATCTGTCCCGTGGTGAACTTCGTCCTGTTCTGCTTTCCAACGGCAGAGAGCCGTTTCCGTCTCGAGTTCTAACATGAGCGCCTTTCACGAGGAGGCGACGAGAGGCCACGGCCATTTGACGGAGCGACAGTTCCCGTCCTTATCGTCGGTGCCGGTCCGGTCGGACTTACCCTCGCAATTGAGCTCGGACAACAAGGTGTCTCCTGTGGCGTAATTGAGCGAGGTCCCACACTTGGCAAGCTGCCAGAGATGGAGCGCTCAAACGCGCGAACGATGGAGAACTTTCATCGTGCTGGGATCGCTGACCGGATCCGTGCCGCCGGACTTGACAATGACCTGCCAATGCACGTTTTTTCTGCGTAGAGAACCTTACAGATCCGCCTTTGGTTCACCATGCCTACCCATCCGTGAATGAGTTAGAGGCGCAGACCCACAAGATCAACGATGGCTCACTCCCACTGGAGCCTTACCAGTTGATATCGCGGTACACGTTGGAGCCGTTGCTCTGTGACATTGCGCGCGAGACTCCAAACGTCGTGGTCTCATACGCACACGAACTTCTCTCCTTCCGACAAGACGTCGACGGTGTCACCGTTGAACTCATGACCCATCGCATACCAGTGACCTTGCGAGCGACTACCTCGTCGGCTGTGACGGCGAGGCAGGCACAGTGTGCCAGCAACTCGGTGGAGCGCTCCTCGGAGAGTCACCTCTCACGATGCACTAGGCGCTCTTTTTGAGCGAGGAGCGCCTTCAAAAGATACCGATTGGCAAGGGGCGGCATTACCACGTTGCCGATAACCAATATGCCTTTATGATCGTCAAGGACGATACCTCTCGATCCATGCGACGGTAGAAACCGACGAAGCGATGCCAGCGCGTTTCGAGAAGATCGTTGGAACGCCAATTGACTACGAGACCCTCCAGGTAGGTAGTTGGACGCAACGACTCATGGCGGCCGATCGCTATCGCGATTATCGCGTATTTCTCGCGTGCGATGCTGCGCATCTCGTGATTCCTCCGAGTGGCCTCGGAATGAAAACCGGTGCTGGTAACGCTGTCGATCTTGCCGGGAAACTCTCCGGTGTCATCAATGGCTGGGGCAGCAAACGCCTTCTCGACACCTACGACCGAGAGCGTCAGCCAAAAGGAATACGCAATGTGGCCGCCGCACTTCGTGGCGCGGGTGGTCGTCGGGCATGGAGGACGCCTGACGTCCAAACATTACCGAACACTCTCCAAAGGGTCGGGCGGTCGCGCGCACACTTTGTGGATGTTGCGGAGCGTGAGCAGAGATGGAGCAACGACCTACCAGGGAGTGAACTCGGCTATCGCTATCGCGACTCACCATCTATCTTCGACGCAGTGGAAGGTCCCGACTCCGGCAGCTTTAGCTACAAACACACCTCTAGGCCGGGTACGCGACCTCCCCACCTGTGGCTTGACGAGGGTTTCGCGATCCACGGCCACCTCGACCGTTGCTGCACCTTGATCTGTCAAAGCCACAGCGCTGTGGCCTCACCCACGCCCGGGGAGGTCTCTGCGGGTGACCACGTTCCCCTCACCACCTTTGTCGCCGAGTGCTCCGCGCGGCGAGGTGTCTATGGCGACTATTTAATTATTTGGTCAATTATTTGGGTGCCCGGATCTCCACGCTCTCTGGCAAGGTAGCGCGCTTCCCGATGACCTAGTCCAACTCGTCGCACGTGTGAACGGCCGAGAAGCTTTTGCCGCTTCCGCTACCTCCACGTAAACCGATCCCTCACTATCTCGCAAGCACCTCCAGAATCGCATCCACATCCCGGAGGCTCTCTACGACGACCTCACCACCGAACCCACGTAGTTCAACGACACTCGATCTACCTGTTGCCACCAAGAGGCAGCGCACTCCTCCCGCGCGAGCGCAGCGCAGATCATTCTCGGAGTCACCGATGATCCAAACATCGTCAGGTGCATAGTGGCGGTCGCGAAGGCGACGACTTCGCTCCAGAGCGATCGGTACCAACTTGGTTCGGTCGATGTCGTCACTCCCATAGGCGCCGATCTCGTAGTCGAAGTAATGGTCGATTCCGAATGCAGCAAGCTTTACGTACGCATTTGGCAAGATGTTGCCGGTCAACAGCGATTGCGTGACCGAATCCTCACACGAGAGATGTACAAGCAGCTCCGCGACTCCTGGTAGCACCTCACCATGCTCTGCGATGAGTGCCTGTTGGTTGGCAAGATTGCGGGCGAGGAGCTCCATGATCCTTTCAAGGAGTTCGCTCTGATCGACGAGTCCGTACATCTCGAGGTATTCAGTCGCAATCTGTGGATCGGTCTTTCCACTCATTCGCACGCGCTCAGCAGGGCGAATGCCCGTCACCTCCTCAAAGGCCTGGTCGAACACCTCCGCCGCAACGTTGCCCGCATTTACGAGCGTGCCGTCGATATCCCAGAGCAGTAGTCGTGCCATCGCGCAATTCTTGCCGCCAGTTGCCAGAAGGGCAATTTGACCCTCTGAGCTGGGTGGCTCCGTGTCAAGAGCGAGAGCCAAGGATCCATCGACAGATGGCGCCCCCAAGTGCGGTTCAGCGATCTTGACCGTTCCCCACGCCCCCGATAGGTTACTTAGTGGAGCGAACTATTTTTACGCGCTTTGCTCTGAGGGGGCTTTCGTGTCTCCCCGAAACCGCGTGCGAAGCAGACAAGACCTCTCAAGGAGCGACCAATGTCAGGGTATGTACCCCAGGCGAATGACCCCATGTACCTTCTCTCCTCGGACTCACATGTTCTCGAGCCACGCGATCTATGGGAGACGCGACTCCCGGCAAATCTCCGTTCATTCGCACCGACACTCCCCATGCGCTCGGAGGACAAGCCCGGCGCGACCGACCCAGCGGACCGTCTTCAGGTGATGAAGGATGATGGCGTCTCGATGGAGGTCTTGTTCCCAACCTACGCACTCTTGCAGTACGGCATCGAGGACCCGGCGATACAGGAAGCCTGCTTCCGCGTCTACAACGACTGGATCGCCGAGTACTGCGCTGCCACCCCTGGCCGTCTCTTTGCCATCCCCTGTATCTCCACCTACAACATCGACAACGCGATCGCCGAGCTCACACGCTGCAAGGAGATGGGCCTCATTGGCGCACAGACCTGGCATGTTCCACCGGTTGGCCTCGAGTACACCACCGACCACTACGAGCGTTTCTGGGCCGCCGCAGCCGAGATGGACATGCCCATCAACCTGCATATTCTTACCGGATTTAGTTACACGCGGAGCCTGCGTCCAAAGGGTCTTGAGCACTATCGCGGCAGTGTGGAGACGAAGCTCAACGATGCGATCCATATTCTCTTTGAGTTCATCTTCTATGGGGTACTTGACCGCCATCCAGGACTCAAGCTCTCGCTCGTGGAGTTCGAGATCGGCTGGATTCCGTGGATCTTGCAGCAGTGGGACTACTACTCAAATCGCTTCTCGGCAAACAACCGCGTGCCGATCGAATACAAGCCGAGTGAGTACTTTGACCGTCAGATCTTTGCCTCGTTCATCAATGACAACGTGGGCACCACGATGTTGAAGGCGGGTTGGGGAGTCGACAATTGCATGTGGTCAAATGACTTTCCTCATGGCAACACGAGCTGGCCCCGTTCGGCCGAAGTGATAGCGAAGGACCTTGGCGGAATGAGTACAGAGACGGAGACAAAGCTCCTCTACAAGAACTGTGCTGACCTTTACCACCTCGACCTGGCAACGCCGATCCAGAACGCGTAGGCCGACTAGGTTGCGCTAGGTCGGAACTGTCGGAGAGGAATCAACATGGCCATCGTCGATCTTCACCACCATTACATGCCCGAGGGGGTTCTCGACCAACTTCGGCAGATGGCTGGAGGAAAGGGCCGGCTCGTAAACGACCGCATTAGCGTCACACTTAACCCTGATCTCGCTGATGTCGCGGCACATGTCGCGACTATGGACGCGGCTGGAGTCGACGTTGCCGTTCTCACACAGTCCGGACTCTCCGTTCTCGGGACCGAAATATGCCGACAGGTAAATGAAGGGATGGCGGAGGTAGCGAGTACCTTTGCTGACCGTTTTGTGGCGACCGCGCATGTAGATATCGATGATCCCAACGTGGCCGAGGAGCTACAGAGCGCTATCGCAACCTACGGCTTCAGCGCAGTTGCTCTGCCGTGCTCCTCACCACAGCGCCAGCTCGATGACCCAAGCCTCGAATCGCTTTGGTCGGCGATCGAGGAGCTCGCACTGCCCGTCATCTTGCACCCCGCTCAGCTTCCAAAGGGAGCCTCGCTCGACTATGCCCTCGAGCGGTCGTGCTACCGACCCTTTGACACCACCGTCGCGGGCGTTCGCCTCTTCTGTGGCGTTTTGCCTCGTCACTCCGGACTGCGCTTCGTACTCCCTCACTGCGGAGGGACATCTGTCGGACTCAAGGGACGGCTCGCAATGTTTTTCGAGCGACCCGAGATAGAGCGCACCCGTCAACTTCCACGTACCCGCTCAGAGCAGCACGAGGAGGGACTAGATCTCATCTTTGAGGAGCTCTGGTCAAAATTTTTCTTCGACACCGCAGGTACCGGTGCATGGAGCCCCATTATCGAATTCACCTCCTCCATCGTGGGCGCCGATCACCTGGCCTTTGGCACCGACTTTCCCCTGGAATCACATTCACCGGCCTCTATGCGTGAACTGGTCACGATGCTCGGCGATCTCCACGTCACTGCTGCGGAGCGGTCGCAGATCGCCGAGGGAACTGCGATCACCCTTATGGGACAGCCACTCGTCGAGACGCTTGAACGACGGGCCAAGACACTCCGGTAATCCAGCAGGTAGGGTCCCGATACATTCTTGCTCCGCTCGCAGCAGTGCCGTCGTCACAGCGACAATCGAGCGGTGCGCAATTGCACCCGGTAGGATGAAAATTGGCAGCTGGCGAGCGATCGTCACGGGGAAGCGGGGATACTCATGAGCGTAGAACAGACGGCGGTTGTGCAAGAGATCACAATTGCGGATCCATCCGCGCAACTGTTCTCCTTAGAGGGAACTCCGCTGCTGTCCCTTGGTCGAACCGATGCAGTGGTCGCGCGATCTGACGACATGACGGCGCGGGTAAAGGTCTACGCAGAGGGTGGAGAGAACGCCACCCATACCCATCTGAACGAGGACCATCTCTTCTTCGTCCTGCAGGGCCAGGCGACCTTCTTTCTTGGTCGAGACGGCGAAGAGGTAAAGGTTGTCGAGGCGATGGGCGGCATCTTGCTCCCCAAGGGTGCGTACTACCGTTTTCAAAGCAGCGGCGAGGAGAACCTCGTGCTCTTCCGAGTCGGATCTTTCGTTGGTGACTCCGACCGTGTGGGCGCAAACGGCGCACCACTGCCCGCGAAGACGAAGGAAAACAATCACGTTGTCGGGGTACCGATCGAGGGGAAGTACTTCGGCGCCCATTGAGCGGAGCTCTCCGTCGCGCAGTGCCGCAGGTCGGCACCGGACCTCACAGGCCGTGCCCTCTCAGCCATTTGCCAGCATCAGCCAACTAAGGTGATCTCTCCATCTCCCTACTCTGTCGAGGTCGTCGTGCGCCGATTCGCTTCTCCTCTGCTCTCTCTCGCTGCCGTACTCAGCCTTTCGCTGATCGCGGTCGCTCCTACCTCTGCGAGCACCGGCACGATACCGACCGTTAAGGGAGGCTTCAATCAGGTCCCGACGATCTCCTTCCCCCCCACCGCCGCACCAACCACCCTCACCGTCAAGGTGCTCCATCAGGGAACGGGAGCAATCGTCCGTAAAAAGGACTGCCTTGTTGCGGACTACGTCGGACAGCTCTGGCGTGGCAAGGTCTTTGACACCTCCTTCACCCGCCAGCTCTCTGGGTTCCCTATCGGTGTCGGGCAGGTCATCCCCGGGTGGGACGACGCACTCGTGGGCAAGCGCGTCGGATCACAGATCCTCCTTGTTGTTCCACCAAAATATGGTTATGGATCCAAGGGCAACAGCACCGCGGGGATTAAAGGCACCGACACCCTCGTCTTCGTGATCGACATAGAGGGCACCTACAGCGCGACAGTGACCGCTGACGCCCATGCAACGCCCGTTATCTCCACCGTCTCTGGTATCTCCGTCACCGGGTCATTGACCTCCGTACCGAAAATTTCCATTCCAACGGGTACAAAAGAGGTCGCCAAGGCATCGATCACGCTGTTGGCGCGAGGCCACGGTGCACTCGTGAAGCCAGGACTTGTTGTCTTGCAGACGCTGGTCACGAACTGGACTGGTGCAATCCAGGCATCCACCTGGGCGCTCGGCACCCCCGATTCGGAGCTGGTTGGTCAGACCGCTGCTCCGAGCCTCCTGGATTCGATCGTAGGTAAGCCGATCGGCTCCCGTTGGGTGGCGCTAGTACCGAAGAACGGTACCTCTGGCCCCTATATCGTCGTCGTGGATGTCGTCGCCCAACCACACGGCCTTGCCTCGCAACCAAGCTAGCTAGAGACCCTTCAGCCACCCTCGCGAGATCGAGTTGGCG
The DNA here is from genome assembly GCA_903845085.1 of uncultured Acidimicrobiaceae bacterium. GTDB lineage: Bacteria > Actinomycetota > Acidimicrobiia > Acidimicrobiales > Bog-793 > CAIVND01. The sequence goes on from CAIMWD010000105.1 coordinate 25,098, forward strand.
CGCCTCTCGGAGGCCTCAAGAGCACACGGCAGAGCGCTGCTTGACGATCTTCTTTTGACCGACAAGGGTGGAAGTGTGAGGGAGGGTCGATGACCATTGCAGCATCACCACAGACGGATTCGATTCGCGGGCGCGTCTCGCCAGAGGAGTGGCAGGCGAGGGTTGATCTCGCGGCCTGCTATCGGCTGATCGCTCGATATGGAATGTCGGACCTCATCTACAATCACATCACGGTTCGTGTTCCAGGCGAGGAGGGCCATCTCCTCATCAATTCTTACGGGATGCTTTACGAGGAGATGACCGCCTCTTCGCTCATCAAGATCGATCTTGACGGAAAGATCGTCGATGACCCTGGCACGGGATATGGCGTCAACGAGGCGGGCTACGTCATCCATGGCGCAGTGCACGCCGCGCGGCCCGATATCGCCGCGGTGATACACACGCACGCCCGAGCATCAATGGCGGTTTCCATGATGGAGTGTGGCCTCCTCCCACTCAGCCAGCACGCAATGCGATTCTCTGGTCAGGTGAGCTACCACGAGTACGAGGGAGTCGCCCTTGACTTTGGTGAGCGTGAGCGCCTCATTACCGACTTTGGTCCCACTAACAATGTCATGTTTCTCCGCAATCACGGGCTTCTGGTCGCCTCAGCCTCACTTCCCGAGGCATTCAACGCCTGTTATTACGTCGAGATGGCCTGTAAAGCGCAGGTGGACGCCATGAATTCGCGCACCGAACTCCACTTCCCCGCACCAGAGGTGATGGAACGGACGGCGCACCAGTATGCGCCCTCTACGCGTCGCCCCTATGGCCAGATGGAATGGCCCGCAATGTTGCGTCTACTCGCACGCGAGGGCGCGAACTACGACATCTAGCCGTACCCAGCTGCGCGATTTAGTCCTCGAGGGGCGTGAGCAACTGCACGAGATGCCCATCAGGGTCGCTTGCATAAACGCATCCAAGGTCGTTCTCGCGACCGATCACCTCAATACCCAGCGACTCAAGATGGGCACGCACCTCATCGCGTGATCCGGCCTCAATCTTGACGGCGAGGTGATTGAATCGCGTACGGCCCTCGCCTAGCCCATCCTTGCGCTGAAAGAGGCCAATCTGATTGTCGCCAAAGCCGAGAAAGCAGCGCCAATCGGCATCAAGCGGATCATGGTCCCCGGTGTCTGGGCCGAGGTGCTCGCGCAATAACGTGAGTCCGAGGATGTCGATATAAAAATGCTTGGAGCGCTCAAGATCATCGACCCAGAGCACGATGTGATCAAGGTCGGTTGCCTGAAGCTTTGTGAGCGTGCTCTGTGCTGCGGGTGACTGCGACATGGTGCTCTCCCTCTTCGGTGACTATGGAACCTCTCCCAAAACGTGACCTACTTGAGCTTGTACTCAGGACGGTCGTACTCAATTGCATTGATACGGATGCGACGCTCAAGTGAGGTGAGCAGATCGGTAAGAAAACCCCGCGTCACCTCGTCATGCAGGTGGCCCTCCTCATCAAAGCGCTCTGACCCCATGAAGATATAGAGCATCGGGTCAGTAACGACGTCGGAGTTCCGGTTTAACAGGACTTCGCGAAGCTGTTTCTGCGCTCGCACGGTGCCAAAGTGCCCCGATGCCACACCGGTGATGGCGACCGGCTTATGACGAAGTGCCGTGCCGTTGGTCGGCCGAGAGGCCCAGTCGAGCAGGTTTTTCAGTGCTCCAGGGATCCCGTAGTTGTACTCCGGGGTAGAGATGAGCAGGCCGTCCGCCTCTCCAATGCGCGACCGAAGATCGGTCACCTCACTAAAGCGACCATCATCGAGATCTGGGTTATAGAGCGGAAGCGATCCCATCCCCTTGTAGACCTCAATCTCCATATTCTCTGGCGCGCACTCACCGGCGTTGGCGACAAGCCATGAGTTAAATGAGTTCACGCGCAGCGAACCCGATATTGCAAGAACGTGCTGCTCTGCCATTACATCCCTATCGTCGTCTCAAATAATTGGCTCTATAGATATCTCATCTCCCGGAGGGAGCGCGGTAATGAACCTACACGGGCCCCTCCGGGATTGCGATGAGAACTAACCGAGGTACTGCGACAGCTTGCTGATATTTCGGAGGCTCTTCGCGGTATCGGCGCTCACCTGTGCAGAGTCGAAATAGTTCGTGTAAAAGCCCTGCCCGATCAGCGCCTTCTTGACACCGGGCTGTGCAAGGATCGAGTGGATCGCGCGCTGAAGTGCAAGAGCTACGTTTGCAGGTGTTCCCGATGGAACGAACCAGACCTCTACCGGCGACTGGGTGATCTGCACGAGCTCCTTCAGCGCAGCAACCCCCGCCGCCGTCTTGGGCGGGTCGGTGGCGAGCAGCTTTGCATAGGAGGGCGCCTTAGAGTGCTCCAACTGTGCGTAGTACTGCATCCCCTTTTGGGGTGGATCCGTGAGCGCAATTGGCACCGCATTGTGAGCGGCGATAGCCGTGCCCACCGTCGAATTACCCATCATGGTGAACTGCCCATCACCGCGAAGAAAACCGGTAAGGATTGCGGGATTATTCGCATAACCCGTAATGAAGTTCGACTTAATGCCGTAGGCGCCCGTGAGCACACGAAGGTTCAGGTCGGTAAAGGAGGTCGGAGAATCGAGCACACCTACCGCGTTTGGATCTGCGACAAGCTGCTTAAAGCTTGTTATGCCGCTCGAAGGTGTAACGACGACATCATCCTCGATCGTGAGCAGGCCACCAAGATAGGTCGCTGTCTTAATCGGAAAATTGGTGTACGGCTGGCCGGTCGCAAAGGCATCTATCGCGCCTGCCATGTTGAGCTCACCAATTGTCAGGCCATTCGGCGTCGCGTTGCCTGCAGCGTCCTGCCCTTGGATGGAGTTCGCATAGTCGACCACATTCACCGTTGCATGGAGATATGTCGCAAGTGCAGGAGCGAGAATACGGGCCATTCCGTCATAACTCCCCCCGGGGTTACCGGGTGAATCAAGCGTAATGGTCTGTCCGGCAAAGTAGGAGAAGTTGGGTGTCACCACCTTCGGCTTGTGACTCGACGCCTGAGTTGTAGCCGAGACCGAGGTGATTGTTGTGGCGGCAATGAGCGCTCCAAGGCCCACTACTCCGGCCAGTGCCGCTCTTGGACGCAAATGTCTCTGCTTTATTTGCACGTACTCCCCCTCCAACTCTGTAACTCGCGAATGTCCCTGCGACCCTCGCGATCCCTCCGCTACACGTAGGGAGTTGCACTATCTGCCACAGAGAGGGGCAATTGTGAGGTCCCAGGGATCACCCGACGATTGCGCGCTCACATTGGTCTTGCAATCGTGACGACGAAAGACCCTGTCGCAGGTATGGCGCCCCCACGCCTCACTACCAGTGCGCACACCCCCTCAGGGTGACAACACCAAGTGACCAATTGAGTGAACTATTGCATACTTTCTGTAAAAATTCCATCGCTTTTCACTGCATAACGCTCACGTAACTCGCAGCGATCCACTGGCAAAGCAGTATGGCGCTTCGCCGCGCCGTCTAGTGATGTGTCCTGTTCCATTGCGCAACCGAGATGGGCCTATTCGATCCCACACTCTGGCGCTTCGCATGTCGATTGGTGTCGCCAAAATCTGCAATCCCACTATGGAGCGTGGTGCGATGGTCCCAAAATGCAATATCACCGACATTCCATCGGTACCGATAGATGAAGCGCGGCTGCATCTGGTGCGCGAAGAGCATCTGCAGGAGCGACGAGCTCTCTGCATCCGAAAGTTCCTTGATTCTCTGCGTATGCTCCTCGGAGATCCAGTAGACCCTCTCACCGTTCTCCGGAATAACGCGAACCAAGGGATTTTCGTTTGGGGCGAGAAACTCACGCAGGAGTGACAGCTGCTCCGAAGAGAGATCCTCACGGTAGCGCTGGAGATGATGCTCATGAAGCGCCGCGTCGGAGAGGTAATAAGTTGAACGGCCATTGATCGCCGTCAGACCCTCTAGGAATCCCCGCATCGTTGGACTGAGCTCGTGATAGCTAGCCACAAGATCTGCCCACATGGTGTCGCCGCCGACGGGAGGCTTCGCATGCATCTGCAGCATCGAGAAGGAAGGACCCTCCTCGAGGTACATAAGGTCCGCGTGGAAGTGAGGCACCACGGTGACGTTGGAGAGCCC
>CAIMWD010000106.1 GCA_903845085.1 uncultured Acidimicrobiaceae bacterium
GTGGTGAGCGCAATATTGAGGAGGAGGAGGTCCTCCTCTACGTCGTGGAATCAGTGACCTGCCGTTGGTGTGGCCGAACGAATGCGATTGAGACGGTCAACGAGGAATCAGCGGCAGAGGCTTAAATCGCATAGCCAGGGCCTCATCGCGGAGGCCTCAATGATCGATTCCCCAGCGGAGAGTGACACACCTGCCGGTAACAATCTCTCACGTCAACAAGATCCTGCCATTGGGCGAGAGCGAGCACGGGACGGTGAGCAGATGAGCGAGACAGCGTTTAGCGTAAGTTGCGATGACTGCAGATTCGATGGGACCTCAACTTGCGGAGACTGTGTGGTTAACCTCCTTCTCCACCGGGATCCTCATGACGCAGTCATCTTTAATGTGGACGATGTCCGGGCGATGCGGCTTCTCGCCGATGGTGGGCTCCTGCCAGAGATCCGTCACGAGCGCCGTATCAGCTAGCCGCCCCCAACTCGCGGTGATGAGATGACCCATCTTCTTGTCACGAATGATTTTCCGCCCAAGATCGGGGGCATCCAGTCCTACCTCTACGAGCTTTGGCGGCGCCTCCCCGCCGATCGGTTTGGCGTATTGACGATCGCCCATGAGGGGAGCGAGGTTTTCGATGCGCAGCAGGCGTTTCCTATCCGCCGGCTTGCTCGCGACATGTTAACGCCGCGCCGCGATGTACTGACGGAGATCGAGCGTTATGCCAGTGAACTCGGTGCAAGTCACGTGGTACTCGATCCGGTGCTTCCGGTCGGACTCCTCGGTCCCCGTCTTTCGCTCGGGTACTCACTCGTCGTGCATGGCGCCGAGATTAAAATTCCGGGGCGTCTGCCACTGACCCGACAGCTCATGCGCCGCGCGATCACCCACGCAGAGTTGATCATCGCCGCAGGGAACTACCCCGCCCGCGAAACGCGCAGTATCGGTGGTCGAAAGACGCCGGAGACGGTCATCGTGCCCCCAGGTGTCGATATCAATCGCTTCTATCCACTCTTAGGTAATGAGCGTCTCGTTGCCCGTGCTCGTTTTGGGATCGCGCCTGAATCGATCGCTGTCGTGGCGGTTTCGCGACTCGTCCCGCGCAAGGGAATGGACATCCTCATCGAGGCCTGCTCGGCGCTGCTTTCACAGCACCCCTCGCTCGAACTTGTGATCGGTGGTACTGGACGTGATCGAGAACGACTCGAGGCAATTGCTCAACGGCTTGGGGTGCCCGTGACCTTCCTGGGACGCGTGGAGGATCACGATCTTCCTGCGCTCTATGCGGGTGCTGATCTTGCTGCGATGCTCTGCCGCAACCGTTGGCTTGGGCTCGAGCAGGAGGGCTTTGGCATCGTCTTCTTGGAGGCCGCCGCTGCGGGCGTCGCCGCGATCGCAGGAGCGAGTGGCGGCGCCTCCGAGGCGGTGCTCGACGGCATCACGGGACGTGTCGTCTCGCGACCTCAACGCGTGAAGGAGGCGATCGCAGCGCTCGATGAACTCATCAGTGACCGGGCACAACGTGAGCGCTTTGGCGCCGCGGCGCGTGACCGAGTCGAGAGCGAGTTCGACTATGACGTGTTAGCCAGTGAGCTAGATCGAGCGCTCCTGAGAGTAGAGCGATAGCGAGCTCTGTACCGTGTCCTCATCCGCGCGGTGAGTAGACCAGGTGGTCGGTTATTCATCACCATTTTCATCACCAAAGGTACCGGAAGACATCGTCAGGGTAGAGGTGTCCGATACATTGGGAAGGGCACGCCGAGCGAGGCGCACAGAGGGGAATGCATGGTGGAGCGTACTTCGGTCGACATGATGGTGGAGGCACCACCCGAACTCTGTTTTCAGGTCGCCGCCGACATGGAGCGCTACCCCGAGTGGCTTCCCGATGTCTTGCAGGTAGGCGTCTTGGAGCGAGATGGAGAGGGTCGCCCCCTTGCGGTTGCCTTTCAGGTGGGGGCCTTTGGTCGAAGTGCGAATTACATCCTTGTCTACGATTATGCAGAGGCCCCTGCAGCATTTTCCTGGTCGCAGCGTGATGGTGACCTCACCTACGCGCTCGATGGAAGCTATCGATTTCACGACGGTGGGGATGGCACGACGAAGGTGCACTACGAGCTGAGCGTTGGGCTGCGTGTGCCGATCCCCGGTTTTGTCCGACGGCGTGCCGAGGCGCTGATCACTCAGGCAGCGCTGCACGATCTCAGCGTGCGTATTGAATCGATGCGCTGATCTGAGCGTGTTGACGCTCGATTTGGCGCTCCGCTGCCCGGCGATGAAGAGATCGAACCAATGAAGATCGGTCTCATCCTCCCCACATTTGCTCCAGATCTCCAGTTAGCCGAGCAGGCGTTGAATGAAATTGCCACGGAGGGTTTTAACGGCGCCTTTGTCTATGACCACCTTTGGCCCATGCATCATCGCGAGCGCCCTGCGATCGCTGCCTTCCCTGCGCTGGGCGCGTTGAGTGCACACCGCCGGGAGGTAACTCTCGGCACCCTGGTTGCGAGGATGGGAAATGTGGCGCCGCAGATATTGGTGCGCGAACTACGCACCGCTGCCGCGCTCTGTTCGGGCGATTTCATCGCCGGGTTGGGCACTGGAGATCACCTGAGCGCAGAGGAGTATGAGGGCTATGGGCTTCGATTCGGATCCGCGGCAGAGCGTCAGGGTGAACTCACAGAGGTTGCGCGGACGCTGCTCGAGGAGGGAATCGAAGTTTGGGTCGGCGGTGGGAGTCCATCTACCGATCGATTGACGAGAGACCTTGGTGTGACGCTCAATCTTTGGGGGAAGACCCCTGAGGAGGTTGCCGAGCGGGCGCGGATTCTGCCCACGAGCTGGGCCGGTATTTTGCCGGGCGATGAAGACGGCGCGACCCACTTGCTGCGCGCGCTCGCTGGGGCAGGGACAAGTTGGGCGGTCTTCGCCTGGCCGGGGAAGCTCGACCTCTTGGTAGGTGCGAGGGCTGCCGCAGGCCTCATCTGAGTGAACCTGTGCGCGTGCCCTCCCGTACATAGATGCGCTCCGGTAACCTTGCTTGATGGAATTCAAGCGAATCAACGGCCTCCCTCCATACGTTTTTGCGCAGGTGGACTCGCTGAAACTTGCCGCACGACGTGCGGGTGAGGATGTCATCGACCTCGGATTTGGTAACCCTGACATCCCCTCGCCCGACATCGCCGTTGAGAAGCTCTGCGAGGCTGCACGCAATCCTCGCAATCATCGCTACTCCTCTTCACGCGGTCTCCCCAACCTTCGACAGGCGGTCGCAGACCTCTACAAGCGCAACTTCAACGTGACACTGGATCCTGATACCCAGATCGTCTCCACGATCGGGGCAAAGGAGGGGCTGAGCCACCTCATGTGGGTGCTCGTTGGACCCGGTGATACGGCGTTGGTGCCCTCTCCCTCGTATCCGATTCACATCTATGCGCCGCTCTTTGCTGGCGCCGATATTCGTACCGTGCGACTCGAGGGTCTTGGCTCTGACGAGGTTGACGCAGGCGAGGCCTTTTTTGCAAATTTGATGGAGGCCTGGGAGTCGGCCTTTCCAAAGCCCCGCGTCGTCATCCTCTCCTTCCCGCACAACCCGACGACCGCCTGCATCGATATCGGCACCATGACGCGCATCGTTGAGTTCGCACGCGAACACGACGTGGTCTTGGTGCATGACTTTGCCTACTCAGACACCTACTTCGACGGGTATCGTCCGCCCTCCATCCTCGAAGTTCCCGGTGCCGATGAGGTGGCGGTCGAGCTCTATACCCTGACGAAGTCCTTCTCGATGGCCGGTTGGAGAGTCGCCTTTATGGTTGGGAATGCGGAGGTGGTCGCCGCGCTGACGAAGCTGAAGAGCTACCTCGACTACGGCACCTTTCAGCCGATCCAAATTGCCGCGACGGTGGCGATGAATGAGGCGTCGGACTATCCCCTCGAGGTCAATGAGATCTACCGCTCGCGCCGTGATGCGCTCTGCGAGGGTTTGAATCGAATTGGCTGGGAGGTCGACAAACCCAAAGGCACAATGTTTGTCTGGTCGAGGATCCCCGAGGCCTACAAGGAGATGGGATCGCTCGAGTTCTCGAAGTTTCTCGTTGCCGAGGCGAAGGTGGCCACGGCGCCAGGAGTTGGATTTGGCAACGGGGGTGAGGGCTTCGTGCGATTCGCCCTGATCGAGAACGAGCAGCGCATCGCGCAGGGCGTCCGGCTGATCAAGCGCGCGCTGCCAAAGCTCGGTTAGCTCTCACCCCCTCGCTGGCGTGTGGAGCGTTGCGCGCCGAAGTTTCACGGCATTTGGCGACGCCTAGCTCTGTGCCGAGGGCGCACGTGCACATTGATGCATCGCACGCCTAGGGATTGTCCGTCCCTGCGCCCGTATCGTGATGTTGCGCGTTCGCTGAGGTACCCCTTGGGTAGGATCGCCGCCTCCTTGGGAGCGCCTCAGGTACGTCGTAGCGTGGAGTAGTTGCCGGGCGCAAATTTGAGGCAGAGAGTGGACACCCCAACTGGTTGTGGTTGTGAGCGACGAGGATGGACTCGTTACACAACGTTCATCTTTGTCATCGAAAAATCCGTTGACACAGGCGTAACTACAGTGATGTAATAAATCCCTATCTTGTAGGGTGTAAGGAGAGAACCACTATATATTGTGTTTGTTAGTAGTTACACAATATGGAGTCAGCTGGGTTTAAAAAGTTTAAAAAGATGGTGATGATCAGGATCACCGAGGGTTTTGGGGGCAGCTGACGTCACTGTCAGCGGCTGAGGACGAGGAAGCGACAACCGTGGGTAAGACCCCGGGAGGAGTAAAGCGAATGGCAATCATCGGCGCACGTGCAGACATTGGACTCAAGCGACTCTTTACACAGGAGGGAACTCACCCCTATGCGGGCGTGGAGTGGGAACGTCGCGATTCTCGGATCTCGGACTATCGCACCGGCGAGATCGCCTTCGAACAGCTCGGCGTCGAGGTGCCGATCACCTGGAGTATGAACGCGACGAACATCCTCGCGCAGAAGTATTTCCGTGGAACTCTCGGAATGCCAGAGCGGGAGAGCTCACTTCGTCAGGTGATCGATCGCGTGGCGGACTCCATCACCTCTTGGGGTGTGAAGGATGGATATTTCTCCGATGAGGCCGAAGCTCGTCTATTTAATGAGGAGCTAAAGCACATCATCTTGCACCAGCGTGCCGCCTTTAACTCCCCAGTCTGGTTCAACGTCGGGGTGAAGGACGTCCCTCAGCAGGCATCGGCATGTTTCATCCTTGCCGTAGAGGACTCGATGTCCTCGATCCTTAATTGGTATGTCGAGGAGGGAACGATCTTCAAGGGAGGATCGGGAGCCGGTGTGAATCTCTCCAAGATCCGTGGATCGCGCGAACTCCTCAATGGTGGTGGCACCGCATCAGGGCCTGTCAGCTTCATGCGAGGCGCCGACGCCTCCGCAGGAACGATCAAGTCGGGCGGAAAGACGCGTCGTGCAGCCAAGATGGTCATCTTGGATGCCGATCATCCCGACGTGCACGAGTTCATCTGGTGCAAGGCACAGGAGGAGAAGAAGGCCCGCGCACTCGCGGCCGCTGGCTTTGACATGGACCTTGACGGAGCCGACAGCCACTCCATCCAGTATCAGAACGCGAATAACTCCGTTCGGGCGACGGATGCTTTTATGGAGGCTGTAGAGGCAGATGCAGATTGGAATCTCATCAGCCGTTCGACCGGTGAGGTCATCGAGACACTGCCCGCGCGCGCGCTCTTCCGTGAGATTGCGGAGGCGGCCTGGGAGTGCGCAGACCCAGGAATGCAGTTCGACACCACGATCAATAAGTGGCACACGGCACCAAATACGGACCGGATCAATGGTTCGAACCCCTGTAGCGAGTACTTTCATCTCGACAACTCGGCGTGCAACCTCTCTTCGATCAATCTCCTCACCTTTCTAGATGCCGATGGCTGTTTTGACGTTGAGTCGTTTAAGGCGACGACACAGATCATGTTCACCGCGCAGGAGATATTGGTGGGTAACGCCGATTACCCGACGGAGAAAATTGGCGAGAACACGCGTCGCTTCCGAGAGATCGGCCTTGGCTATGCAAATCTCGGCGCAATGCTGATGGCACTTGGACTTCCCTATGACTCCGATGAGGGTCGTGCGATCGCAGCCGGCGTGACGGCGTTGATGACCGGCGAGGGCTATGCGACCTCTGCGCGGATCGCCTCACGGATGGGGCCATTTGATGGTTTCGCGGAGAACGCAGAGCCGATGATAAATGTGTTGAAGATGCACCGCGCTGCGGTCGCGGAGATCGACGAGGATCTCGTGCCCGAGGAGATCTTGAGCGCAGCGCAGGAGTCATGGGATACGGCCGTTGAGCTTGCCGAGATCTATGGCGTCCGCAACTCCCAGGCGAGTGTCCTTGCACCCACGGGGACGATCTCGTTCCTTATGGACTGCGACACCACCGGAGTCGAGCCTGATCTTGGACTTGTAAAGACCAAGAAGCTCGTCGGTGGTGGCACGATGTCGATCGTCAATCAGACGGTGCCGCGGGCCCTTCGTCGCCTTGGCTACAACGAGGTACAGGTCGCTGACATCATCGCCTACATCGATGAGAACAAGTCGATCATCGGCTCACCACTCAAGGCGGAGCATCTCCCTGTCTTTGCCTGCTCCATGGGAGACAACTACATCCATTACACGGGTCACGTGAAGATGCTCGCCGCGGTGCAGCCATTTATATCCGGTGGAATCTCAAAGACGGTGAACATGCCGCCCGAGGTCACGGTGGAAGAGGTCGAGCAGCTCCACCTCGATGCGTGGAAGATGGGTATCAAGGCCGTCGCGATCTACCGTGACAACTCCAAGGTGGGTCAACCACTATCGACGACGAAGACCGCAGGTGAGGAGGCAGCGAGTGCTGCCTCTGAGTCGGGCTCACTCCAGGCGAGAATCGCCGAGCTGGAGAGTGCACTTGCGGTTCACCAGAACGCTCCCGCCGCGACAACTCGTGCGCGCCTTCCGCGACGTCGTCGTTCGAACACCTTCTCCTTCCGTGTTGCAGATTGCGAGGGCTATGTCACGGTCGGTGAGTACGACGATGGTCGACCTGGAGAGGTCTTCTTCAAGGTCTCCAAACAAGGATCGACACTCTCTGGTGTGATGGACGCCTTTGCGATCTCAGTCAGCCTTGGGCTTCAGCATGGTGTGCCGCTTGCCACCTTTGTGCGCAAGTACACGAACATGCGCTTCGAGCCCGCGGGTATTACTGATGATGCCGAGCTTCGTCTTGCCTCGAGCCTCGTTGACTACATCTTCCGTCGTCTTGCGCTCGATTACCTGAGCCTTGATGAGCGCATCGATCTCGGCATCCTCTCCACCGGTGAGCGGACTCAGCCAACTCTGCCGGGTCTTGAGGACTACGAGATCGAGACTGCGGTTCGTGATGACAATGAGCGCTATGGCGATGGTGGCGACGCGGCAGCTGCCACCGCGGCAGTAGTGCCACCGGCTCCCGCCGCTGCCCCCTCGATGCAGGTAAGTGACGCACCCTTTTGTTACTCCTGTGGCAACGTGATGCAGCGCGCCGGTTCCTGTTACTGCTGCCCCTCCTGTGGATCGACGAGCGGCTGCAGCTAGTCGCCCCATCCAAGCATGAGGGGATCGATCGTGCTCTCAGAGGGAACCCCCGCTGGCAACGCTAGTGGGGGTTCTCGCTCCTTATGAGGGGTGATGTACCGCGCACATTTTGGAGGCCAGGGTCACCGAGAAGCGCAGCTCAGTGGGTGGTCGGCGCCAAAATTTTGAACTTGTTGCACAGTTGTGAAATGGTGTGGTGAAAAGAGTAAGGAGCGCCGGAGGTGGCTCGTCGATGGAGGATTTGATGAGCTAGTCAACGGGTGAGACGGTGAGATCTTCTCGTAGGGGTTTTTTCGGAGTGATATCGGCGAGGCTGGTGGTCTCATGCGTGACGCTTCTGCTGAGTGCGCTCGCGGTGATCTCCAACACCTCGGTGGCGGCTGCAGCGACGCCTTCGATCACCGCCCCGTTGCCGATCAATGCGTACGCAAATGGAGTGCAGACGCCCTTTTCCCGCGTGAAGTCGACCTCATGCTCCAGTGCCTCCTGGTGTGTTGCGGTCGGTGACTACGTCGCCTCCACTGCACCCCTTGGTAGTCCCGATAGCAACGTAAGTGGGAACTCCGCCCCTTACGTCGATACCTACTCCAGCGGATCGTGGACCTCGCTGGAACTGCCGGTGCCCGCTGACTCAGTGACGGCGTGGCTATGGAGGCGCCTATGCCCAGGGAGTCTCCTGCTGGGCACAGGGAGCCTGTGTCGCCGTCGGCTCCTACTCGAGCAGTACCTCTCTGAGCCTCCTTCCGATCGCATGGACCCTCAGCGGAGGGACTTGGACCGTGTCCAGTCTGCCGACGCCAACGAATGCGACCGTCCAAAACGCCGCGGTCTATCTCTATAGCATCTCCTGCCCAACGGCCGGCTCCTGCCTCGCTGTTGGTTCTTATGAGGCGCCGAATCCTGCCGGAACCCAGTCCACGAGCAACCTGACCTATGAGGGACTGAGCGAGACGCTCTCTGGGGGTAGTTGGACCGCTGGTGAGATCATCGCCCCCGGACCTATCGCAAACGTATATGCCTCCTCTCAGACACTAAATGGCGTCTCCTGCGCGGTCTCTGTGAGTCAGTGTGTCGCGGTAGGAACTAACACGGTATTGAATTCTGTACAGAATCAGTACAACTCGATCGGGTGGATTGCGACCCTCAACGGAGGTTCGTGGACCTCGATCCAGTCGCCAACGCCTGCGACGGGTGCCTCGGCCTCGCCATTTTGGCCCTAATCGCTGTGCTTGTACTTGACGATCTCGAGGCCTTCATCGCCTCGAACGGCGTCATGATGCGCGAGCTGGTCCTCCTCGATCTTTATCAGTTCGTCATCGTCGGCAACCTCAAGGTGCACGAGAAGATCATCTGCATTGGGAGAGGCCCGGATGAGTTCGTCAAGTTTGAGCTGCAGAACGATCTGGTGTCGACTCTGGGTGTGTTGAATCACAAACAGCATCGTGAGGGTGATCGATCCCGCGATCGCGGCAAAAGCGGTCTCCCAGCTCGCCGGAGAGCCGAGGATCGCGAGCAGGATCCAAAACATAAGCAGCAGCAGTACCACGACGACGGTCGCTATTGACCGTGAGGTCACGTCGTCAACCAGACGGAGGAGGTGACTCACCCGCTGCTGCATCGCTGTGCGTTCCACGTCGCCTCCAGTGGGGGTGCTTTCCCCATTGACGCGGGGCGGAACCACCTATGGTTGGGTCCAGCTCGCCACAGCTGCCGCAAAAGAGAGCACACGCTCGCTGTCGAGGTGCATCTCTTTGACCTCCTCAGGGTATCGGTGGATCTGAACCCCTGAGCCGCTTTCGTTCTTCGCGCGGCGCGCCAACGACGTGTGCATCTGTGCAAAATTGCGGGCGCGATGCCTCTTTAGAGAGGAGCGAGAGGGATCTCTGCAGCTGCTGCGATCCTCTGTGGAGGACGAACTGTCTCCTCGAAGATGGAGATATTTCGCTCCCATCGGTACAACTCGGCCCTCAATTGTGGGTGTGTAGAGTGAGCGCGTGCAGCCCTCTCGCCGCCTCCTCCCCATCGCCGTCGCGCTCCTCATGGGAATGACACAACTCGCTGGGAGCGTGAGTGCGGCGACAAAGGGTGCGACGTGGTCCTATTCCACGCGGGGCGCAATCGGCCCAGTGAGCCACTGCACTCTCGGCCGCATCGCAACCCACCGCGCAACGTGCACGAGGCTCATCCCAAATGCGCCACGTTCACTTACTGCCGAGCACATTGTCGTAAGTGCGAGTAATCCGAGTTCACGTGCGATCTGCCTTGGAATCAGTGTGTCGAGCGCCGCCGCCGCAGGCCTTGAGGTGCTCTGTATCCGCGCGCAAAAAACGAACTCGCTCACACTGCAGGGCCGACGCAAGGACTACGAGCGTCTCTCGCTCACCTTCGTCTTCACGAGTGGCTTCGCGAGCACCCCGATCTCTCCTATCGCCGCACCCACCACGGTGACCTTTCTCATCAACGTAACCGCGCACTAACAAGGAGCGCGAGCGCACTACCCCTCGTTCGTGAGAAGGGGAAGACCACAGATCGCTCGCAGAAGTGATGCGCTAAACCCGGGGACCTCGTCGCCACACCAGGCGACAAAGTGATCAGGACGCACGAGCAGAAGTGGTGAGCCGTAGCGAAGTCGCTCGTCCTCGTAGCTATCGAGAATCACCCGAAGTGGGATACCCATCTTCGCCGCGCTAAGAATTAGTGGCTCGAGCTCCTCCTCTTCGATACCAAAGGCGAGCAGCGCGAGATCGTTCCCGAGCTCCTCGTAGACATCGCGTCCGGAGCTGAGTGTTGCTGGTGCGAGGTGATGTCCGGGCTGTGCCTTGAATATATGTTCGCCATGGATACCGATCGACTCGCTGGGAGCCCCGACGATGACCGGTGACCCCTCGTAGTGTGGCTCATACCAGGGTGGGGCGAACTCTCCACCAGTGCGTGACATCCACGCGCGCGCGAACTCCTCGGCATCGCGTTGCGGATCAAATCGATCGAAGAAGGCGGCATCATCATCGATCCAGGCGCCGATGAGATCGCGTCCGGTCTCGGCAAATATTGGCTGGCGCTCGGTCGAGTAGCTCTCCAGCAGCTCCTCACCGCCCCAGCCAGAAAGGTTCGCGCTGAGCTTCCAACCAAGGTTGGCGATGTCGTCCAGGCCGGTATTGAGACCGAGACCGCCATAGGGGGGATGGGTGTGGCAGGCGTCGCCAGCGATAAAGACTCGTCCCCGGCGATAGCTGGTCGCCACATCGATTCGCAGGTCCCAGAGGCCGATGTGCTCGAACTCGAGCGCGATGGGGGCACCAACCGCCTCCTCGATCGCGGCCCGTACCGTCTCGGTGTCCTGGGTCGTCGTGGAGGCAGGGACAGGGCCGTGGTAGAACCAGGTCTCGCCGAGCTTTACCCGTCCAAAGAACTGCCAGACGCCATGATGTCGCGGATGCAATACCCGGTAGGTGGTGCGCTCAGGGAAGCGTTCGAGACGTTCGTGAAGCTCGGTCGAGGAGAAGACGGCGAGCACCATCCGCGTGCCAAAGTCACGTGTCTCACGTGTGATTCCCACGGATTCGCGGACAACGGATCTGCCACCATCGCATCCGACGAGGTAGGGCGCCTGCACCTGCGCAATTGCAGTGGGATCCTCTGTATCGACAAAGGTCACCCCGACTGCATTATTTGACTGTCTGATCTCCGTGACTACCTTGCCGAGCGAGAGGGTGATCTCGGGGAGCTCTGCGGCCCGAGCGCGCAGCACCTCCTCGGTCCGATACTGGGGGAGACGCTCGTTCTCCTGGAAGAAGTACTGCCCGATGCCCCCAAGACCCTCGGGAAGGTACCAATACTCACCAGTGAGGCTCTCATAGGCGGTGATGCCACCGATGGGATATCCCGCGGGAAGCACCCGCGCCGCACGAAGTTCATCAACACAGTGCCAGAAGTAGAAGTGCTCGAGACTGCGCTGCATGAGGGACTGGCCCTTTGGGATGCGACCGATCTCACGGCGGCGTTCGAGTACGAGGGAGGAGATGTGCCGCTGTGCAAGGTCGATTGCGAGTGCGATGCCGACGGGACCACCGCCGACGATGATCACCTGTGGTTCTGCAGACATGGGTCCACGCTACTTCGCCCTTACACCTCTACTCCGGTGATCTGCTCGGTCTCGCGCAGGTTGGCGAGGGTCCTTCACGGTCGCCCTAGAGGCGCGCGATGAGTTCCTCGATCGCGTGTTCGATAGTGGTCGTGAGCAGGCCACCACTCATCTCGATGAGGTGGAGGATCTGCAGGTTCAACGGCGCTGCGATGTTGTCACCGCTCGTGCGAACATCAGTCCGATAACCCACGACGAGTCGACCGATGCCAGCGGCGTAACCGATCTCGCTCGCGGTGCCATCATCGACGGCGATGCCATCGCAGCAGGCCAGCACCGCGCGACTCTCTTCAATAAGGGCAAGGTTGGCAGCACCGACACGTCGATTGTGCTCGGCGATCTCTTTGAGGGGTGCGCCCGCGGCGATCGCCGCACCAAGTGCGGCGCCCTCGGGCGCGGACCATGGGTCGAGCGGTATGAGGCCGTGGGAGCGGACGAGCTCCTCCACCTCTCGTGCATAGCGAGCGGTATAGGGAGTAAAGCCGAGGGGGCTTGCGAGATAGATCCCTGCACGGAGAGCGCTGGCACGTTGTTCCATGGGACGAGAGGATATCTCCAACGCGACCGAAGAGGGGAGAGGGACAGGCTCCCTCTCCCAATTGTGCGTCATCGCAGGGGTGGGAAGAGGGCGCTCCTAGCCCGCGCGCTCCTCCGGTGGTGGGGCGCGCACTCCCGAGGTGTCCGAGAGAAGGTTCTGTGCCTCTTCAAGCTTTTTTCGACCACCCGTCTCGGGAACCTTGAAGGCGACGAGATTGGCAACTACCGCACCGGAGAGGCCAACGAAGATGAAGGAGATGCCATAGCTGAGTGAGGCGAGTGCGGCGAAGATGATCGGCGAGAGGGCGACGCCGCCAAGTCCGGTAAAGCGCCAGATACCAAGAAACATCCCACGCGCCTCCGGCGGCGCGACGTCGGTACCGACCGTCTGAATGGAACCACCGGTCACTCCCTGCGCGACGACGGCGATGAGGAAGAGGGCAACGTAGACGTGGAAGGAGAGGTTGAAAAAGGCCGTCATCGAGAGCGCGATCATGGTGAGAAAAACGCCACTGAACCCTGGCACCATGGTGCGCTTACGGCCATATCTATCCATCGCCCAACCGGCCGCAAACCCAATCGGAAGGGAGATGAAGGCGGAGGCGCTCGCGAGAAACCCGACCTCGGTTGGTCGCAGGTTGAAGCGGAAGGCGGCATAGAGGTTCAGAAGCTGTGCCTGCATCGGTCCGCGTGCGCAGGCGGCGAAGAAGGCGATCGCAAAGTAGTTGATGCGCGACGTCACGAGTTCTCGGATGGTGAAGGGTCGCCGCGGGCGCTCCGCAGTGATGCCACCGACGCTGGACGGACGCACCCCATCTGAGGATTTGGGCGTGTCCTTCAGATAACGCCAGGCAGGGATCAGTGCGACAAGTGCGAGGACGCCATAGGCCACAAAGGGTGAACGGATTCCCCAGGAGGTTGCCATGAAACCTCCTACGAATGGACCGAGTGCGCGACCGGTGTTGTCCATGCCGAACATCCAGCTGACCTGACGGCCGCGCTGTGAGGCGGGTGCACCATGTGAGATCCCGGCGACCCTGCCCATCAGCCAGAGCTGAGCAAAGAAGCCATCGGCGAATCGAAGGAGGAGGAGCTCGGGATAGTTCCTGGCGAACACGACGAGAAATGCCATCAGTGCGGTCAGAACCGGTCCCGTCAGCATCACGCGCCGTCGTCCAAAGCGATCGATGAGCCAACCCGCAGGTAGGGCGCCTGCCAAGTTTCCAATGAGAAAGGAGGTAGTAATCCCGGAGGCGACGGCAAAGCCGATGTGAAAGGACTTTGCGATCGCTGGTACTGCCGGCACAGCGATTCCGGTACCCATCGCAAAGATAAGTGCCGGCAGGTATGTCGAATTAAATGCCGCCCAGGACCAGGCTCGCATCGATTCCTCCGGAGCGACGACGCCCTCGGCGTCCGCGTTGGTCACGGGTTCGCTCACTGAGAGATCACCCCTGCCCCTTGGTCCCAGCTCCCCACCGTGTTATACCCCCTTACCGAATACGCGACCGACACGCATTTCGAACGCCGCCCGAAGCACGTTACCGGCTCCGTCCAATTCGTGCGAGGGGTAAACGGTGAGCAGGTGCAGGGCGGTGGCTTTTTGTTTACGCGCCGTTCATCGAGGAAGAGGGGTAGCCTTGATCGTCTGAATTTTGGGATCTGCCCACGATTTGGATTGGGCCGATCTGGAGGTCATGTGGACGCAGAGTTCGAGCAGAGCTCATTTATGAATCTCGATGAGATCGGGGAGCCGCTCTCTGAATTGGCCCTGGAACAACGCTACGTCGCCATGCTCTATCGCGAGTTGGAGACCTACCGCTCCAAGATGGAGCATCAACTTGCCGAGATCCTTCTTGCTCCTGCGACGGGGACGCACCAGTGGCGTACTGAGCGTGACTCCATCGCCTCCAACTATG
Source organism: uncultured Acidimicrobiaceae bacterium (assembly GCA_903845085.1). GTDB lineage: Bacteria > Actinomycetota > Acidimicrobiia > Acidimicrobiales > Bog-793 > CAIVND01. Next base: position 14,226 of record CAIMWD010000106.1, read on the forward strand.
AGCAACGGCTCAAGCGCACCGCGATCGGCGATGCGCCGCTCTGTTTTGGTCGACTAGATCTGGAAGATGAATCCTCGCTACATATAGGCCGTGTCGCGATCAGCTCAGAGGACCAAGAGGTGCTCCTCGTCGATTGGCGCGCCCCCGTTGCCGCGCTCTTCTACCGAGCGACCTCTGGGGCCCCAGAGGGAGTTCGCCGCCGCCGCCATCTCCTTGCCAAGGGACGAGAGATCATCGATATCGATGATGAGATCTTTGATCGCGCACTACTTGAGGCGACGGATCCCTCGACACTGCACGGGGATGCAGCGCTTCTTGCGGCGGTTGGCCGCGCACGTACCGGGCAGATGGGCGACATCGTCGCGACGATCCAACGGGAGCAAGATGCGGTCATCCGATCGGAGCTCTCCGGCATCCTGGTGGTCCAGGGGGGCCCGGGAACCGGCAAGACAGCGGTTGCTCTGCACCGCGCGGCCTACCTGCTCTATACCCACCACGCCCGTCTTCTGCAAAATGGTGTATTGGTCATCGGCCCGAACCGTGTCTTTCTGCACTACATCGAGCAGGTACTTCCCTCGCTCGGAGAGAATGGCGCGATGCTCGCAACGCCTCACGGGCTCTATCCGGGTGTACGAGCGACCGAACACGACGCACCCCTCGCAATGGCGCTCAAGGGTGAGGAGCGAATGACGGCGGTGATAGAACGTGCGATCGCTGATCGTCAGCGCGTACCACGCGAGGCGCTCACCCTTGCCTTTGAGCGGCAGCGTCTGACACTCCCTCGCTCCATCATGCGTCGTGCACGAGACGTTGGACGTCACCGTCGACGTCCGCACAACCAGGCTCGCCAGAGCGTGGAGCATGTGCTCTCTGACTTTCTTCTCGGCGTGATTCAGGCCAACCTCACCTCGGCGGGAGAGGAGGGACTGAGCAACGACGAGCTGCGTGATATGCGTCACGCACTTGTTCATAGCCATGATTTCAAGGTGGCGATGGAGCGGATCTGGCCCGTTTTGACACCGGAGCAGCTACTCAACGATCTCTTTGGCACGCCGGTGTTGCTACATCATGCGGCTCCGGAACTTGATGAGGCAGAGATCGCTGCGCTCTACCGAGAGCGCCATGAGAACGCCGTTGGCGTTTTGTGGACGATGGAGGACGTGCCCCTCCTCGATGAGGCTGCAGAGCAGCTCGGGCCGGCAGATGATGCGCAACGACGCCGTGAGGAGCGACTTCGTCGGGCGGAGCGCCGCGAGGAGGCTGCCTACGCGCAACAGGTGCTGGGTACCTTCCAGATCGATTCACATATCGATGCCGACGTGCTCGCCGAGGCCTACTCGGGTGCACGACCGGAGGACTTTGTAGAGATTGCAAAACACGACCGCACGGTGAAATTTGGTCACGTGATCGTCGATGAGGCGCAGGAGCTCTCGCCGATGACATGGAGGATGATCTTTCGGCGAAACCCCTCGCGATCGATGACCATCGTCGGTGACCTCGCGCAGGCGAGTTCACCCTGGTCGCCGAGGAGTTGGGCCGAGGTGCTCGATCCCTATGGCGCCGACCGCTGGCGTCAGGTGGAACTGACGGTGAATTACCGCACGCCACGAGAGATCATGGAGCTCGCCGGTCCCGTCCTCGGACTTGCCCACCCCGGAACGGTCGCACCGAGCGCGATCAGAGACTCCGGGATTCGCCCTGTTGCGTATCACTCAACGACCGAGGAACTCACGCGCACAACCGCTACGGTGGTGCGCTCCGCGATTGAAAAGCTGGAGGAGGGTCGTCTCTGCGTCCTCGCTCCAACGGCCGCCCTCGAGGAGTTGCGTGCCACCTTCGCCCGCGATCTTCCGCTGTGGTTTGCAGGAGGGATACGCACCGATGACGCCCGGGTAGTGCTCCTCGATGCTCGCGATGCCAAGGGACTCGAGTTCGATGTTGTTGTGCTCGTGGAGCCAAGTGCCATGGTCGCTGAGTCACCGCGGGGTATGAGCGATCTCTACGTCGCCCTCACCCGTGCCACGCAACATCTCGTTATTGTCTACTCGTCGCACCTACCCTCTGTCTTTCCTCAAGCGGCGATCGAGTTTGCTCCGCTGGAGGAGGGGACGAGGCGAGTGCCCGGCAGCGAGAGGCGGGGGGAGAGCTGATGACGATTCCGGTGGATCCGTTTTCCTCGCCAGCGGCGCTTCGGAGTGCACTCGCTGAGATTAACTATCTCGCCGACGAGGCTCTCGCAACGGTGGTCTACCTTGCGGCCAAGATGCAGCGCCCGCTCTTTTTGGAGGGTGAACCGGGATCAGGCAAGACCGAGTTGGCGAAGGCGCTGGCAACTCTTGCGGGTAGCGCGCTCTTGCGCCTGCAGTGTTACGAAGGGATCGATGCAAGCCAGGCGATCTATGAATGGGACTACGCGCGCCAGCTTCTTTATCTGCGCCTCGCGAGCGACCGAGATGGTGCAGCTCTGGAGGAGGCGGAGCTCTTCGATGAGCGGTTTCTTCTCCGCCGGCCGCTGCTCTCTGCGCTGAGCGTGCCAGCGGGTAGCCCGCGACCGGTTCTGTTGATCGATGAGATCGATCGCGCGGATGATGAGTTCGAGGCTTTTCTCTTGGAGGCGTTGGCCGAGTACCGTGTCAGCCTCCCCGAATTTGGAACCGTGGTCTCGGAGAACATACCCATAGTCGTGCTCACCTCCAACCGTACCCGCGATGTCCACGACGCCTTGAAGCGACGATCGCTCTACCACTGGCTTGAACAGCCAAGCCTCGAGGCCGAGGTGGCGATCGTACGGGTGCGCGCTCCTGAGGTGAGCGAGGCGCTCGCACGGCGTGTCGCCGAGGCCGTGGCCACGCTTCGTACACTTGCGCTGTACAAGCCACCCGGAGTCGCGGAGACGATCGATTGGGCAGGCGCACTCTTTGATCTCGGAGCGAATGAACTAACCGCCTCCCTTGTCGACCAGACGTTGGGGTTGGTGGTGAAGTATCGCGAGGACATTGCGCGGGTGCGAGCGATGGGGCTCGAGCAATTGATAACGCCGGTAGGACGTGAGTCGGACTCACGGTGATCGCGTCCTCGCACCGTGTGGTGGCGGAGATCGATTCCGACCCCCGCGCGTTGGCAGTTGCGTTCGTAATCGCCGCCCGCAGGGAGGGAATCGCCCTCACGGCACACGATGCCACGGCCCTCGTCACCGCATGGTCCACGCTTGACGAGCTCACCCCTCTCCTCCTCTTTCTCTCGGCCCGTGCCGTGCTCGCAGGCGACGTGGCTGAATACCCGGCGATCGATCGCGCGCTCTCCTCACTCTTGACTAATTCAGCGGGGGTGGACGACGGCGTTGAAGAGATCGAAGAGTGGATACAGCTCGGCGCGGGTGAGGAGGCGGCGTCCGAGAGCGGTGATGCGGCACAGCTCACCGCCTCACGCCGAGAGCAGCTCGGCGCACGCGACCTCGCGACCCTGAGCGAGAGCGAGCGTCAACTCGTTGAAGATGCGCTCGTCACGCTTTTAGCTCGTATGGCGCGACGTCGACGCCGGCGCAACCATTCCGTTCGTGGTCATGGCGAGTCGCTCGACCTTCGCGCCAGTGCTCGGGGTGCACGTCGCCACGGCGGAGAGATTGTCGCGCTGGTTGGGCGGCGACGGCGCACCGAGGTACGGCGACTGATCTTCCTCCTTGATGTCTCTGGCTCTATGGCCGCCTATACGTCCACCTACCTCCATTTCATCGTGGGGGCACATCAGCAACGTCCCCGAGTCGAACTCTTCACATTGGGCACGCAACTGACCCGTCTTACGCGTGTGGTCCGTGGTCATGATCGCCGCGAGAGCGTGGCCGAACTCGTACCGCAGGTTGTTGATTGGTCCGGGGGCACGCGACTTGGAGAGGTGCTCCGTCGATTCAATGATGAGTATGCGATCCGTGGGCTTGGTCGCCAGGCGACGGTGGTGATGCTCTCAGATGGTCTTGAACGAGGTGATCCAATCCTGCTAGGAGAGGAGATGGCCCGACTCTCGCGAGTCGCACACGAGATCATCTGGGTGAACCCTCTGCGTGGAATAGAGGGCTATCTGCCCCTCGCCGGGGGAATGCATGCGGCGCTTCCCTTTGTCGACCACTTTCTTGCCGGACACTCTCTCGATGCATTGGCAGAGCTCGCCGAACTTCTCGGTGAATCTGCTTAGGGGCGTGCGCGCTACCACTTTTCGCGGTTCGTGCTCTGCAGTTATTTAGTTTTGCGAACCGATGCGCTAGCCTTTTCCATCGGGGTCAGAGGACGGCCCGCGAACATCGAGAGGTTGAGTTTTCCATGCGCGAAGGTTTTAAGACGTACGACTCCGATACCCACTGCTCAGTTGCCGCGGAGCAGCTGAAGGACTATCTCTCGCCCCGTCTTCATGAGCTTGTGCCGAATCTTGAAGCTCACCTTTCTCCAGTACGTGTCGGCCACGCCGGGGAGGTCTATGACCCCCCAACGCGCAATCGCTACAAGTTCACCGACACCGTCGGTGGCTGGGGTGGCGAGGCTCCACGTGTGCTCGGTGAGGCAGGTCCACGGAATCAGGAGCGCCACTTCCAAACCTTTATGGGAAAGCGGTTCCCGACCCATGGCGGGAATGAGTTTGCTGAGCCACGCCTGAAGGACATGGACGAGGAGGGTGTCGACGTTCAGATGCTCGTCCCTTATGGTCCCAACGGCGCAGAGAACCCAGAGGTCGAATATGAGTTGCTTGCCGCACAGCACCGCTGGCTCGATGACATCACGAGTACGGCGCCAAATCGCTTGAAGTCCATCCTTATCGCCTCATCGCGCGATATGGAGGGATCGATCCGTGAAATTAAGAAGTACGGTCAGTCCTCCTGGGCGGTCGGGGTTCAGGTCTATACCCCACTCGATTATCCGATAGATCACCCCGATCTTGCGCCGATCTTCACTGCTGCGCAGGACGAGGGCCTTTCGATTGTGCATCACTCCTTTGCCTCGGGTTACCCGGGTTACCGCGATATGTGGAACAGCCCGTTCCTCGGTCGTACCGCCTCACATCCATGGGCTGCGGCGCGGTTTATCGGCGCCATCATCGGAGCGGGAATGTTCGACAAGTACCCGGATCTGAACTTTGGCGTCCTCGAATCGGGATTTGGATGGCTGCCTCATTGGGCTGTTCGTATGGATGACCAGCTCATCTATGTCGGATACTGCAACGAGAACCTGAAATACAAGCCGAGCGAGTACATAAAGTCGGGGCGGTTTTTCTGTTCAATTGAGATGCACGAGGGCCCGGAGATGGTGAAGATGTTCACCGAACTTCTTGGCGACAATATTCTCATGTTGGGTACGGACTACCCACATGCAGAGTCACGTTTTCCTGAGTCGGTCGATCGTGTCCTTGAGTGGCGAAAGACGGGGATCTCCGACGACCAGATGCGCAAGATTCTCTGGGACAACGCTGTCGCCTTCTACGGCGAGCCATAGGCTCGGGCGGCTCTTGCCGGTGCGGTTTCGGTAGGAGTCATGACAGCCGATTTTGCTGCACCCTTTCTCTTTGGTTACAAGATGGCGGAGATCTGTCTTCGTGGGGAGCAGCTCTGGCTCCGGTCCGGTACCGCGGGCGTCGCACTCGCGGCCGAGGGTGAGGCTCGTTGCTACCAACACCCCGAACACATCCCCCCGGTGGTGGGGTGTCGCTGTGGATTCTTTGCGAAACGCCGAGCTGAGGCGCTGGTGCTCTATGCCCGTTATCCCTACTCCCAGCTCCTCGAGGTAGAGCTCACGGGTCGAATCCGTACGACACGTGAGGATCTGCGTGGGCAGTATCAACGGCTACTGCGAATTCTTGTGCTCCCACACTGTGTGCGCTGTGGTGCTGAGGCAACACTTCTTGGCGTCAGCGATCAGGTCGATCCTCGCGCAGAGCTCTTTGGAGAGCCGGCACTGTCAAGCCTCTGTGAGTCGTGTACCTCACCACGTTGGTGGCTTCCCGAGGAGGTGGCGGAGGAGCTCTCGGTGCCGGTCAGTTGGGCGGTACCACAGGAGGCTCTCGTACTCCACGGAGTCGGCATGCAGCTGGGTGATCATTGAGCGAAACCTACGAGTACGGGAGCGATTCACTACGATGTGGGTACGCCAACCGACACCTGGCGTGTAGTACCAAGCAGCCGTGAGAGGCGGCTTGGTCGCATGTCTGGTTGCGTTTCTGGTCGGAGGCCATGAGGTTGCACCTCGACGTTGCAACGCGAACTAGGCAGCGTCACCGTTTTAGTTGCTGAGGCATTTTTGTCATGAGGGAGTACCGATGGTTACCAAAGAGCAGAACGAACGCATCACCCAGGTAGGCAAAGGAACTCCCGGAGGCGAGATGATGCGCCGCTACTGGCATCCCATCGCGCCCGCTGCGAAGCTCGACGAGAACCCCGTACAGAGCATCCGCATCCTCGGCGAGGATCTCGTGCTCTACCGTGATAACTCCGGTGACTTGGGGTTGATCGGAAAGCAGTGCGGCCACCGACTCGTCGACATGGTCTTTGGTATCCCCGATGA
>CAIMWD010000107.1 GCA_903845085.1 uncultured Acidimicrobiaceae bacterium
CAACCATGTGTGGCTGTTTTCGATGCGCACGTGTGGCTGTTTTGGATGCGCGTTGACACTTGTGGCAGAACCCCGCCTATAGGCCGACTCGTCACTACCTCTTCGCTCCTTGAGACCTCCAACTGCGACGACGTGCGTTATCGGCGCTCCATCGATTCGCCGGTCCGCCTAGATTCGAGGGCAGCGCGGACTCGGGAGGAAAATTGCTCAATCTTTTTGGTTTCGGCAGGATCGGCGTCGTCATCGGCGATCTCTATTTCGTTGATCCAGATCCGATTCCCGGGCAGGAGACACCAGAACAGGGCGTCCGCATTGAGGTGCGGCTCTTGGAACTTGGAACCGCTGAGGGCTCGATCTATGCCTCGCGGCCGATTGAGGTTGGACTACCTATCTGGCGCGTCGACCTTCTCGAAGATGTCGCCAACATTGGTTCATTCGATCGCGTTCACCATCATCCCGACATCTCCGGATGGGAACCCGGTGAACGTGAATTTGTTGCGGCGCTCTCTGCCGCTCCCTTCGATTGGGTGAGCGAGCGGCTTGCTGCGATTCCCGAACTCGCCGTACGTGCAGGGTTTGACGCAGAGATCCTCGATCCAAGAGATGTCACCGAACTGCGCGCAACCATTCCCGAGATTATTGCTGCAACAGAGGCGATGGTTGCCAGAGTTCGTAGCGGAGAGCTCGCACGCGCACCGAGAGAGGGAGACCTCTCCTCAGTTCGAGAGGGTTGGCTCTAAGCGCGGCGACCCGGCCTCTTCACCGTCGCGACAGAGGGAACCGTCCTTCGCTTCACCGCCCGCGAGGAAAGGGATGTGGAGGGACTCTCCTCCCTGGCACGGCGTTTCCCTACCAATGCAGACCCGACTCACGAAGCGTCTCAAGGTAGCGCCGGGCCGCCTCGGTGAGCGTATGGAAGCGCAGCCCGACTCGGGCACTCCGTCGTGAGTGGTCGGTGATAACTCCCGCTGGATCGCCGCGAAGTTCGAAGGTGATGGTGATCGCTCCGCTCACCACCTCGCCGGGCTCAAGTTCAAAAAGTTCAAGACCAGCACCTGCAGCAGAGATGTCAATGACACGGCAGTTACGCCAACGAACCTCCTCACCTCCGGTGAGCAGATACCTTGCATTCCAATCGGTCGGCTGACGCGGGGCGACACGTCGGAAGTTCCTCACCACCCTTGCATCCTCTCTGCCGACCACGTCAATCAACCACCTCAACTCGTGCGAAGTCGCGCATCACCTCTTACGGCCATTAGGAGTACCAATTTGAGTATTTCTAAGAGATGAAGTACCTGCACAATTGTCTTATCTATTCAATTAATCCGCGCGCAGCGTCAAAGAGCGCACAGTACAAAGGAGCGCCCCCGTCGAACTCTCATCCGACCGTGGCGCTCCTTTGTAACTTACATTCGCAGTCCGTTTACGAGCAGGTCGCCTCGATGTAGCAGGTGATCTTCGCTCCGTTGGAGATGAGTGCGCGGAAGTTATTCTTGGCAGTTACTGGGTCTACGTAGTTCGGGTTCAGACCATTGGAGAGCATCTGGCTCCGAAAGGAGGGCTGCGCATAAGCCCACTTGAGCGCTGCCCGGAGCGTGTCCACCTTGTACGCCGGCACGCCGGTCTGGGTTGCGAAGGGGTAGCCCTGATCGTTGTTGAGTGCGAACAGGATCTGCCAGAGGTTCCGCTGTGCCTTCGTGGTCGGCGGGTACTCCTTGTAGAGGTCCTTGAGTGTGGGCACTGCGGCGAGGTACTTACGGCAGTTGGTACCGACCGGCGGAACCGTGTTGGTTGCCAACGCCACTGCCTGGCCACCGATCAGCAGAGGACAGCTCGACGAGAGGCTGATATCGGCGAGAGGGCCATCGCCGCGCACAAATCCAGCGGTGTACTGCGACAGGCTCGAATAGCCAGTTATCCACTGCGGCTTAATTCCCTCGACGCCAAACCAGACACGGAGGTACGTGTTGATGGTGCCGGTCGTCTCGGTCAGCACCTTCAGCGAGCCTGCTTTATTCGCCGCCAACACATCCGCGAAGCTCTTGAAGCTGGTCGATGGCTGGGTGATAAAGGGCGTCGAATTGACCTGAGTTCCGGAGAGAAAGGCAAGTCGTGCGGGATTGAAATTGATTCCCGGCGTATTGGTGAGGATCAATGAGGCGTCGTTGAGGACGTTCAATATTCCAAAGGAGAGTCCATTGGGGACCGATGAGGCCATCGCGTCCTGACCGGGGATGGTGTTGCCGATGGAATAGATCGGAACATTCACCGTTGCACCTAGATAGGCAGCGACAAGCGGTTGAACCGCAACAGTCTCGTCATAAAAGGCGCTGCCAACCGATGAGATGTCAAAGTCGGTAAGCGTCTGCCCTCGGTAGAACGCCAAACCTTTACAGACAAGCGGGTCTCTGACCTTTATGCCATTGGCCGTGGTGCAGTGCGACGGTGTCTTCGCAGATGAACTTGCGCTAACTGGCCCTGTGATCACAATCGAAGACATCGCAGCAGCCGCAGCGACCCCAGTAAGCAAAAATCGGCGCGCACCCCACGGTCGAAAATTGGAGCGGAAATTTGGTGCTGATAAGCGCATGATGGCTCCCCCCGGATCCTCACGAAATGAATGTGTCAGTGCACCGTATGCCTCATGTGAACGTACGTCAAGGTTTTGAAACAGTTGCGCATGAGGACCTTGTGGTGAATGATCCTCTCTCCGTGCTCTGCTATTCGCTTTCGCCGAAGGGCGACGCTCGCAAATTTGGCCGCGACCGGGTCACGCGATTGTGGACTCGGCGACGAGCAACGATGGCCTACGCAACCCAATAATTCGAGTGAGACCGATAACTGCGATAGCAGAGAGCAGAAATAAAACGCCGGAGAAGAGCAGCGTTGCGGATTTCAATCCAATGTGATCGGCGAGCAGCCCAATTCCAACGACCGGCAGGGAGAGAGCGAAATAGGCAACAACGTTGTACGAGGCCACCAACTCGGCCCGCCGAGCAGGAATGGCGATCTCGTTGACAAGCGCGAGACTTCCGATGAAACAGAGTCCATTACCGACCCCAGAGACAACCGTTGCGACAAGAAAGAGTGGCGCTGAGGAGAGACTCAGCGCTCCGTCAACTGCGGCAATTCCCGCGACCGTAGCGAGCACGCCAATTGTCATTGAGAGTCGTGCGGAGCGCTGGCGGAACAGCAATTGGCTCGCACCACCAATCGCTGCAAAGAGAAAAAGGATAAGTCCGACCAGCGCATGGTTATGCAGATGAAGTAGCTCCACGTCAAGGGAACCGCTCAGCGAGCCATACAGTCCCCCGACCATCCATCCGATGGTCACTACTAGGCCTGCGATGGCAAATCGAAGACGTATTGCCGGTGGAACATAGGGGCGGCGCAGACGAAAACGAAGTCGCTGCACCTCAAGGGAGGAGGGTTCAGTCGTGGCGATAAGGCCAGCGAGACCCACGAGGTCGAGGAGGAGTTCAAAGAGGTAGGGCGTATGCAACGGACTGGGAAGATACTGCTCAATGGTGCCAAAGATGAGTGGAGCAAACGCCGCACCGCTGAGAAATGCCAAGGTGGTCAGTAGCGATGCCCTCGCCCGATCATGATGGGGGTCAAGGTCGACAAGCGCAGCGGATCCTGCCGCCGTGGTCGTTCCTGTCGCGAGCCCCATGATCGCTCGACCGAGGTAGAGCGAGTAGGTGCCCGAGGCAAAGAGCAGGACGAGCGTGCTCGCCAACACCAGAAGCGTTCCCGTGATCATGAGCGGGCGCCGTCCCACCTCGTCGGAGAGGTGGCCAAAGAGCAACAGCGCGAGTAGCACTGCGATCGCGTAGGTGGCGAAGATCGTGGTGATCGTCAACGAATTAAGAGCGAATCGACCCTCATAGAGGACATACATCGTGGATAGGCCGTTATTTGCGAAGGTCCCGAGCATGAGCGCGAGCACCACAATGGCGATACGACGTCGATTCACCATGCGCCGGCCAGCCTAGCTACCCGGAGGGTTCTGGGCCGGGTTGCCAAGACTCAATAAATACCACCAGGTTCATCAGGTCGCTTGGCGCTGTGGCCCCAGAAAGCATTCCCGACGTAACAAACCTCTGGCACGGCGCAGCGTGCGATCCGTGACGGCGCTCAGCCTCGTTGCAGCGCAGAGAAAAAGGGGGTAGCGGGCTGCATACGCAACTCTTCCAATGAACCTGTCTGGACACAGCGCCCGCCCTCCAACACGATTACACGATCGGCGACACGCTCAATATCTCGAAGTTCATGTGTAACTAAGAGTGCTGTTGTGCCAACGGTGCGGAGCAAGATCGAGAGTTCATCGCTGACCTCGCCTCTGGTCGCGGCGTCAAGCGCGGCGAAGGGTTCATCGAGCAATATGAGCTTGGGATCACGTGCGAGCGCACGCGCGAGGGCGACGCGCTGTTGCTGACCGCCCGAGAGGGCACTCGGCAGCGAATCCGATTGGGCGACGATCCCTAGTCGCTCCAACCAATGTTCAGCGATCTCCTTCGCTGCGCGACGGCCATGGCCACTCGCGCGCAACCCAAAGGCAATATTCTCGCTCGCGGTGAGGTGGGGGAACAGAAGGTAGTCCTGAAAGGCTATGCCTATCGGTCGAGCCTCTGGTAGGAGAAACACATCAGTGTCGGGTCGGTCGACGATGAGATCATCGATCACAATCTCCCCTGACTGTATTGCGATCAACCCGGCCAGCGTTCGCAGCAGCGTGGTCTTCCCCGCACCGTTGGGACCAACGACTGCGACGACCTCGTCCCCGATACGTAGGTCGATCTCCAGCGAGAACGAGCCGGCCTCGACCTTTATCGCCGCATGGAGAGTCATCGCTTTAACCCAAACCAACGGTCACGCAACAGAACTAACACGGCGAGTGAGACGGCAAGCAGTACCACGCTCAACGCGATTGCGGCGGGAGGATTCGACTCGAGAAGGAGGTAGACCGCAAGCGGTGTTGTCTGCGTACGCGAGGTGATATTTCCTGCAAAGGTGATCGTCGCCCCGAACTCGCCGAGTGCGCGCGCCCAAGCAAGCGCCGCCCCTGCGAATAAGGTCGGACGCAAAAGTGGAAGGATGACGCGCCAGAAGACCCTTCGCGGCGATGCACCGAGCGTCTGGGCCACCTCCTCAAAACGCGGATCGAGTGAACGGATGCCACTCTCGACGGTGATCACCAGAAAGGGCATCGCGACAAAGGTCTCCGCCATTACCACTGCAGCGGGAGTAAAGGTGAGCTGTATTCCGAAGTTATGGAAGAGCCATGGACCGAATACTCCGTTTGATCGCCCAAAGGCAAAGAGGAGCGCCACGCCTCCGACCACGGGTGGAAGCACCATGGGTAGCAAGACGATGGCTCGCACCAACGCGCGACCCGGAAAGTGCGCGCGCGCCAAGATCCACGCCAGCGGTACACCAAGGATCAAAGAGAGTGCCGTAGAGGCGAGCGAACACTCAAGCGAGAGCCGGAGCGCTTGAAAGGCAACTGGTGAGCTGAGGTCACTCCAGAGGGAGCCCCAGGAGACACGGACAACAAGCGAGAGCAAGGGTAGAAGAAAAAACGCGAGGCCGATGAGCCCGGCGAGGAGCACTGGAAAAGGAATTCGCCTCTGCGCTCTCGCGAGGAGACGCGTGCGCCTACGGCGCAAGGAAGCCCGCAGCCCGAAGCGAGCGCTGCCCATCTTTTGATGTTACAAACTTTAGAAAAGCAGCGGCGAGCCGCGGATTCTGGCTCTCTGCGAGCGGCGCAATCGGGTAGTCCGCGATCACATTCTGTGTCGCAGGAATCCTCACTGCGCTCACGAGCGAACCCTGACCATTGACATCGGTTACGTAGACCACCGCAGCTCCAACATCGCCGTAGGCAACCTGAAGGACCGTGGAGGTCGAGTTGGCCTGGCGATCGATGTTGCTCGACGACAGAGTGACCCCAGCTCGCCGCAGAGCATTTGCGGCGTATATTCCGCAGGGTGCGGTTGCAGAACAGAGTGCGATCACTCCCGCTGACGGGAGACTAGAGAGACCGGTGATGTGTAGGGGGTTGCCTGGCTTAACGGCAATCTCAAGGGTGTTACGCACAAAGATCTTCGGCGCAACATGGACGAATCCCGCGGATACCGTGGAATCCATATCGGTCAGATCCGCCGAGGCAAACAGATCGGTTGGCGCTCCCGCGATGATCTGATTCGCGAGCGTGGTTGAAGAGCCAAAATTAAAGATCACCCTCGTCTGCGGATAGAGCTTGTGAAATTTGGCCGCTATCTGGGTAAAGGCGTGAGTCAACGAGGAGGCAGCATCGACAGTGATCGTGCCACTCAGCTTCGTCTTCGTGGCGGCCTGCGAGTTGACGACCCCAACGGCGAGCGAGGCGACGGGCAGCGCAACGATGAGCCAACGCAACGAGATGGGTCGAGCAAGGCGCATACAGAGACTCCTTCGTGGCGAGGACCCCTGTGCATCAACGAGTGCGAGTCCCGTCGATATCGAGTCCGGTCGATATTTAGTTACATTGTAACTAATACAGATGATATCGTACCGGCCCCCTGTGATTCTGGCAAGTTAGTGCGGTGACACAACCACAGATCCCTCACCTCTCCTTTACGGATTGGATCGTCCTTGCGCTCGTGAACGAGGAGCCCCGACATGGCTTCTCTATCGCGCGAGCCCTCCGGCCCGAGGGAGAGATAGGAGAGGTGTGGACCGTCTCTCGGCCGCCCATCTATCGCTCGCTCGCTCGCCTCGAATCGCTGAAGTTGGTCACCGCCGTCGCGACTGAACGCGGCGAAAAAGGATCAGATCGTACAATCTTTGAGATCACTCCAGCTGCTCATCTCCTGGTCCTCGCCTGGCTGGGAGAACCGGTGAAACACCCACGCGAAGCGCGGACTGAGCTCATCGCAAAACTCCTTTTGCGCCAACGCCTTAACCTTGAGATCCAGACTTTGGCACATGCGCAATTGGAATATTTCAGACCAATTCTCGACGGACTTGAGAAAAAGGCACAGCTGCAGTCGCAGCTGGCAGTGACAACAAAACCGTCCTCGCCGACACATCGAACAGACCGCGACGAAGGACGTTCGAACGATGAGGTGCTCACCTCAGGAATTGTCTCACTCTTGCGGTTGGAATCACTTCGGGCGACCATGCGTGTTCTGACCACGCTGGCTACGACGCGATTACCGGACGGTCGCTAGTTGCGAACGATCTCCTTCCGCAACCGATCGCCGTGCCGATCCGTGCCGGGTGCTACCTCGAGATGAATTTCGGGCTCGACGGTGCGCTGTAGAGACGTTGCGACTCGAACGACCGAGGCGGCAAAGATCGCTTCTCTCGAGGCGTCTGTATGGCCGACCTCGATCATTCCATCCTTGGCCGGCCTGCCGGAGACGCTCGGAGCTCAGATCTCGGCTGATGAACTCCTCGTACATGGCTCGAGCGCGCGCTTCCTAACACATGGATGAAGACATCAGCTCACGTCTCGGAGTTGATCATCGCGAGCGCGAGAGAAGGCCATGCAGGGTGTAGCTCACGCGCGCGATAACTAGCGACTCGGGGACGCGACGGACACTGCGTTCAGCGGCTGGCAGATCGCTTCGTAATCGAGCGACCCCTGGTTGCAATCGACCGCGCTCAGCCATCTGTCGCGCTGATTGGGCGTGAGACTCCACGGCACGATCGGAGGGGGAGACCCCTCTCTGTCCTTTGGTAACGGCGATATTCATCATGATTCGATCATGACGGCACTCGCTGTGAGCCGACACAATCGTTGCTGAGTGCTAGCTAGGTATTTCGACCACACGGTGTTTCAGTGGCGGGTTTGGCTCCTCGATGGGATCCAGCCATATCAACGGGATCTTTCGGGTGGTTTTGGCCGAATTACGGCGGAAACCTGCGTTGAATTGCAGGCGCTCCTCCGCGAGACGGGCGTACTCCTCCCCCTCAGTAACAACGGCTCGAGCGGCAAAGGCACGGTCGGCGATCTCCACCCTCACAACGGGTTCTGCCACAAGGTTATGAAACCACGCTGGATGCCTGTCCGCTCCACCGGCACCTGCGGAGACCATCATTCGTCCTCTCACCACGCTATATCCGAGTGGCGTCTCGTGAGAACGGCCGGTCTTTGCCCCCGTGGTGGTCAAGATCAAGATGTTTCGCCCAGCAAAGTCACCGGTAACATCGCCGGTCTCGCGGAGCTCACGCGCCGTCGCCTCGTTGTACGCGCGCGGGTCTGGAAAATCCTCCCGAAGTGGCATCGCACTCCCCCTTCTCTCAAATTCACCCTAGCCCTCGTTACGCCGGTGTTCCTCTGCTAGCTGGCCCAAAAATACAAATATCGGATACCGTGGAGGGGTGAGCGCCTTGTGGCGTTTGAGGACGGGCCGGTTCACGGCACGAGAGGGTGGGACGCTAGCTGCTGGCGTCGAGAAAGAGGGGCCGTTATGACGACCGTGGAGTACAACGAGCGACTGACAAGGGTTGGCAAGGGCACGCCGGGCGGTGAGCTGCTTCGCAGGTACTGGCATCCCGTCTTGGCCGCCGGCGCGCTCGACGAGAACCCCGTACAGAGCATCCGCATCCTCGGCGAGGATCTCGTGCTCTACCGTGATAACTCCGGTGACTTGGGGTTGATCGGAAAGCAGTGCGGCCACCGACTCGTCGACATGGTCTTTGGTATCCCCGATGA
>CAIMWD010000108.1 GCA_903845085.1 uncultured Acidimicrobiaceae bacterium
AGGGTCGATTCATGGACCAGACCTTGGCGCTCTTGAAAGCGTTCGCGTTGGCTGGAGCCAGTGAAGAGACCTTCGCAATCCGAGACGACACGGTCTTCTTCTGCAACGTTCGCTCGGCCATCGTCAAGTTGGACATTGTGGGACCAGACAGCAGGGGTGGCACTGCCGCAATCGACACCGCCATCGCACAACTCGTCTCCGAGGCTGTCTCCGCCGACGAGGTCATCGACATCTATGCCCAGGCTGGCCTTGAGCGGCCCGACCTGTCGATTCTCTCAGATGAGTTCTTGGAGGGGATGAAGAAGGCAGACCGCCCGAACCTGCAGATGATGATGCTGAAGAAGCTCCTCAACGGCGAGATAAAGACGCTGATTCGCACCAACATCGTCCAAGCGCGCATCTTCTCCGAGATGCTCGACAAGGCCATCGCTGCCTATACGAATCGGAGCCTGACGACTGCGCAGATCATTGCCGAGCTTGTCGAGTTGGCCAAGGCGATGAGGGACGCCCACCTGCGTGGTGAGGCGCTCGGACTGAAGGACGATGAGGTCGCCTTCTACGACGCCATCGTGCAGAACGATGCTGCGGTGCTGGAGATGGGTGACGACACCCTCAAGGAGATTGCCCGCCAACTGGTCAAGGCCGTTCGAGAGTCAGCCACCATCGACTGGAACCTGAAGGATTCTGTTCGAGCCGGGATGCGAGCGAAGGTGAAGCGGCTGCTCACTCGATTCGACTATCCACCGGACAAGGAAGAGGCAGCTATCGACCTGGTGCTCCAGCAGGCGGAGATGTTCGCAGCGGTAGAGGCTTCGTAGCCGAACATGGAAGATCACCATGCGCTGATGGGCCCCCAAGTGGGACCTCTGTGACCCGTGGGCGCTTACGGGCTCTAGGGGTCCTGGGGAAGTGCTTTAACAATCGATGAAGATGACGCAACAAGAGGAACTGAGGTGGTGCTGTGGACGCAGGTGACGTGAAGCTGGGTCAGGTGTTCTCGAATGACCACGTCAACGAGATCCCTCTGTTTCAACGCCCCTACGTGTGGGATCAGACGGAGAACTGGGCGCCACTCTGGCGCGACGTCGTTGCTGCGGCCAGAGACGTCGAGACGGAGAGCGAGAGCGGGTCGGGAGTGCTCAGCGATTCGACCTACTTTCTCGGAGCGGTGGTGATCCACCAGCGTCCGATGAGAGCCAAACGCCTGGATGCCTCCCACATCATCGATGGTCAGCAGCGGATGACCACCCTGCAGGTTTTGATCGCCGCCCTGAGGGCAGTCGCTGCGAGCCGCAACGACAACACAGCGAACAAGTTCAAGGCACTCACTGAGAACAGCGCCGACGTTGTCGATGAAGAGTTCCCTCAGGACAAGTACAAGGTCTGGCCCTTGCCTCAGGATCGCGACTCGTACTTCTGGGCCGTGCGCGAGCCAGGAGATGACTCTCCGCCCCCAGATGCGGACCATCGACTGATTCGAGCGCGTCAGTGGTTCGAGGAGCAGATCACGACGTGGCTCGATGAGCCAGCAGCTTCACCATCTCGCCTCCAATACATGCACGGCGCACTGGTCCATAAGGTGCAGATCGTCAAGATCACGTTGGGATCCTCCGACCACCCACAGGTGATCTTCGAGGCGCTGAATCATCGAGGTGTCCGATTGGCGGCGGCTGACCTGGTCAAGAACCTACTGTTCTACGCTGTCGAGGAGCAGGGAGACGGAGCCCTGGCGGAGTCGCTGCTTCTGAACTCCTGGCTCGTCCTCGATTCCAAGGAGTGGAGGCGAGAGGTCACCACCGGTCGCATCAAGCGTGCGCTTGTCGACCTGCTCTTCTCGTATTGGCTCTCGGTCAAGATCGAAGACGAGGTAGTCGTCGACTCCCTGTTCTCCGAGTTCTCGCGCTGGTTGGAAGGCACCGAAGAGGCAGCTGCCGACATCATCCGAGAGATGCGAGCGTACGCCGACGTCTATGCGCTCCTCATGGAGGAGCCAGTGACCACGGCCACTGGCCGGCTAGTGGCCACGATGCGGGCCACCGGAACCAACACTCCGTGGCCAGTGCTTCTGGCCCTGCATTCCAAGTCCGGCGTTCCCTTGGACCAGCTGGAGCTCGCGGCCTCCTCGATCGACTCCTACATGATGAGGAGGGGCGTCGCAGACCTCACGACGAAGGACTACAACCGCATCTTCGTCGGAGTGTTGAAGATGGTCATCAAAGCAGATCCGTCGTCCGCGGGAACTGCGGTGGCGACATCGCTCGGAGCCCACACAGCCGAAAGCCGCCTCTGGCCCTCGAACGAAGAGTTCAAGGAGGCGCTCGAACGGCCTGGGCTCTACGACAGGATGTACCGCGCTCGCCTCAGGTCGATGCTCGTGGCCATCGAGAACCACCTGAGCTCGCCGATGGACGTTGGTGGAAGCCTGCGTGATCCCAATGACGCGAACCTCAACATCGAGCACGTCATGCCTCAGAAGTGGGCAGAGTTCTGGCCGCTGGATCCGGGGGCCACCGATGTCGAGGTCGAGCACCGAGAGAGCTCGATCCACCGCCTTGGCAACCTGACGCTGGCCACCACCAAGCTCAACCCGAGCATGAGCAACAAGGCCTGGGCGGAGAAGCGGCCCATCTTGCAGGACAAGAGCCTCGTCAAGCTCACCACCGGGTCGATTCTTGCGAGCCCTGATCTTGCGAAGATGGACGACGACACATGGCGCGAGAGCTGGGACGAAGCCCGGATCACCGCGCGCACCTCCTACTTGGCGAAGCTGGCCCAGGAGATCTGGCCGGGACCACCGGTGATCAGCGAGAACGCACAGGCCGAATGATCACTCAGCGGGGGGCCTGAGCCTGCGGAGAGCCAGTCCGTCTCGATCGAGCCCTGCACCACCCCAGGTCGACACAGCTGGGCGGTAGCGTGGCGCCAACACAGGAAGAGCGAGGAACCATGGCTGACAAGCACCATGGGAACCGGCTGAGTGGCGGGAAGGGGAGTCCCCCCTCCGACACCAACAAAATTCGACTGTCGCTTTCCTAGCCCGACTTCGCTTAAGTCAACATTGAGCGGTGGAACGCCCGAGATTCGTACAACCAGGTGGTCGGGATAAATGTCCACTCCTTCAAGAAGCTCCTCAACAAGGGTCCGTCTCTCGGACGCTGTCGCATTGGTCCAGATCCGTTCAACATCAAGATTCGCGAGAAATTCGGCGATCTCTTCGAAGCGTTGACCCAATTCGTCAAGCACTCTTTCATCAGCCTCATTGGAGTTAACTTCAGCGCGTACGGCTTCAATGCCAAAGGTGAGTTGACGCTCCTGCTCCGCAAAGAGATCGGAACTGATCTTGTCCTCGTGCCTGATGGAGGGAGTCTCCACCCGGGTGACAGCGTCCAAGGACTGCTCATCGACAGCAATCGATTGAACGGCGCCAATCTCAACTTTTCCCAATTCGTTGCTAGTTCGGCATGAGAGTACCAAACAGGTAACGCGAACGGCGCTGCAGCGAGGTTGCCTTACGCATTGCCGTGCCAACTCGATGAACAGTACCGTCATAGCTCCGACGAGCCGCAATGCTGGTCGCTCTGGTGCGTCAGGCATCGACCTAAGGTCGACGCGTTTCCAGATATTCACTAATACTATTAATTACACTGAAGTAGTAGATTCTATAGATAGAATGCGTGTATGAACATCTATCTTGTGATCGGGAGTGCCATTGTCGGCCTCCTAGTAGGGCTCACGGGTGCTGGAGGCGGAGCGCTCATGACTCCGATGCTGGTCTTGCTCTTTTCTGTGAAACCTGGAACTGCCATCTCATCTGACCTTGTCGCATCTGTCGTGATGCGTCCTGTAGGCGCTGGCGTCCACTTTCAACGCGGTACTGTCAATCTGCGACTCGCTGGCTGGATGTCACTCGGGTCAGTCCCCTCGGCCTTCGCCGGTACCTATGTCGCTCATCTTCTTGGGCAAACAGCAACCGCCACACGCGATCTTGAGATGGCGCTAGGTGGAGCGTTACTTCTGGGCGCAGCTGCAATGCTCTTGCGGCATTTTCTTGACCACCGCTCCGCAAGGGTGCGTGACGGTTCAATCAGACAGGTTTCACTGCGTCCCTTTGCCACCATAGTTATTGGGATCGTCGGTGGCCTTCTTGTGGGCATTACCTCAGTGGGAGCAGGATCGCTCATGATCGTGCTGCTTATGTTTTTGTATCCGAAACTTTCGGCGAATCAGCTCGTGGGCACCGATCTTGCGCAAGCAATGCCACTGACCGCGGCTGCCGCAGTCGGTGCACTGGTATTCGGTCATGTCGCCTTTCCCGTCACAGTGTCAATCATCGTCGGAAGTGTTCCCGCGGTGTTAATTGGCTCATTGCTCTCCTCCCGGGTGCAGGATCGTTTCATTCGACCTGCGATTACCTTCGTCGTCTTTGCCTCCGGATTGAAATACGTCGGAGTTGGCACACGACAGCTCGGACTGACTCTTCTCGGGGTTGTGCTGGCTATCGCAATGTTCGGATTCGTTCGTAGCCGTCTCTTGAGGTCTCGGATCCTCCCGACGAATGGCGAGCGCCTGCAGTCGATTACCTCTGACTCTTCGGTCGGAGCACTTGCCGAACTCAGAGAGTAATGAGCTAGGGCCTGAGCGTTTGCCACTCGTTAAACGTCGATATCGCGACTCTCGGCTGAGTGTGGGTGTCACGATGATTCGGGAGACATGCGTGGATCGGAGATTGTTCGCAAGCTCTTGGTCTGTGAGCGGTTAGCTCTTAGAACGTTAAGCGAATCAATATCCAACTGGCTATACCAACTACTTTCAAATGGTTACTGGTACCTCTCGGCCGAGACGGATGTTGAGCGGGGGAGATAGAGGTTTCATGCACAATCGAGGTGTTTGACCTAGATAGCACTGTTACCGATCCGAAGCTTGGAACCACGAGGTCGGTACGGAACGCACTGCAACAGATCGGTGGAGATTCTCCCAATCTCAAAGTGCTAACTACTTACATCGGGCCACCACGTTGAATATGACCCAGCACCGTGAGGCGTGACTCATAACCGGTGCGTCCACCAAGCTCTGCTGTTACACGTGCGCCGGGGGAGAGATCGCCTCCGTGCGCCGACAGCGAAGGAGTCGCGCTATCGATAAGCGTTGCTCCCTCTGCGACGACGATCACTGAGGAGGTCGCGCCGCGATCGTGACGACGGATAACGGCCGCGGCAAGCGCCGAGATGTCAGTGGGGTGTTCAGGAAGACAGATAAAGTCCGCACCGGCGGCGAGCCCTGCACAGGCGGCAAGCCAACCGGTGGAACGGCCCATCACCTCGACGACCATAAGGCGATCATGACTCTCACCGGTAGTGTGCACGCGGTCGATCGCCTCCGCTGCAGTCGCGACAGCGGTGGCAAAGCCGATGCTCTCCTCCGATCCGGCGATATCGTTATCGATCGTCTTTGGAATCCCGTTGACCGGCACGCCAAGTTCGGCGAGTCGACTCGCCGCAGAGAGGGTGCCGTCGCCCCCAATAACGATCAACGCGTCGATCGATTCGCGCCGGATGGTCTCGAGCACGATCTCCGTTGCTCCTGCATGGAGGTCGGGATGGTGCCGGTCGGAGTGGAGGATCGTTCCTCCACTTTGCAGGATCTGAGCGGTCGTTGACTCATTAAGGGGAGCGATCTCGTGGTCAACCATGCCGCGCCAGCCATGGTGAATACCCAAAATCTCATCGCCGCCGTGTGCAGCGAGTCGCACGATCGACCGGATCGCCGCATTGAGGCCAGGACAGTCGCCACCTCCGGTCAAGACACCGATCCGCATCATTACCCCGTCCTCGCGGTCCCCTTTGGTCCGCCTACACCCGAGCCTAGAGATTTAGCGTCGCAATGGCGGAGCGCCCTTCCTACTGGCTCACCGCTTCATCGTCGGGGAGGAGCGCAATTACCGGGATCATCCGCTCGGTCTTTGCCTGAGAGTCGGCAAACTGGGGGAGGATATTCACCTGCAGCGCAAAGAGTCGGTCCCGCTCCTCACCGAGGATCACCTGCGGGTTGGCGGTGAAGGTTCTGCCGGGGACCTCGACGGTGACGCTCTCGGCGACTACCAGGTTGAGATACCACTCGGGGTGATCTGACGCGCCACTGTGCGAGGCAAAGACAAAGTAACGGTTATCGACGTGAAGATAGAGCAGTGGATTCGTCCTCAGCTGACCCGTGCGACGGCCCGGGATCGTGAGCAGCAAGATTGGCCGACCGGGCCGATCACCGCCGACATAACCGCCGTTGGCGCGAAAGTCCGCGATTACCTGTGCGTTACGCTCTCGAAAGCCCTCTGACATCGCTCACCCACTCTCTTGTGTGGAGGTCGCCAGGCGCAACCATCTGGCGCTTCGGGACCTCTTCGATCCAACTCTCTACGGTCGGTTCGTCGAACCACCCTCGCCGTCGAAGGTAAGAAAATCAAGATCTGCGCCTTGGTTTGCCGGAAGCACATGTTCGACAAAGAGTCGCCTCCAACCGCGGCGTGGCAGAGCGGGGGCGATGAACTCAGCGCGACGACGAGCGAGCTCTCCCTCATCTACGAGAAGGTCAATGCGTCGTTCGGAGAGATCGAGGCGGATCGAATCTCCGTCTCGCACGAGCGCCAACGGCCCACCAGCTGCGCTCTCCGGTGCACAGTGTAAAACCACGGTGCCATAGGAGGTGCCGCTCATGCGCGCATCAGAGACGCGAACCATGTCGCGCACTCCCTCGCGTACGAGTCGTCGCGGAATAGGAAGCGAGCCAGCCTCGGGCATCGCGGCGCCCCTCGGCCCCGCGTTGCGAAGGACGAGAACGTGGTCCTTCGTCACCTCGAGATCCTCATCAGCAAGTCGTATGGTCGCCTCCTCCACGGAGTCAAAGACCAAGGCGGGACCGGTATGGTGCAAGAGCGTTGGCGTGGCCGCAGCAACCTTGATGATGGCGCCATCCGGTGCGAGCGAACCGCGCAGAACGGCCAGAGAGCCAACCGCTCCGAGTGGTGCATCGAGTGGTGCAATAACCTCCTGCCAGCGCGGAGGAGCGGCGCCTGCGTCGATGAGCTCACGGAGCGGACGGCCGGAGACACCCACATGGTCAAGGTGGAGCAGTGGCGCGAGCGTGGCAAGGATCGCTGGTAGTCCGCCGGCGTGATGGAGATCCTCCATATAACCGCGCCCGGAGGGCTTGAGATCGACGAGAAGCGGTGTCGTCGACGCGATCTGTTCCACGTCATCGAGTGTCAGTGTGACATCAGTGCGACCTGCGATAGCGAGGAGATGTACGATCGCATTTGTTGAACCTCCGACCGCCGTGAGTACCCGGAGCGCATTCTCAAACGCAGCCCGCGTAAGAACCTCACTTGCGAGAGGGCCCTTCGTCGCTAACTCGACGGCGCGTCGTCCCGTGGCCACTCCATGACGGAGGCGATCGCCGGTCGGCGCGGGAGCAGTTGCACCTTCGGGCAACATCATTCCTAGGGTCTCCGTGATCAATGCCATGGTGGACGCAGTACCCATCACCATACAGGTCCCGGCGGTCGTCGCGAGGTTGTGACGGATCTTGGTGATGCCGCCGTCATCGATGTTTCCACCGCGATATTCGGACCAGAGGCGCCGACAGTCGGTACAGGCGCCAAGACGCTCGCCCTCGTAGGAGCCCGTCAACATTGGGCCCACCACCTCCAAAATGGTCGGCACGGTGGCGACCGCAGCAGCCATCAATTGTGCGGGAACCGTCTTATCGCAACCACCGAGAAGCACGACTACATCCATCGGCTGCGCGGAGATCAGCTCCTCTGTCTCCATCGAGGCGAGGTTCCGATAGAGCATCGAGGTGGGCGACAGCAGCGTCTCACCGAGCGAGATGGTGGGGAAGAGGAAGGGAATCCCACCGGCCTCGAGAACTCCACGTCGGATCGCCTCGATAAGCGCAGGCATGTCACGGTGACAGGGGTTGTAATCAGAGGTGAGGTTGGTGATCCCTATAACTGGACGGTCGAGATCGGCATCGTCGTATCCCGCTGCGGCAAGGAAGGCGCCCCTAAGAAAGCGAGAGAATCCGGGGTCGCCATAGGAGGTAGGTCCTCCGAAAATACCCTCCGGTTGCCGCTCTCCCTGCTGCGATTGCATCGCACCCCTCCGAACTGTCACCCGGTTGCGTCGTCGCTCGCCACCCACGAGCGATCCACCCTACCGCTCGTCCTCCCCTGACTTCGCGGGAAATATCCTTGGGCGCCGTAGACTCACAGGGCGTTGCGGTTTGCCGTGTTCGCAGGGGGGTGCGGTTTGCCACCAGCGCTGCAGGAGACTCTTCGGAACCGAGAGATGAAACGCATGGAAACGCCAACGCGAATGAGGGCGATCGCCTCAGATCTGCCTGCTCGCGAGAATTCGTCTTCATCCGAGCGCGGTATCTGCAGACCTCTCGCTCGTCTGGACCTGCTCGGCACTCATCGCGTACCTGACTCTCTCCGTTGTGGATCACTCGCTCCACGCATCACCATCCCTCGTCGGGTGGGGTGGGGATTAATTGACTTCACCGAAATCGCAGGTGAACTCGGTTCGACCGATGAGGCGAGTCGCACTCCAGGTAGATGTTTTCATGATCGAATGGCCCATGTGGAAAGGGGAGGCCCGTCATGGAGCTCTCTCTTCGAGCAGCGAGCGATGGTTTTCGCTGCGGAGGGCCTGAGTGCACAGTGACGGACCACCCACCATCGGCCAGGAGTAAGGCCACCAACATCGAGAGCCGAGCACACCGACGTCCTCGGCGGCACTCCCGCAGGCTGCGCCGGATCTACCTGCGGCGAAGGATTGTGGTTGTGCTCCTTCTCATGGTGATCATTGGCGCCCCAGTGGTGGCATTGACACGCCATGGAGGCATCGCGCGAGCGAGCGCAGGTTCGCAACACCCGTCAACGCATCACCAGGTAGCGCAGGTGATGGTCGCTCGATCCACAGCTCGGGGAGTTTCTCGCATTATCCGGCTCAATCTCACCTTCATAGACTCCACGCGTTCAACCTATAGCTACACCTCGGGCATGACGACGCCCGGACGAAGGCTCCGAGTGCAGGTTTGGCATTCGCCGGCGTGGAGGGCGGTGACGAACCGGGGTGCGAACCAGTCGGTAGATCTCACATCTGCTCCGCCGCTGATCGTTTTTGCACCGGGATATGACGCCTCGGCACTCCGCTACACCCCTCTTTTAAAGGCATGGGTCGCTGCCGGTTTCCTTGTTGCCGTGATCGGCTTTCCAGATACGACACCGCCGGCATCGACCCAGGCCTATTCGCTTGGCCTTCCCTTTGGTTCGCCCGAAAGTGACATGGTGAACGAACCGGCCGATGTTGCCTTCGTTATCCACGAACTGATCTCGAGCGATACCAACTCCGCCACGGTGCTCACTGGCCGATTCGATCCAACAAAGATCGTGCTTGCTGGTCACTCCGACGGGGCCAATGTCATGGGCGCGCTGCTCTATGACGGGCTCTATCGCTCGCTCGTTCCAAGCGTGCGCGGCGTGATGCTGCTCTCGGGAGCCCCCTTCGTCGGCGCAGCGGCCCACTACGATCCCACGGAGTCACCGAGCATCCCTGCCCTTGTGGTCCAGAGCGATGCGGATCTGTGCAATGCGCCCGCGCAGGGGCGGGAGCTCTATGACGACATCGGTGCCGCAAAGCTCTTCCTTGAGCTCCATGGTGCCTCGCACCTCGGTGCCTACAACGATGCTGACGTCAACGTCTTCGCAGAGGTTGTGGCGAGCACCGTTGCCTTTACGCACCACCTAGTAGGCGGAGGCTCGCCTCAGGTAAGTTGGCTCGCATCTCTCCTGACGCAATCGGTTGCGACACTCTCGAGTGGAGCGATCGCGCCCGAGATCGCGCCACCTAAGGCTGCGCCCACCTGTTGACCCGGCCTGCTTTCCGGACCATTGATCCGGTCAATTGATTCTGCCCCTTCATCTAACCAGTCGGGTCTCTCGGTTGTATTGATCCTTGCAACAAGGGCCCTACTCCGTTATGTCGGTGGTTTGGTTGGTCTTGACTTCAGTCGTATCGATCGTTCTAGTATCGGGCTACTGACCATCAGTGTCGATGAAAGAGTGGGGGAGCACGATGTCCTCAGATGACCGAAACGCTCAGGTGATCGCCGATTTTCGGGCAAATAGCGGCGTTGTGGGTGGTGATCGACCCGGCCGACCGATTGTTTTGCTGACCTCGCCGGGGCGGCGAAGTGGCACGATGCGCACGACGCCGGTGCTGTACTTTCTCTCGGGCGACCGCTACTGCGTCTTTGCGACGCATGGCGGCTCTGACGAAGATCCGGACTGGTACTGCAACATGATGGCAGCCCGAGCGGTCGAGGTAGAGGTTCCCGGTGCACAATTTCGCGCAACACCGGTGGTGCTCTCTGGCGAGGAGCGCGATCTCATTTACGCAAAGCAGACGGAGCTGTTCCCTCAATTTGGCGACTACCAGAGAAAGACGACCCGCCAGATTCCCGTGGTCGCATTGGTGCCGACCACAGGGTCGGACCTTCCAGCCTGATCGGTCGAAGATCGCTAATTTTGTCGCTGGGCAACGACAAAGAGGCGGCGGAAGGGGTAGATCGTTATCGCGCCCTCGGCTGGATAGGCGTCGCGCAGAATCTCTCGGTACTGCTGCGTGAATTCGGCGACGTCGCTCAGTTCGAGTGCCTCCAGATAGGGACGGAGCACACTCCCCTTTGTCCATTCAAAGACCGCATCTTCGCCCGATAGGAGCTGAAGATAGGTCGTTACCCAGCAATCGGTACGACAGCCAAGGTCATTAAGAAGACGAACATAGCGTTCGGGGGTCTCGATCGCCATGGTCTGCGCGACTCTGCCCGTTTGGGCTCGCCACGGTGGCGACTCGGCGAGCGCGGCGAGTCCCGCATGACTCATACTTTCGCCCATCGCTGGTACTTGGAAGGCGAACCATCCACCGACTCGCAGCGCATCGATGAAGTGCGGGAAGAGTTCGATATGCCGCGGGATCCACTGAAACATCGCATTGGCGACAAGGAGATCAAGGGGGCGTTCGAGGTGAAGATCACGGGCGTCGCCGAGTGAGAAATGCAGGCGGTCATTGGTCAAAAGATTGGCCTGTTCGATCATCTCGTTGGAGCTATCGATGCCGTGAACCCGAGCGTTTGGCCAGTGGTCGAAGAGATGGAGCGTGGCGCTCCCCGGACCACAGCCAAGATCGACGATCTCGCTGATCGCATCGTCATCTACTCGCGCGAGGAGTTCATCGAAGGGTCGAAGCCGCTCCTCAGCAAAATGAAGATACTGCGTCGGGTCCCACTGCATCTGGCTCTCCCCTCTAAGGCCGATACGGATCGACGAGGCGCTGGACTCGTTGCGCAGCGAGGTAATGAGCGCTGGCATCTCGGTGATCCGCTTCTTAAGGTAGTAGAACGTTGATGTTTATCGAGAGATGGGGGATGAGATGGCGCAGTTAGTGCCGGGCAGTGAGGCTCCTTTGTTCACCTTGTCAGATGAAGCGGCGAGATCATTCTCACTTGCGGATTTCCGCGGTCGCCGCGTGATCGTCTACTTCTACCCAAAGGACGACACGCCTGGCTGTACCAAGGAGGCGTGCCAATTCAGTGACCTCCTGGATCAATTCGCCAACTTCGATGTAGAGGTTCTCGGAATATCCGCTGACGACGCGGCGGCGCATAGAGAGTTTCGCAAGAAGTACGACCTCAAGATCACGCTGCTGACAGATGGTGACCGCTCGGTAATGACGCAGTACGGCGCATGGGGTGAACGCGCACGAAACGGCGAGATCTCCGTTGGCGTGATCCGGTCAACCTTTCTGATCGATCCAGAGGGCAACGTGGAACGAGCCTGGTACCAGGTGGTTCCTGATGGACACCCCGCTGAGGTATTAGCAGCTCTCGCTGCGGCCTAGCGATCGCGTCTCCTCGGTCACCAGGTCCAGAAGCGCAGCGTTCAGGTAGCAACCCCGGTTGAGCATGTGGTGCTCCGCAACGAGGGTCAAGAGAGAGAGCGATCGGACGAGGAGCTCTCGCATCCTTAGAAGCGATGAGCCTGCTGCGTTGCCTCCTCTCGCATCTCCTGTGCATCGTCGAGGAGGTACCAACGCTTTGCGACCAGCTCGTCGAGCACCTCATCGAGGCGTGCGACGTATCCGGAGTGGGAGCCATAGAGTGCTCGGAGCTGGGCGGCGGGGAGCGCCTCATCCCAGGCGAAAAAGTCACACCGCTCACCTCTGAGGTTCTCTGGCGTCTCTCCGTTGGTGGCATGCACTGTTGCGAGTGGCACCTCGAAATAGCTCGTTCTGAGTCCGCCGAGCGCATTGCCAAATGCGTCGCGTTCAATAATCCGGCCCTCCTCACGCGTCATGATACGGGGCACCTCCGGTGCGGGAGTCCCCTCCTCGATCCAGCTGATCAGGTTGTCGAGACCGAGGTGATGCACGTGAAAGAGGGGGAAATCCGACCAGTGAGGACTCACGCACTGCATGGTCGATGAACGGCCGATACTGGCTCCGTTGCGGGTACAGACGTGTGGCATCCCAGGAACCTCGTAGAGGCGGTAGAGCGCACCATCGGGGCGCCGGTAGTCTGCTCGCTCGCCACCACGAGCGAAAGACCGGATGAGCTCGCTCTCACCTTGGAGCTCTATCACGGGAACATCGATATCGTCGATCGTCGATCGCGGGCTCGAAAGTGCAGATTGCGCAGGAAAGTATCCAGAGAAGATGTGCTGATCGCTCACTGTCGCGAGGTGATGCTCCTGAGCGATATAGCGCCGCACCCAATAGGCCTCGGTGGATTGACCCGCAAGTATGCAGTGCCGCGCGGCGACACCCTCAATTGCGCCACTGCGAAGAAGCGCACCCGCGTGGGCCATTACCTCAGAGTCGACGTACTCGCCCTCTGGTAGAGAGAGATCGTGGTAGCGATCGGGGTCTTGGGGGCGAATGAAGGTCTCGAGGACATCGCGATTTGACACCACGATGGCCGCGCTGTGACCCTCACGCGTGAGATAACTCTGCACCTTTGAATATGCGGTCCAATACCCGGCGCGGTGCCACGGTTCGAGCATCACTATCCCCGTTGCATGGGAGGGATCGATTGGGGTGATCACCTGCAGGATCGTTCGGTAGCGCTGGCCATCGATCGCACCAGATATTACCGATTGCGACCATCGATAGCCGGGCGGAGGAGGAGTGAGTGGATGTTCATTGAGCATCGGTGCTGCCATGGGAGTCTCTGGCGACCGATCGGTCGAGCATGTCGTGACCTCGACAACTTCGGGGGTTGTGGAGCCGCGTGCAGTTCGTACCTCGTTCTTCATTGGGCCCCCTCATGACGAGCGCGACTTCGTTACTGCACTCGGACGGACTGATCGTGCCAGCAAGATCGCTTTGGCACAATCCTACCGACGGTGAACGTCGTCCTTAGCTGCCGATGATGCGCCCGGCGAGACCCTCCGCCTCGATCGCAGTGACGGCAGGGGAGAAGAGAAAACCCTGACCCTGATCGCAGCCCAGCTCCTGGAATGCGGCGAATTGCTGCGGTGTCTCCATACGCTCTGCCAGCACAGTGGTGTTGAGATCGCGACCGAGGGCAACGACCTCCTCAATAAGCCCCTCGCTGTGGGCATCGTCATGCGCGTTTGTGATCAGTTGCCGATCCAACTTGATAATCCGCGGCTGCAAGAAGGCAAGGTAGGAGAGCGAGGCGTGGTGGGAACCAACCTGTCCGAGTGAGATGCCGATACCAAGCTCGCGCAGACGCGAGATGACCTCGACGGTATCGGTGACATCCATCAACATGGCGCTCTCTGTGATCTCAATTACAAGTCGCTCAAGAGAGAGATCGCAGTCGATTAGGGCCTGCTCAATGGTCGGGATCAGTGCTGGGTCATGAAACTGGCGCGTCGATAGATTGACGGCAACATAGGGATTACGCACCTGATCGATGGGATGGTTCCAGCAGCTTGCGGCCTGTGTCGCCTCTGTAAGGGTGAAGGCGCTGAGCTTGTAGATGAGATCGTTGCGCTCTGCGAGGGAATGAAAATATTCGGCGAGACCCAACCGTGCTCGGGATGGCGCCACCGCATCAGTGCCTCGGCGAGCTCAGCAAAGGCAGTTGCGACGGTGCATCGGAATTCTGTTACCTCGTCAACCCTTCCCTCGATTCCCAAAGTACACAGCGAGCTCTCGGATCTTGCAAGAGCGAAGGGACCTATTGATACGAGAGTGCGTCCGACTGCT
This sequence comes from uncultured Acidimicrobiaceae bacterium, assembly GCA_903845085.1. GTDB lineage: Bacteria > Actinomycetota > Acidimicrobiia > Acidimicrobiales > Bog-793 > CAIVND01. Next base: position 14,289 of record CAIMWD010000108.1, read on the forward strand.
GCTGGAGTTGTCCAAGCAGTTTCGGGTTCGATGATCACCATCAAGGATCGTTCGGGAGTAACACTGTCGGTCGTCGTCTCCAGCGCCACCTCCTACGTCGACCATGCGGCGACCGCACCGACGATTGCAAACGTCACAGTTGGACAGCCGATTGGCGTAGTCGGGACGCTGAGCGGTTCCACGGTGAGCGCCACCAAGATCATCATCGACGGGCCACGCGATCTTGGACCGCATCCGGCAGGCGTCCCAGAGAGTGACCTTGGGCCTATTGGCTCAATCCCCTCCGCACCGATCGGCGACTAGGGCCTCATCTCCCTCATGATGAGGCGCGGTTGGTCCGCGCCACGGGTCAAACTATCCTCGGCGGCACTCGGACATACGGGTGTGGCCGAGGATAGGTCTTTGTCTGGTCCTCTATTTACTCGGGCGACGCAGGATCATGAGCGATTGACCAAAGTGCCGGTAGCGATCGGTGGGCGCGAGCTGATTCGGCACCGGGATCGTTGCCTCAGTCGCGCCGATAAAGGCGACGATCTCGAGGCCGAGCCGAGCACAGAAGATGGTGAGATCATCGCGATGCGTGAACTGATTGTGATGGTTCATAGTGACGAGATTGGCGACCATCGCGTCGAACACCGGCCAAAGCGCAGGATCGGCAAATTCCAAAAACGAGGCGACGATGGTGCCACCTGGTCGCAGAATTCGCTGGGCCTCAACGAGATAGTTGTAGATCGCCTCATGAGGAAGATGAGTGAAAACAG
>CAIMWD010000109.1 GCA_903845085.1 uncultured Acidimicrobiaceae bacterium
ACCCCTTACAGCCACGAGCAGCCCGGCGAAATCCTCCGCACAGGGACCACACGCTGCTAGGTGCGCGAAAACTCCCGGAAACAAGAGTTCAGGCGAGCCTCCGCGCAAAAGAAGTTCGACGTAAAGGTCGATGAGCGCAAAGGTCTCCTCGCACCCGATATCAGCGGTGTCCGTTCTGAGAAATTGTTCGAACCTCGACCAGCTCCTCACGATTGCTGCTCCCGATCCTGTTTCAAATGCCCATGCGCAATTAAAAACGCCCGCAACTTACGTCTCGCATCGAACAGTGTCTTGTAGATGGCATTCCGATTCGTTTCGAGCCGTGCGACAAGTGCATCTGCTGCCGCCTGGTGAGCAAGGTCATCCACCTCAGAACCCGCGATCCCGAGATGGCCGCTCCGGCGATATGCCTCCTTACGGGCTGCACGGATCAGCAGCGTGTGAAGTTGAATTACGGCGTCACGGTGGGCTGGACCTTCCCCACTAAGTGCGCGCACCCACGCTTGGGACTCTTGATCCGCATGTGCTCCAAGAACGACACAACTTGATGCCCCTTGGTCGCACGTTGACACGAGATCAGCCTATCGAGGAGCTGTCGACGACCGGGGCGCTCCCCTTAATTGCGACGCAGTGAAACTGGTGTCGCTACCTCCTGGAAGAAGTCGTTCCCCTTGTCATCAACGATGATGAATGCGGGGAAATCCTCGACCTCAATCTTCCAGACAGCCTCCATCCCAAGTTCGGGGTACTCCAATACGTCCACACTGGTGATGCAGTCCTGCGCGAGCCGTGCCGCAGCGCCGCCTATAGAGCCGAGGTAGAAGCCGCCATGCTTGGCACAGGCATCGGTGACCGCCTGCGAGCGGTTGCCCTTCGCCAACATCACGAATGAGCCTCCAGCTGCCTGAAATCGATCCACATAGGAGTCCATTCGACCAGCAGTAGTAGGTCCAAAGGAGCCAGAGGCAAACCCCGCTGGAGTCTTTGCGGGACCGGCGTAATAGACACAGTGGTCTCTGAGGTATTGGGGCATCGGCTCACCCGCTGCGAGACGCTCTGCGATCTTTGCGTGTGCAATATCGCGGGCGACGATCATCGTTCCCGAGAGCGAGAGGCGTGTTTTCACGGGATAACGGTGCAACTCTGCCCGGATCTCATCCATCGGCCGCGAGAGATCGATCCGCACGACCTCCTCGGAGAGCTCCGCATCCGATGGCTCTGGCAGAAACTGAGCGGGGTTCTCCTCCAACTGCTCGATGAAGACACCCTCGCGGTTGATCTTTGCAAGAACCTGTCGGTCGGCCGAGCACGAGACTGCAATCGCCACCGGACAGGAGGCGCCGTGGCGAGGAAGCCGGATGACGCGCACATCGTGACAGAAGTATTTGCCTCCAAACTGTGCGCCAATTCCCATCTGCTGCGTAAGCGTCAGTATCTCCGCCTCTAGCGCACGATCACGGATTCCGTGCCCACTCATGTCACCCTCTTCGGGAAGCGTGTCGAGGTAGCGCGCCGAGGCGTACTTCGCGGTGCGCAATGCGTACTCCGCAGAGGTGCCACCGATAACGATCGCAAGGTGATACGGCGGGCAGGCGGCGGTACCAAGTGACCGAATCTTCTCATCGAGAAAGGTCATGAGACGCTCAGGACTAAGTAGCGCAACGGTCTCTTGATAGAGATAGCTCTTATTTGCCGAGCCCCCTCCCTTGGCCATGAAGAGAAACTCGTACTCATCACTGTCGGTTGCCTGTAGCTCGATCTGTGCGGGGAGGTTGGAACCGGTATTGACCTCTTTGAAGGTGGAGATTGGTGCCATCTGCGAGTAACGAAGGTTCAGCGTCGTGTAGGCGTCGTAGACACCGCGCGCAAGTGCCTCCTCATCTCCACCTCCGGTCAGCACACGTTGGCCACGCTTCGCTGAAACTATCGCCGTTCCCGTGTCCTGACACATTGGCAACACGCCGCCGGCAGAGATGCTCGCGTTCTTCAAGAGATCGAGTGCGACAAATCGATCATTTCCTGAGGCCTCCGGATCATCGAGGATCGAACGGAGCTGTGCAAGGTGGCCGGTGCGCAGCAGATGAGCGATGTCATGAAATGCGGTGCGCGAGAGAAGCGTCAGTACCTCTGGATCGACCTTGAGGAACTGCTCCCCCTCCACCCCGATCGTTCGTACTCCCTCTGAGGTCAGGTGCCGCCAGGTGACACCGGGATGTTCGTGATCGATCGGCAACAGCTCGGAGAAGTTGAATTCGCTCATAGGAAAAAGGCTAGGCCACCTGCATCGAAAGAACGAATCACTCCTCCATATCCTCAACGGGACTGAGAGTGTGCGTGTTCGGCCGCCGCTGGACGCTCCTCAGAGGAAGGATCGATTCGTCGGTAAGATGGAAGGGCAACGCGGGCGTAGTTCAGAGGCAGAACATCAGCTTCCCAAGCTGAGAACGCGGGTTCGATTCCCGTCGCCCGCTCTCCGGCCGGTCCCCTTCGGGGGTCCGGCTTTTCCTTTGGAACGGTTGGCCCCTTCTTTCGCCACCGTTAGCCACTGTTCTCCTTCCTCCGCCTTCGTCCAGTGTCGCAGTAGTGTCGCAGACCCGCGTAGCCGTGACGTGGAGCACCCAGATCCCCCATCCGAACGCCCACGATGCACTCCTGCGGGATGGCGAACTAACCGGCCCAAGCGGCTCAACCACCCTCGCTGTACTCTGACTCCAACGCCGAATCAGGTACCGGCAAAGAAGGGGATCTCGCCTCAATGCCCATTGAGCTAAACGACCAAGAACGTGAAGAGATTGCCGCCGCCGTGCGTGCCGGACGACCGCTGCCAGCTCGCTATCGAGCAAGTCTCTTCGAGGACGCGCCAGAGACGGAGTTGATTTGGCCAGGCAAGACCAGTGAAGTTGAGCGCATCGTCTTGCCTTTCCAAAGCATCGAGCACATTGACGAACCGCGATCTGAGACCATCGTCACCCCAAGCCTTTTCAGCATGGATTCCCTCTCAGGTAGACAGTCGGGGGGCTGGACCAACAAGCTGATCTGGGGTGATAACAAGCTGATTCTTTCGTCGCTATCCAATGGCCCAATGCGATCAGAGATCGAAGAAGCTGGTGGCCTCAAGCTCGTTTACATCGATCCTCCTTTTGACGTCGGAGCTGACTTCTCGGTGGATGTCGAAGTTGGAGGGTCTGAAGTTACGAAAGAGGCGTCAGTCGTTGAGCAGTTCGCATACAGAGACACGTGGGGACGCGGCCGGGATTCATTCCTGGCAATGCTCTACGAACGCCTCATGCTGATGAAGCAACTGCTGCACCAGGACGGAACGATCTGGGTTCACTGTGATTGGCGCCTGAGCGGAGCCATACGGCTTCTGATGGATGAGGTCTTCGGCGCGGACGCATTCATCAACGACATCGCCATTTGCTACAGCGGACCTACGAATCAGAAGAGGAACTTCCCCCGGAAGCACGACACTGTCTTTTTCTATGCGATGTCTGATCAGTACTGCTTCAACCTCGAGGAGACCAGGGTTGAGTATAAGAAGTCGAATCTGGCGACGGGGAAGACTTCTCTTGCTGGGCGCGCTGACGATGAAGCTCTCTTGGAACTGGATGCACGCGGAAAGCAGGTCGAGGACTACTGGCTCGACATCAGAAGCGGTTCCCACATCCCGAAGTCAGTTCGCCAAGAAGCGGATGAGTACCCAACTCTGAAGGATCCGAAGCTCCTTGAACGGATCATCAAGACCTGCACAAATCCCGGTGATTTGGTTGCCGACTTCTTTTGTGGATCCGGAACTACCCCAGCAGTCGCTGAACGGCTCAACAGGCCTTGGATCTCGGCCGATCTGGGCAGATTCGCAATCCATACCACTCGAAAGCGGATGATCACTGTGCAGAGGGAACGCGCCGCCGAGGAGTTGCCTTACCGTGCATTCGAGATTCTCAACTTGGGATCATACGAACGTCAGTATTTTGCGGGCGTAGATCTATCTCTCCCAGAGGAACAGAGAGCTGCATCTTCAGCGCAACGGCAGGAGCAGTTCATCAGCCTCATTCTGCAGGCCTACGGTGCTCAGCGTGCGGAGCAACTCTCAGGGTTCCACGGCACAAGGGACAACGCAGCCGTCTTCGTCGGCCCATTGGATGCACCTGTGACCCAAGATGACGTCAGGAGGGTCATCGACAGCGCAAAGCAAGCCTCGATCACGAGGATTGACGTTCTGGGATTTGAGTTCGAGATGGGTATCAAGCCAGCAATGGCGGATGAGGCTCGTATCGAAGGAGTCAGCCTGTCTCTGCGCTACATCCCGAATGACGTCTTTGATCGCAGGGCGATCGCCAAGGGCGATGTCCAGTTCCTTGACGTGGGCTATCTCGAGGTCAAGGCCGAGCAGAGCAAGAAAGGGGAGGTCGTGGTCAAGCTCCTCGACTTTGGAGTGTTCTATTCGCAAGATGATGCTGATGCGGCCGCGGCGGGACTGAAGAATGGTGGTTCGCGCGTCATTATCGACGGTGGCCAAGTTGTTCGAGTGAGCAAGAGCAAGCAAGGAAAGGTTGCTAAGGAACTGCTCACAAAGTCCTGGAAGGATTGGATCGACTACTGGGCCGTGGATTTTGACTTCGAGTCTCAGAAGGAGATCATCCGTCTCGAGCAGGACGGCCTGAAGGTGGACACTTGGACTGGGCGATACATCTTCGAGAACCAGTGGCAAGACTTCCGATCTCGAGGCAACCGAGAACTTCAGACAAGCTCCGCGAAGCACACCTACGACACTCCGGGCACCTACAAAATCGCCGTGAAGGTTGTGGACGTCTTCGGCAACGACACGACCAAGGTCGTCGAACTGAAGGTGAAGTGATGCCACTCTCCGGCAAGTTCCCGACTGACCCCTACGTCGTCATCAGCCCCGAGGATCGCTGGTATCCAGGTGCTGTTGAGTTAGCACTCGAGGATGCGACCAGGCTGATCCCTCCCCTTGTTGGTCAGATCCGGCTCGGCGTTCACGAGTGGCGTCAAGCTGGCTACCCCGGCGTCTCGGACACCTCGCGTCATCTCCTGGAGTACTGGTTCTGCACGCCGCACCTGATCCCACTGGCGGACGGAACGAGTTTCGAGTTTCAGTACTACTTCGCGCAGCGCGAGGCCGTCGAGACTGCCATCTGGCTGTTTGAGCACGAGCATGCACGCGATCCCTACAGCCTCATGCGCTACGACGCGAGCGGCCTCGTCTCGCAAGCCATGTTCGGAGAGCACTGGACCCGATACGTTATGAAGTTGGCGACAGGAGCCGGCAAGACGAAGATCCTCTCGCTGCTCATCGCCTGGTCCTATTTCCACAAGCTCTACGAGGCTGCCAGTCCACTGTCGAGGAACTTCCTGCTCATCGCTCCGAACATCATCGTGCTGGACCGACTTCTCGATGACTTCGACGGACTGAAAGTGTTCTCAGCAGATCAAGTGCTCCCAGAAAACGGCCACCAGGGCCGCAACTGGACCAGCGACTTCCAGGTGACCCTCCACGTCCAGGACGAAGTGGGCACGGTGTCACCGAGTGGGAACATCTTCCTGACCAACATCCACCGTGTCTACGAAGGCGAGGCTGCGCCCACCTTCGAGGACGAGGACCTGAGCGACTACTTCCTTGGCAGCAAGCCAGTGGCCAAGACAACGCAGAAGACATTCGACTTGGGCGAGGTTGTGCGAACCATCGATGACCTAGTGGTGCTGAACGACGAGGCACATCACATCCACGACAAAGATCTGGCATGGTTCCGCGCCATCGAGAGCATCGACGCAAAGATGCGCCAACGAACCGGTCACGGGATCGCGGCCCAACTCGACGTGACGGCGACACCGAAGGACCAGAACGGCGCAGTCTTCGTCCAGACGGTGTGCTCTTATCCACTGGTGGAGGCCATCAGGCAGGGCGTCGTGAAGACCCCGGTTGTGCCCGATGCCGTGTCTCGAGACAAGCTCACCGAGCGACCTTCCGATCTGGTTTACGAGCGCTATTCCGATCACCTCAAGTTGGGCTATCTCGAGTGGGCGAAGCGGCGCGATGAACTCGAGAAATGCGGCAAGAAGCCCGTCCTCTTCATCATGACGACCACCACTGCTGAGTCCGACGAGGTGGCTGCCTACATGGAGCGGACCTACCCGGATCTCCTCGGCAAGGTGCTGACGATCCACACCAACAAGTCGGGTGACGTCTCAGGCAAGCCGGGTGACAAGGAGCTCAAGTCCCTCCGTGAGGCGAGCCGATCCATCGACTCCAACGAGAGCCCGTTCCTCTGTGTGGTCTCGGTGCTCATGCTTCGAGAGGGTTGGGACGTTCAGAACGTCATCGCGATGGTGGGTCTTCGACCCTTCACCGCCAAGAGCGCAGTGCTTCCCGAACAGACGCTGGGCCGAGGACTTCGGCGGATGTTCCGCGGTGACCCGGATCTCACGGAGTACGTCTCCGTCGTTGGAACCGATGCGTTCCTCGACTTCGTCGAGTCAGTTCGATCTGAGGGTGTCGAGCTCGAGAAGGTCGGTATGGGCGAGACGACCACACCCAAGAAGCCGATGCTCGTCGAAGTAGACAACATGGACCCCGAGAAAGACGTCGAAGCGCTCGACATCACGCTTCCGAAGCTCTCAAGTCGCATC